>JANXUL010000179.1 GCA_025356235.1 Bacteroidota bacterium
ATCCGAAAGTTTTGATTATGATAAAGCAAGGGATACCTACACCTGCCCAACAGGTGCAGTACTTTCATCATTAGGTACCTGGCACAATAAAAAAGGCGAGGCTAATGAAACCAGCTACCGTTTTAAAACTTATCGAACGGATGCCTGCAAAGGTTGTGCTTTAAAAAGTAAATGTACCAAACTACCCAAGCGTATAATTCATCGAAGCGAATACCAGGATGCAGTAGATCTGAATAATAACAATATCAAAAAGAATCCACATTACTACAAACGTCGGCAGGCAATAGTTGAGCATCCGTTTGGAACGATAAAAAGACATTTTGGATTTACACTTTACTTAAAGGCCTTCAAAAAGTAAATGGTTAAATGAACCTGATTATGTTTTGTTACAACTTTCTGCGAACAAAAAACATATTGGGCTTCGAAAAAATGCTTGAAACGATCCAAAACTGGCAACCAGATTACAGTAAAGTAGTCTGTGCCATAAAAAAGGGGTTTATCAAAATGATTTACAGCCAAAACAAGGCCTCATTTTTTTCATACCGCCACACATTATTTTTTCAAAAGGCCGCTTAAATCAATCGATATAAGCTTTACAAGAAATTATACCAACCAATTATATTGAGAAAGATAGTTTTTTCACAGTCTGACGAAGAGGGTTTGGTGTTGTTGAGAAATAGAATTCCGTTGCCCCGAACCTAAGCACCATAGAATTATAAATACTTCTTGTTATTCCGTCTGCCTGTTGGTTACTATATATTTTACTTTATCCTGTTATACTTTTTTAATAAGTCAATCACTAAGTTATGGGGAAGCGCATATGCCTTGTTGCCGTTTATGCCTTCTGTTGTTTCCGCAGCTACCATAGCATTTATAATGGCTTCTTCAACTGCCTGAACGGTCGCATCAAACAAGGGGTTGATTAAATCATTGGGTAATTCGTCAACCCTCGTAAAATCTTTTCTCTGAAAAGCCGATGGGTTAGCAGTAGAAAAGGCAATGAATATGTCGCCTGAACCATTTTCGCCGCGGCCGCCAACTATTCCTACACCAATCGGAACTCTTGCAGCAATTCTTTTTAACTGGTGTGGCAACAATGGCGCATCCGTTGCAACAACAACTATAATTGAGCCGTCACCTTCTTGCCTGTAAGATGGAGCTGCTTTCAATTCATAATTCATTGTATCTTTTAATTCTTTTCCAATAGGTACGCCTGCTATCGTAAAATTCTTTTTAGCCCCAAAATTTGATTGTACTAAAACACCAACTGTATAAGTCGAGTCTTTAATTTTTATTATCCTGGAAGATGTTCCTGTACCACCTTTAAATCCTAAGCACATCATTCCGGTGCCTCCTCCAACATTCCCTTCTTTTAATAGCCCCGTTTTAGCACTATCTAATGCTTCATAGGCATTGTTTTCTTTTATGTGAAAGCCATAAATGTCATTTAGAAAACCATCATAGGTTTCTGCAACAACAGGATAAGTGTACCAAAAATCTTCTTTATACCAACCTGTTTTTACAAACCATTTCAATACGGCATCTCTAACAACACCTACACTATTGGTATTGGTTATCATTATTGGTGTTTCCAGGAAACCTGATTCGGTTATCCAGGTAGTTCCTGTCATTTCTCCATTTCCATTCAGCGAATACCAATTTGCAAAAACTGGGTTATTGTTTCTACCTCTTGGCAAAATTGCTGTAACCCCTGTCCTAACGGGTCCTTTTCCTCTGATGTTTTTGCCTTGTCCTGAAATGATGGTGCTATAACCAACTTCAACGCCTTTTACATCTGTTATTGCATTAAACTTACCGGTAATGCCGTTAAAAGGGATTCCAATATCTCTTGCTCTTGGTTTCTGTGCAAAAATGGATGATTGAAATAGTAAGAGTAAACACAGTGATATAAAATATTTCATTATTGTCAATTTTTAGTTAGCAGGTATTGTTGTCATTTAATATTGCTACTAACACATAAATGTAACAATTTTTTTAACGTTTATATTTGCACACTTTCTCATTTTATGTATAATAATCGGACAGTTAAAATGCATTGAATTTGATTAATAAATTTTCATAAATACAGCATCAAAGGCTAAATAGCTTGTTATTAAGCAATTAAAGGGATGGAATGGAATAAAATTTCTTACGCAGTGAATTATGGGCAATAAAAAAGCCTCTACTCGTTTTATGGAGTAAAAGCTTTTTTGCTTTACTTGTCGGGACGACAAGATTTGAACTTGCGACCCCACGCCCCCCAGACGTGTGCGCTACCGGGCTGCGCTACGTCCCGAATTTACAAGGTATCCCGTGAAAGACAACGATACCGGAAACAGATGAATTACCCCATCTTTGGCCTGTTATCTGTTATTCTAAACCCAGGGCTGCAAATATAGGAGGGAAAAGAAAAATTCAGGTTATATTGCAGAAAATTTTATAACTGCTACATGAAGATACTAGTTAGGCAAGCCCGCATTGCCGATCCTAATTCACCTTTCAATGGCCAGGTTACAGATATTTTAATTGATGGGCTGCATATTTCAAAAATTGCCGCCCATATTACTGAACCGGCTAATGAAATTATTGAAGCAGCAGGATTAACCGTATCACCCGGTTGGGTAGATATTTTTTCCCATTTTTGTGATCCCGGCTTTGAATACAGAGAAACCCTTGAAACCGGGGCTGCAGCAGCGGCCGCAGGTGGCTTTACGCGGGTGTTTGTACTACCCAATACCCAACCGGTGGTTGACAGTAAAACGCAGGTAGAATATATCAGCCAGCAATCCAGGTCATTTCCGGTTACCATTCACCCTTTGGGTGCCGTTACTAAAAATAATGAGGGAAAAGACCTTGCAGAAATGTACGACATGAGAAACAGCGGTGCCATTGCTTTTTCTGATGGTCTGAACCCGGTACAATCGCCCGGCCTTTTTTTAAAAGCATTGCAGTATGTAAAAGCTTTTGATGGAGTGGTAATACAGGTGCCGTTGGATAAAAGCATCGGTGCAGGTGGTTTGATTAATGAAGGAGTCATTTCAACAAGGCTTGGCTTACCGGGTATACCTGCACTTGCAGAAGAAGTAATTATTAAAAGGGATATTGACCTGCTTCGATATACACAATCCAAACTGCATATTACCGGTGTTTCTACGCAAAACAGCCTTATGTTCATCCAGGCTGCTAAAGAAGAAGGATTGGCCATTAGCTGCAGTGTAACCCCATACCATCTTTTTTTCTGTGATGAGGATTTGCAAACGTATGATACGAATCTGAAAGTAAACCCACCGCTCAGGGGCAAACATGATATGCTGGCATTAAGGGATGCGGTACTAAATGGTATGGTAGATTGTATCGCTTCACATCATTTACCGCAGGATTGGGATAACAAAACCTGTGAATTTGAATATGCCAAAAACGGTATGACCGGGCTTGAAACCAGTTTCGCAGTAGTCAATCACCTGCTTCCGGAATTAACGCCGGATCGTTTGGTAAAATTATTTTCATTGAATGCCCGTAATATTTTTAATTTACCCGTTATTAATATCAGTGAAGGTGCAGAAGCAGAACTTACCCTGTTTACCAGGGAGGGAATAACGAACCTGAACAGGCAGCAGCTTAAAACCAAATCATCCAATACCCCTTTTTTAGAAAGGGAACTGGCTGGTAAGGTTTTGGGAATTATCAATAAAGGAAATCCAATTATCAATTAACTATTAAACACCATTTTATGAAAGTAAACGTAGTAAACGAAGGAGTTAAATATGGCATTATTGGTGGTCTTCTTTTCCTGCTGATCAATTTTGGTGCCTGGGGTATAGGTAGTACCGCAACCTTTGTTTCTGTTATCGGTATAAGTAGTTTTATCCCTTATGTAATTATTATTTTAATCGTTATGGGGCTGAAATTAAGAAAGGCTAACGACAACCTGTTACCGTTTAAAGATGCCCTGAAATTTGCATTTGTTGCTTATCTCATTATCGCTTTAACAGAAGCGGTGGGTAATTATGTTTTGTATAATTTTTTAGATCATGACCTTACAGCGAAAGTTTTTGAGATCAGCAGAGAAAAAGCCCTTAAGATGATGCAAAAATTCGGAGCTTCAGATCAACAGGTAGAGGATGCAATGAAAAAAATGGATAGTGAAGCCAAGCAAACAACGTTTAAGACCGTTTTTCTGGGTCTTGGCTTAGCAATTGTATGGAATTTTGTTAAATCACTGCTAATAGCTTTGGTAATCAGGAAAGAAGAAAAATTTGCCGAATAATATTGCTTTATGGATGTATCAATCGTTGTTCCATTAATTAATGAGGATGAATCCTTACCGGAATTGTGCAGCTGGATAGAATCTGTTGTTACAGCAAATGGCCTGTCGTATGAAGTGATCCTTATTGATGATGGCAGCACCGATGATAGCTGGGCTTTTATTGAGAAAAAAGGTAAAGAGAACCCTAATTTCAAAGGCATCAAATTCCAAAGAAACTATGGTAAATCTGCCGCTCTGAATGAAGGCTTTAAAGCTGCACAGGGGGATGTGATCATTACCATGGATGCCGATATGCAGGACTCGCCCGACGAAATACCGGCGCTACACCGGATGATTGTTGAGGATGGTTATGATATGGTAAGCGGCTGGAAGAAAAAAAGATATGACAACACGTTGACCAAAAATATCCCCTCTAAATTATTTAATGCAGTTGCCCGTGCCAATTCGGGTATCCAGCTGCACGATTTTAATTGCGGACTGAAATCCTATAAAAGAAAAGTCATTAAGAGTATTGAAGTGTATGGTGAAATGCACCGCTACATCCCTATCCTTGCTAAATGGAGCGGGTTTAAGAAGATCGGCGAAAAAGTTGTAGAACACCGCCCAAGAAAATATGGAGTGACTAAATTTGGCTGGCAACGTTTTGTAAATGGTTTTCTCGACCTCGCAACCATCATGTTCTTAGGTAAGTTCGGAAAACGTCCCATGCAGTTCTTCGGTTTGCTTGGCACTTTGTTTTTCCTTATCGGACTGGGCTCCAGTATTTACCTGGTCATTGCGAAATTCGTGGCTATTGATTTTGCTTTAACTAACCGTCCAAGTTTTTATATCGCACTTACAACGATGATCATAGGTATGCAATTATTCCTCACCGGTTTTATCGCCGAATTAATTGCCAGGAATGCTTCTGAAAGAAATACGTATTTGATTGAAGAAAAATCAGGTCTGTAGTAATTAATAATTGTGTATGTTGAAAAAACTCATCATCATCGGCCCGGCCTGGCCACTGCGCGGAGGCCTGGCATCTTTTGATGAACGTTTGGCAAGGCAGTTTACAGAAGAAGGATACGATACATCCATTTACACTTTCTCATTACAATATCCCGGTTTTATTTTTCCGGGCACTACCCAATATTCTTCGGAACCCGCACCTGAAGGAATTAAAATCAGGGCTTGCATTAATTCTGTTAATCCTTTTAACTGGTTTAAAGTGGGTAATGAATTACGGGCATTGAAACCAGACCTGGTCATTGTTCGTTACTGGCTGCCATTCATGGGTCCGTGCCTGGGTACTATTTTGAGACGGGTGAAAAAGAACCGGTTCACAAAAATTATCTGTATCGCTGATAATGTAGTACCCCACGAACACAGGCCGGGAGATAAACCTTTCACACAATATTTTGTGAAGCCTGTAGATGCATTTGTAACGATGAGTGAAAAAGTAAGAACCGATTTACATGCATTTACTTCAAAACCTTCGCAACGGATTGTACATCCACTATATGACAATTTTGGGGAAGCGGTATCAAAAAACGAAGCAAGGGTAAAATTAGCTTTACCGGAAAATGAAAAGATCATTTTATTTTTTGGCTTCATCAGGAAATATAAAGGATTGGATATTTTATTGGAAGCGATAAATGACCAACGTATCCGGAAATCGAATATCAAACTATTGGTAGCGGGAGAATTTTATGAGAACAGGAAAGATATTGATGAGCTGATCGCGAAATTGGGTATTGCTTCACAACTTATCCTGCGAACAGATTTTATTGCTGACAGTGAGGTTCGCTATTACTTAAGTGCCGCTGACTTTGTTATACAACCTTATAGAAATGCCACACAAAGCGGCGTTACCCCCCTCGCCTATCATTTTGAGAAACCCATGCTGGTAACCAATGTGGGCGGGTTACCTGATCTTGTGCCGGATGGCGAGGTTGGTATTGTTACTGAGCCCGATGCCCTAAGTATTGCTACCGGAATAATGCGGTTGTATGAATTAGGAGAAAACTTTTTTTTACCGCATCTTCGCGAGGAGAAAAAGAAGTATAGCTGGCATAAATTAGCCGAAGCCATACTGCAACTGGCGGGTGAACCCCGGTAAAATTATTTTCAATCAATGATCTATCGCAGCAAAGCACCTTTACGGATTGGATTGGCCGGTGGCGGAACAGATGTGAGTCCTTACAGCGATCAGTTTGGCGGGGCTATCCTGAATGCCACTTTATCGCTTCACGCACATGCAACCATTGAATTGCTCAATGAAAAAAAGATCATCATTCAATCAGTAGATAAAAGAGAAACGCAGCATTTTGATTGGGCCGATCAATTACCCATTACCGGCGAACTGGATTTACTGAAAGGGGTTTATAACCGTATACAGAAAGACCATCCTTTTCAAATGACCGGTTTTAAATTATCCACTTTTGTAGATGCCCCCGCAGGTAGTGGCCTGGGAACTTCTTCCACCCTGGTGGTTGCCATTATCGGTGCTTTTGCCGAGATGTTAAAACTGCCTTTGGGGGAATATGATATTGCCCATTATGCATACGAAATTGAACGGAACGACCTGCAACTGGCAGGTGGCAGGCAGGACCAGTATGCTGCCACTTTTGGCGGTTTTAATTTTATGGAATTTTCTGCCAATGATAAAGTGATTGTAAACCCGCTCAGGATAAGGCAGGATTACCTGAACGAACTGGAGAACAACCTGGTGCTGTATTTTACATCCACCACCCGTGAATCGGCTGCCATTATTATGGAGCAGCAACGGAATGTGAATGAAAAGAATGCCAAGAGTATTGATGCCATGCACCAGTTAAAGGAACAGGCAAAGATGATGAAAGAAGCTTTACTGATTGGCAGGTTGAATGAGATCGGGGAAATATTAGATTATGGTTTTAGGCAGAAAAAAAATATGGCTGCCAATATCTCAAACAGCAGTATCGAAGAAATATATGAAGCAGTTAAAAAATCCGGTGCTACCGGCGGCAAAATCAGCGGTGCAGGGGGCGGTGGTTTTATGATATTTTACTGTCCTAAAAATACCCGGTACCCGGTTATCGAAACCTTGAATACCTTTGGTGGCAGGGTTAACCCTTATCAATTTACACAGCATGGTTTAACAAGCTGGACAATTCAATAGAAAAGAAATATGAAAACAAAAATTTCGTCAATTATCGCTGCTTCAATCGAAGTAAAGAGCCAGTTACTGGCCGATGAACATTTTCAACAGAAAATCGAATCCGTTATTGAAGTGATAACTACTGCCTTTCAAAAAGGGAACAAAGTTTTATTTTGTGGTAATGGCGGCAGTGCCGCTGATGCACAACACCTAGCAGCAGAATTTTCAGGAAGGTTTTATATAGACAGAAAAGCTTTGCCTTCTGAAGCATTGCATTGTAACAGTTCTTATTTAACCGCTGTTGCCAATGATTACAGTTATGATGTTATCTATTCAAGGATTATTGATGGTACCTGTGTGGAAGGCGATGTATTAGTGGGATTGAGTACTTCTGGCAATTCAAAAAATATATTAAATGCGTTTGCAACAGCTAAGGAAAAAGGAGTGGTGACTATTGGTTTTACCGGAGCCGGCGGTGGAAAAATGAAAGATGCTTGTGATTACCTGCTAAACGTTCCCTCAACTGATACCCCAAGGATTCAGGAGAGCCATATACTGGTTGGCCATATTATTTGCGAACTGGTGGAAGCAAAAATATTCGGTTAATGCAGGTAAAAGAAGCCATAGTGCTTGCAGGTGGCCTGGGTACAAGGCTGCGCGGTGCAGTGCCCGACCTTCCCAAATGCATGGCCCCGGTAAACGGGAAACCATTTATTGCTTTTGTGATTGACCATTTACAAAAGCAGGGAGTTGAAAAATTTATCTTTTCATTGGGCTATAAATCTGAGGCATTCACCCATTTTCTCTCAACCTGTTTGCCGAATAAAAATTATCAGATAGTAATTGAGACCGAACCATTGGGAACAGGCGGTGCCATTCAATTTGCATGCAAGCATACTTTCGAAAAAAATGTAGTAGTGGTGAACGGAGACAGTATTTTTAAAATTGATCTTGCAAGGCAGGCTTCTTTTCATTTTTCGCATTCAGCAGATTGCACCCTTGCATTGAAGACTATGGAAAATTTTGACAGGTATGGTATTGTAGAATTACATACCGATTACAGGATTGCCTTGTTTAAGGAAAAACAATTCTACCAAAAAGGTTTAATCAATGGCGGTGTATATGTGCTGAATACAGAAGCGTTCCTGCAGGAAGGGTTGCCTGATAAATTTTCATTCGAAACAGATTACCTCCAGAAATTATATACCACTAGAAAAATATTCGGAGTGATACAGGAGGGCTATTTTATTGATATTGGCATACCCGAAGATTATTTGAAAGCACAAACAGAATTAATTGCTTAACATGCTGGACTTAAAAAACATAAATAAAAGCTGGACATTATTTTTAGACCGGGATGGTGTGATCAACCACGATAAAGACAATGATTATATCCGCGACTGGAACGAATTTCGCTTTTATGACACAACACTGGAAGCAATGGCCATCCTGTCGAAGTATTTTGAAAGGATCGTTGTTACCACCAACCAAAAAGGTGTAGGTAAAGGTTTGATGTCGCTTGCTGACCTTACCAATATACATTCCAATATGTTATCGGCGATTGAAAAAACAGGTGGCAAAATTGACAAAGTATATTATTGTGCCGACCTGGCTGATGATTCTCCAAACCGGAAACCCAATCCTGGTATGGCTTTCCAGGCAAAAAATGATTTTGAAGAAATTGAGTTATCCAAAAGCATCATCGTCGGAAACCGCATCAGCGATATGGGTTTTGGACGAAATGCGGGCATGTACACTGTTTTTCTGGCCACCACACACCCCGAAACCCCCTACCCAGACCCATTGATCGATCTTCGGTTTACTGACCTTCTGGCATTTGCAAAAGCAATTTAAGTATACCTGCATAAATGAATACGCTGCGTTAAATCATCTTTCTGCGTCTGCTGCGGTGAAATAAAACATTACCCTATCCCTGATCCAATTCAAATGTTTAACCCATGAGGCAGAGGTTTCGCAGAGATATGAGTAATGTGTCAATACATTAAGACTAATGAAACCTTAAATTTTACCCGTTTCTCAAATAATCCTTTCCGGGATAGGATATTTGTAACTTAGATCTGAACCCATTTACCATGAGGCGTTTTTACATATCAGTCATTTCCTGTTTTTTCTTACTCTCTCTTCAGGCACAACGAAAGCCATCGGCCAGTGTTCAGCTGTTGAAAGAACTGGAAGAAAACATGCGCAATTATGCCAATGATATTGTGAATGCCTCCGAAACAGCCGGCCGTGCAATGGCCGACAGTTTTTTTACCCGCTCATTGGTAAAGGCCTTACAGGTACCTTACTCTTTTTCCTATCCATTTGATTCATTAAAGACCATTTCGAGGTTGTATGCACCAGACAGCAGCTTCCGCATCATCACCTGGCAGATCATGAAAGACTTCAGTTATTATCGCCAAAAGGGTGCTATTCAATTTCATACAAAAGACGGTTCTTTAAAACTTATTCCTTTGTACGATAATTCTGCTTTTACCGATAACCCGGTTGATTCTGTCAGGTCAAATAAACAATGGATCGGCGCGGTATATTATAATATCGTTCACAAAACTTTCAACAATAAAAATTACTATACGCTTATTGGTTATGATGAAAATGATGCACGCAGTACCAAGAAATGGATTGAAGTTTTGACTTTCGATGAGAATAATCAACCCCAATTCGGCGGCAGGTATTTCAACTATCCCAACGATGATCTAAAGCCAGCACAACCAGCCTACCGTTTTTGTGTTGAGTTTAAAAAAGATGCCAATGCGAAGATGAATTATGATCCAGACCTGGATATGATCACCTTTGCACACCTGGTAAGTGAAGTTGGCGATAATAGTGCTAAATACACTTTGATACCAATGGGAACTTTTGAGGGGTTCCGTTGGATGAATGGGAAATGGGCATATGTTCCTGTGATTAAAGAAGTGGATCCGCGATCAAATCTGAATCCTACCAGGGAAGCTGCGGAACAACGTAATAATAAATTCCTGGTGCCTACTAAGAAAGGGAAGGGATGATTTGATTTGGTTAAAGAAGTTAAATGGGTTAAAAAGACCCATTTAATTTCTTTAACCCCTTTAACCAAACCCACCTAATCTAATTTAAGCACAGCCAAAAAAGCTTCCTGCGGAATTTCAACATTCCCTATCTGGCGCATGCGTTTTTTACCTTCTTTTTGTTTTTCAAGCAGCTTGCGTTTCCGGCTGATATCACCACCATAACATTTGGCGGTTACATCTTTGCGCATGGCACTGATATTTTCACGGGCAATTACTTTTGCGCCGATGGCAGCCTGTATAGCTATCTGGAACTGCTGTTTAGGTAAAAGTTCTTTCAGTTTTTCACATAATCTCCTGCCAAAATCTTCCGCGCGTGCACGGTGTATCAAAGCACTTAAGGCATCTACTTTTTCATTGTTTAAGAGGATATCCATTTTAACGATATCTGCCTGCCGGTAATCAATCGGGGTATAATCGAAAGATGCATAACCCCGGGTGGAGCTTTTTAATTTATCGTAAAAATCAAAAACTATCTCTGTAAGGGGCATTTCAAATACAAGTTCAACCCGGGTTGGCGTTAAATAACTTTGATTGATAAGGATCCCGCGCTTGCCCAGGCAAAGCGTCATGATATTGCCGATATAATCTGGCTGTGTGATGATCTGTGCCTTGATGAAGGGTTCTTCAATTTTAGCAACTTTAACCGGGTCGGGCATTTCCGCCGGGTTGTTGACCGTTATTTTTTCACCACGGGTTGTATAGGCGATAAAGCTTACGTTGGGTACTGTTGTGATGACCGTTTGATTGAACTCTCTTTCCAAACGTTCCTGTATGATTTCCATGTGGAGTAAACCAAGGAACCCGCACCGGAAGCCAAAACCCAGTGCCTGCGAGGTTTCGAGTTCAAACACCAGTGAAGCATCATTTAACTGAAGTTTGCCCATACAATCGCGCAGTACTTCAAAATCATCCGTATTTACGGGGAATATGCCTGCAAATACCATGGGTTTTACTTCTTCGAATCCGTGGATCATTTCTCCAGGGTTATTGGCAAGAGTAATGGTATCCCCTACTTTTACTTCTTTCGCGTTTTTAATGCCTGTGATGATATAGCCTACATCGCCCGCTTTTACTTCTTCCTTGGGGGTCATAGTCAATTTGAGTACCCCCACTTCATCAGCAAAATAGTCACTGCCCGATGCTACAAAACGTATTTTGTCACCTTTTTTCAATACCCCATTCAGGATACGGTAATAAACAATAATACCGCGAAAGCTATTGAATACACTATCAAATATCAATGCCTGCAAGGGCGCATCGTAACTGCCTTCCGGGGCAGGTATCCTTTCAATAATCGCCTGTAATATTTCTTCAATACCAATGCCGGATTTACCGCTGGCCAAAAGAATATCTTCTGCCTTGCAGCCGATAAGGTCAACGATCTGGTCAGTCACTTCCGGTATCTTGGCCCCATCCATATCAATCTTATTAATCACGGGAATGATCTCAAGATCATTTTCAATAGCCAGGTATAAATTACTGATTGTCTGCGCCTGAATCCCTTGTGAAGCATCTACCAATAACAAAGCTCCCTCACAAGCCGCCAAGGCCCTGCTTACTTCATAACTGAAATCCACATGGCCCGGGGTATCAATCAAATTGAAAATGTATTCCTCACCTTTGTAACTATAGTTAATCTGGATTGCGTGGCTTTTAATCGTAATCCCTTTTTCGCGTTCCAGGTCCATATCATCCAATACCTGGTTCATCATATCTCTCGAACCAATGGTCTTGGTATGTTCCAATAACCTATCGGCCAATGTACTTTTACCATGGTCAATATGCGCGATAATGCAAAAATTCCTGATATTCTTCATAAGGCGCAAAGATAAGTACGAAGAACGAGGGATAGGATACGAATTTCAGGTGAAATCTCAGCCCATATTTCGTATGTCTGCTTCGTGATTTATAATTCAGACTTTGTAATTTTAAGCATGTTGTCAAAAAATCCAAATAGAAAAGCCCAGGTTAACAATGAAACCGGGCTGGGCACAAATACAGCCCTTAGTGGGGGGCGTTTTTTTAATAAGAACGGTGTGCCCAATATGGAAGCACGGGGGTTACCATTCTGGCAGCGGCTGAATATTTACCATTCGTTATTATCTATGCCCAGATGGAAGTTCCTAACAGTGATCATTCTGTTTTTTGTATCTATCAACCTTATTTTCGCATGCCTGTATTTATTCATTGGCATCAATCACCTTGGAGGAATGGTTGCATCTAATAATGCCGAAAAATTTGGTGAAGCTTTTTTCTTCAGTGCCCAGACTTTTACCACAGTAGGTTATGGCAGGATCAACCCTATTGGTTTTAGTGCCAGCCTTACTGCTTCACTTGAAGCATTGATCGGGTTGATGAGTTTTGCACTGGTAACCGGTTTACTGTATGGCCGTTTTGCAAGGCCGAGGGCTTATATCCGTTACAGTAAAAATGCTCTCTTTGTTCCTTTCAGGGATGGGGTAGCCGTCATGTTCAGAATGGTACCCTATACTAAAAACTACCTGCTGAATGTAGAAGCCAAAGTAACCCTGGCCCTTAAGATCCAGGAAGATGGACAGATGAAAAACAAATTCTTTAATATGCCTTTGGATATTGCCAAAGCCACTACCATGACTGCCAACTGGACATTGGTACATATGATCAATGAAGAAAGCCATTATTTGGATTTAGTAAAGAAGATATTGAAAGCTCACAGGCCGAATTACTCATTTTTGTGCAGGGCTTTGACGAAAGCTTCTCCAATACCGTTGTTTCGAGGGCTTCTTACAGATATGAGGAATTTGTGTATGGCGCCAGGTTTGGCCCCATGTATCATCCCAATAACGATAATACGAGTACTGTATTGCACATTGATAAACTGGATGATTATACAGCAGCAGAGCTGCCTATTAAATTTTAACCTGTTATTTCTTCGCCGTTGTTTGGTCAGGCAACCAACAATGTTATGAGATAATTAGCAGGGTGGCAAAAAAATCAAAGTCACCAAATTATTAATTGTACGGAAAATATTACAGGGATAACCCATTTCACGCATAATTCGCAATCAGCGAATCATCCAATTCCCGTTACTTTGTCATTTCAAAAAATAAAATAAATGAGTTACCTGATATACACTGTAGATGCTTTTACCGATAAAGTATTCGGTGGTAACCCCGCAGCCTGTTGTCCTTTACAGGAATTCCTGCCTACAGAACTGATGCAGAAACTGGCTAATGAAAATAATTTATCCGAGACTGCTTTTTTTGTTAAGAATGCAGATGCTAGTTACAACCTGAAATGGTTTACACCCGAAGTGGAAATGGATCTGGCTGGCCACCCTACTTTGGCTACAGCTTTTGTTATTTTTAATGAATTAGGACATGATTCCGATACGATACAATTTCATACCAACAGTGGTATACTAACCGTAGTTAAAAAAAGTAACCTGCTCGAAATGAATTTCCCGGCAAGAATGCCCATTGCCTGCACCGCACCGGATAACTTATTAAAAGGTTTCAATATTCAGCCGGCACAGGTACTTCAATCCAGGGATTATTTCCTGGTTTACAATTCCGAGGAAGAAATTCAGAACGTAATACCTGATTATAATTTTCTGAATAAAGTAGATACATTGGGTATCATTATTACTGCCAAAGGAAATGCGTCGGATTTTGTTTGCCGTTTTCTTGTGCCTAATTCTGTTATTGGCGAGGACCCCGTTACCGGTTCCGCGCACGCTACTTTAATTCCTTATTGGGCAAAAGAACTGAACAAAACAGATATGACTTCCATCCAGCTCTCCAAAAGAAAAGGCCATCTATGGTGCGGCTCCCGTGGCGACCGTGTTACCATTTCGGGGAAAGCTGTATTGTATATGAAAGGAGAATATTTTTTATAGTGAAAGAGCATAGTGAGTAGACAATTGTGAGAATCCCGTATCCTCCACTCACTACTCACAATTCAGCTTTCACAAAACTACCCACCCCATGCATCAACAACATCATCTGCTTATATACACAGACGGCGCGGCAAGGGGTAATCCCGGCCCGGGGGGTTACGGCGCGGTATTGATTTGGGGCGATACAAAAAAAGAGCTCTCTGCCGGCTACCGGCTCACCACCAATAACCGCATGGAACTGCTGGCTGTGATCGTTGCATTACAATCACTCACCAAAAAAAATATTCCTGTAACCATTTACACCGATAGCCAGTATATAGTAAACTCCGTTGAAAAAAAATGGTTGGATAACTGGATCAAGACCGATTTCAAAGGCGGCAAAAAAAATAAAGATCTCTGGTTTCAATACCATGCTATTGCCAAAAATTTCAAGGTCCGTTTTGTGTGGGTAAAAGGACATGCGGATAACGCAATGAATAACCGCTGTGATGAATTGGCCACAGCTGCGGCAGACGGAAAGCATTTATTAATTGATAAGGTATATGAAGCAGAGAATAGCTGAAACTTTTTTTTTTGACTACATGGGCATATGTAATAAACCAGGTCATATATAGCTATGTGTTTAAAAAACATCAACTCATTTCCAAAAATTACTTTCCCATTCAATGAATCACGGATCTACCTTATGCAGCTGGAGTGGCGGAAAAGACAGTTGTTTTGCTTTCATGCAATCCATCCAACAAAATTATACTCCAAAGGTTTTACTGAATGTACTTAATGAAGCAGGTAAGATATCCCGTAGTCATGGCATACCCACAGCTATATTAGAAGCACAAGCTGAAGCGGCTGGCTTACCTATTCATCTGATCAGCAGCAGTTGGCAGGAATATGAAACAAAATTTACCCATGCACTTACTTTGTTAAAAGAACAATATCAACTATCCCATGCAGTTTTCGGCGATATTGATCTTCAACCCCACCGCGACTGGGAAGAAAAAGTATGTGGGCATTCAGGACTAATTGCCCTGTTACCTCTCTGGCAGCAAAACAGGAAAGAGCTGGTAATACAAATGATCATTAATGGCATTGAAACCATTATCGTGAGTTGCAATACCATAATGGGGGAAAGATTTTTGGGAAAGAAAATAACCCTGGAATTAGTAGCCGAACTCGAAGCAATGGGCATAGATGCCTGCGGAGAAAACGGTGAGTTTCATACTCTTGTACTAAACTGCCCTTTGTTTTCGAAAAGGATTTCTATAAATACCCTTCGAACTTTACAGCATCAGAACTATTGGTTTTCAGAATTGGCTTTAGCTTAATAGATTATTGAAAATACATTTGAAAATGCATAAAATAAGCCGCAGATGCGCAGATTATTAAAATAAAATCTGCGCATCTGCAGCTTAACTTTCTTTTATATCTGGGTAGTTATGCTAACTGCTTCTTACTAAAATAGTTCTTGGCTAAATAATAAGTACCAAATAAGACAGCCGAAAAAACTACGGTTGCCAACAGGCTGTTCTTATAAAAAGGCAATCCGTCACCATAAGTAAGCAATAAGCCAGTAAAGGTTTTAGGGCGGTTCAATCCAAACCCACGGTCACTTGCCCATACAAGGAAATTTGAGATCAGAAAATAAGTAGTGGGAGCCGCCAATGCTGCAATGACCACATTGCTGATTTTACTTTTCTTTATCAGGAAACCAAAGCAGGTTAAGCCGGCAAACAACAGGTAGTTTACCCACTGTCCATCGTAGAAGCCCATGATGATGGTGAGTCCGTTGATATATAAAACCTGGTACAACAGATCAGAAATAAACATAGACAATAGGGGCAATGCAAATGCCCATTTCTTATCATTTACAAACAGGGCGCCGCTGAACAGGCCAATGGCTATCTGTGGTGCAAAACCCCATGGACGGTTAGGAAGTATCCGGTACAAAGCAGTTACCAAAATCATTAAAACAAGAGAAATTACCAGTGGTCTGTTGATTTTCATTTGATTCATATTTCAATCGCAAAAATAAGCGTTAAATGGATTACAGCCGATTCAATTTTCCTCATGTTGTGAATAAGCCTATGCGAGGGCCGGCACAAAGGCTTTGAACATGGTAGCATCGCCTGAAGCCTCTATGGTATAGGATTCATCCGGCAGGATGGCTACTGCTTCTCCCCTTTTCAAAACCACGCTGTTATTAATCACAGCCCCTCCATCAGTTACAATAATAATTTCTAAAGAGCTGGCCTTATTCGAATAGGAAAGTGTTGCGGATAATTCAATTTTAGCAATGCCAAAATCAGCCACCGGGCAGTAGTATATTTTTTCGCCTGTTTGCACGGTAGTGCCATGCATAATATTGGGCACGATGCTTTCGAATAAAGTATGTTTCATCAGCTCTGGCACATCAACATGTTTGGGGGTTAACCCGGCCCTTAACACATTATCGCTGTTGGCCATTAATTCAATGGTTTGTCCTTCCAGGTAAGCATGTGGTACACCTGCACCCTGAAATACACCTTCCCCCGGATTAACTTTTACAATATTGAAGAAATAAATAGAGAATATCGCCCTGTCAATATCGCCAATCTCTTCCCTGCCTTCGTATAACCTGGCTACCCACCAGCCGGGCATGACTTTGGTTAGTTCACCATCATTTTTCCTGCGTATTTCCCGTTTGATCAGGTTAGTGAGGAGGGCATTGATTTCCGGTTGCTCCATTTCCATAACGAACTGGTACAAAGCTTTCAGGCCTTCCCGCTTAAAATAAGGGATGAATACCCTTAATTCCTGCACATCTTCCAAAATATGTTCAATGTCTGCTTTTTGCCTGAAACCATGCAGCAGCCAAAACTCACTTAATGCCACCAGCATTTCCGGCTTATGGTTCCTGTCTTTATAATTGCGGTATGGTGCATTGATAGGTATTCCCTCAGCTTCTTCCCTATCGAATCCTTTTTCAGCCTCAGACTTACTGGGATGCACCTGGATAGATAATATTTCCCGCACATCCTGCACTTTCAACAGAAAAGGCAGTTCTCCAAAACGTTTAGTTACTTTTTCTGAGAGTATACGGTCCGGATCCTCCTGAATCAGTGAGTACAAAGAAACCGGGCCCTTGGGTGTTAGCAGTTCAGAAGGTGCCAAAGGGTGTGCCCCCATCCAGTATTCGGCAAAAGGTTTGTGGTCAGGATTGGGTACGCCTAAAAAGGTAGGAAGAAATTCATATCCCCCCCATGCATACTGAAGCAGTTTGCCTTTTAGTTTGTATATCTTTTCTGTCAATTCCATCACCGTATTATTTACGCGTATTTTCCTATAACGTGTAAAAGAAAAATATCTTGTATGGATAGCTATTTTTAACGGAATATTCCTAAGCCATGAACAATAATAAAGCTACCGGCGATAAAGGTGAGGAAATAGCAGCCGTTTACCTGGTAAAAAATGGCTATAAAATGGTGGAAAGAAACTGGCGTTTCCGGCATTGGGAGGTTGATATTATTGCCACAAAAGGCCGGTTCCTGCATTTTATTGAAGTAAAGACCCGTAAATCGCTACGCTATGGGCGGCCGGAAGAAAGCATTACCCGCGACAAAATGTCTAACCTGAAAAATGTTGCCGAAGAGTACCAATACCAGCACCCGGAATGGAAATACATCCAGTTTGATGTATTGGCAATTACCTTGATTAATGAGGAAGTAAAAGAGATATTTATGATTGAAGATGTGTATTTTTAATAGCTGCCAAAATATTGATCACATGCTAAAGCATGTGATCAATTACATAATAATCTGAGGCCTGGATTTTGATAACCTTCTGGCTTAAAAAATTTGGGTTATAAAACAATTCACCCCATGATAATACAAACAGTTGTTACCGATACAGATATTCTTAAATGCTGGAAAGCCCTGAAAGAACTCCGACCGCATCTTTTAGAAAATAATTTTCTGCCTGCCATTAAAGAAATGATATCAGAAGGGTACCAACTGGCATTTATTGAAGGGGAAAATGGGTATGCTGTATCCATCATTGGCTTCCGGTACTTACAGTTCACTTTTAACGGTAAACATTTTTATATCGATGATCTTTCTACCCTGCCCGAAGTTAGAGGCAAAGGATATGGGAGTAAGCTTTTAGACCATGTAACCGAGCTGGCCAAACAAAATGGGTATAAAGTAATCACCCTTGATTCGGGCCATCAACGCTATGATGCCCACAGGCTATACCTGAATAAAGGTTTCACCATCGCTTCTCATCATTTCTCCAAAATGGTAATTACCCCTTCACAATAAAATTATATACGTTCCATCATCTTCTCAACCATCTTATAAGTGGCTGGACAGTACTCGATATTCTGCTGATGAACATGTATATATTCCGACATTTTCTTTTTCTTGAGGTAAGGAAACCCTGCGCAGTCAGCGGGACGAACTTCATATATGCTGCACATATTCGTAGTATGGTTTAAAAACTGGCAGGGTTGTGTTTTATTTACCCAGTCGCCATCTGATTTTTCAAATTTCAACCATTTCTCCCTGAACTCCAGCGGGCTTATTTTAAAGTGTGCGGCAATTCTTTTGATATCGGCAGCTTTGAATGTTGGTGTCATTTTTTTACAACAATTGGCACAGCTTAAGCAATCCACTTCTTTCCATACTTCCGCATCAATAGAAGCGGCAATGATATCTAAGTCACGTGGCGGGTTCTTCTCTATCTTTCCCAAATAACGTTTGAATTTTTTCTGATGATAACGGACCTTTTGTTTGAACGAACGGAGACTGACTTGCATTAGGGCGATTGAGAAATGTTGAAATTGGGAAATTTTGAAATCGCAATATCGTGTACCTTGCCTTCAATTCCAAAATTTCCCGATTTCCTCATTCATATATATCCCCAATCCTCCATGTGGGAAGCTTATAAAAAAGGATACAAAGCTTATCTCCGCTTAGAGAAATCACTTAGTGATAACTCGGTGGAAGCCTATTTGCATGATGTAGGGAAACTTACGGATTATTTACAGATCAGCAATACCCTAAAATCACCTTCAGAAATTGAGTTGAAGGATCTTCAGCAATTTGTAAAATGGGTGGGTGAATTGGGTATGACCGCTACTTCACAGGCAAGGATCATTTCGGGCATACGCGGGTTTTATAAGTTTTGCCTGATAGAACAAATTACTAAAACAGATCCATCTACTTTACTGGAAGCACCTAAAACCCGTAGAAAACTACCCGATGTTTTAACGTTCGAAGAAATAGAAACGGTAATCGCGCAACTGGATCAAAGCACACCCGATGGAAGTCGCAATAAAGCCATACTTGAAACCATGTACAGCAGCGGACTGCGGGTAAGTGAATTGGTGAACCTGAAAATATCCTGTTTATACCTGGATGTAGGTTTCATCCGTGTAATTGGTAAAGGGGATAAAGAGAGGCTTGTGCCCATTGGCAGTGATGCAGTGAAATATATTAAGCTCTATAAAGAAAATATCCGTGTACACCAATCCATCCAAACCGGTTTTGAGGATATCCTTTTTCTCAATAAAAGGGGAACCACCCTTAGCCGGGTTATGATTTTTTATATTATTAAAAACATGGCCTTAAAAGCAGGCATCACTAAAAATATATCGCCCCATACTTTCCGGCATTCTTTTGCCACACACCTGGTAGAAGGCGGTGCCGACCTTCGGGCCGTTCAGGAAATGCTCGGGCATGAAAGTATTACTACAACCGAAATATACACGCACCTCGATAGGGATTTTTTAAGGGATACCTTACAACGGTTTCATCCGGCATTTAACGGTCGGTACGCTAAAGCGACCTGAACGTTAAATGCCCGGTTGGTATTTATTTATACAATCTTCTTTTATGTCTTTCCATTTTCCTTCAGGCTGCTTTAGCGTCCCGTTGGAAAAAGATGTAGATTTGATCCTCTTAAACATCTTAAACAAGTACCCTATGAGAAAAATCTTTTTACTGGCGGCAACCCTTTGCAGCATGACAGTTTTTGCACAGATCAAAATGCCGGCGCCCAGTCCTACACAAAAAATCACGCAGGAATTCGGTGTTGGATCAGTTGAACTTACCTATTCGCGCCCAAGTATCAAAGGCAGGAGCCTGTTGAAAGAGAATAGTGACCTCGCCCCTCTTGGTAAACTATGGCGCACCGGTGCCAATGCAGCTACCCGCATAGTGTTCAGCGATAAAGTGATGATGGGCGGTAAATTATTAGATACCGGCACCTATGTTTTATACACGATACCAGGCAAAGAATATTGGGAGATCGTTATAAACAAAGGCCTTGGCAATTGGGGAACAGATGGCTATAAAGAAAGTGAAGACGTTAACCGTTTTAAAGTGAAGGCAGAGAAAACAGGTATGGATATAGAAACTTTCACCATGCAATTTGCGAATGTAATGGCGGAAAGTTGCGAATTGAATATTATGTGGGGCCATACAGCTGTTCGTATCCCAATGAGCATTAATGTGAAAGACCGTATCCGTGCCCAGGTAGTAAAAGCATTGAGCGTTGAAACAGTGAACCCGGCGGTATATTCCTCTGCCGCTACATTTTATTATGAGTGGGATAAGGATATGAACAAAGCTTTGGCTAATGTGAATAAAGCTATTCAGGCTAATCCAAAAGCCTTTTGGCTGCTGTTGCAACAGGCAAAAATCCAGCGCGATATGGGTGACAAAGTTGCGGCTAAAGCCAGTGCCGAAAAATGTATCACTGTTGCTACCGAAGCAAAGAATGATGATTATGTGAAACAGGCCAGTGACCTGATCAAAAAATTGTAATACATTTTTTTTATTTCTTAGCCGCAGATTCGCAGATTATACCTTGTGGATTTGCGGCTAATTTTATCTATAGCTATTAGATCATTTTTTAGAAATATTTCCAATGACTTCTTTTACGCTTCTGCCATATCGGGAATCATCTCTGCCTTATACGCACCTGCATCCAGCTTCGCTTTCGTTTCAGTGAATGCTTTCAGCGTTTCTTCAATATCCAGATCAGTATGTGAAGCAGTAGGAATTAACCTGTAAATGATATGCCCTTTCGGTATCACGGGATAAACTACAATGGAGCAGAAAATATGGTAGTTCTCACGCAGGTCCATTACCATGGCTGTTGCTTCTTCTACACCACCTTTCATATAAACAGGCGTAACCATGGTATTGGTATTGCCAATATCAAACCCTCTTTCTTTCAAACCTTTCTGCAGTTTCATGGCATTGCTCCA
>JANXUL010000198.1 GCA_025356235.1 Bacteroidota bacterium
ATTTTCAATACAAAACATTTGCGTTTCTTGGGTAGATGGCATTGGATATGGTTCTTGTATCTACTCAAAAAACGCAAGGCTCACCATTTCAGTTTGTCTAACGGACTCTCAATTCTACCCAGGTCTTTTTTGCTCACATGGGTATATAGCATCGTGGTTCTAATACTGTTATGACCTAACAATTCCTGTATAATCCTAATATCTGTACCACTCTCCATTAAGTGGGTGGCATAACTATGTCTTAACATGTGAATACCCCCTTTCTTGGTAATGCCTGCCTCTTTTTTGGCATCTTGTAAAATACTTTGTGCGCTCCTGGCACTGTAGCTGCCGCCTGAGGGGCTTTCGAAAATGTATTCTTTTGGTTTATAGGCTAGGTAATACATTCTTAAGGCCTCCAGTAATTTTTTGGAGAGCGGAACCATCCGGTCTTTCTTTCCTTTGGCTCCATGTATATGAATCATCATTCGTTTACTGTCTATATCATTTATTTTTAAATGAATAATTTCACTTACCCTTAATCCTCCGGCATAACCCGCCATTAGAATGGTTTTATGTTTTGTATTCTTTACCTGTTGTATCAATTGAAGCACTTCCTCTTCTGCCAATACCGACGGTAATTTGAATGGCTTTTTGGGCCTGGGTAAATCGTAAAATTCCTTTTGCCTGTCTAATACCTGTTCAAAATAAAATTTAATCGCATTAACCGAGGTATGTACTTTGGTTTCGCTGCACCCCCGCTTTTCCAATAACCAGAGTAAGTAAGATAGTATGTGTTCTTTCTTCAGGTCATTCACAAACCTATCTCCCAATATTCGAAGTAATTGGTGAAATTCATTACAATAATTCTTTATCGTATTTGAACTGTATCCTTTCAAAATAAGCATATCGCGGAACTTTACTATGGCAGTAAGATTCGCCTCATTAAGTGGAAACTGCAATAGCATGGTAGTAGTAGCGGGGGGGATCATTTTTTGTGTTACCGGCACCAATGCCTTTCGCTGTTGTAAATAGGTTTTTAATATAGCGGTTTCTACATTCGCTTTATTCTCGAACGCTTTTGCCAGTAAGACATAGTATTCTTTTTTGCAGGCAATATACCAACAGTCATGCGTGCGGCTCCATTTGGTATGCGGCACAGTTTTTACAATTTCAGTAATGGCGTTGTTCCTGGTAAAGTAAATACCAATACATTCTTCACCACTGTGGTGAAAAGGTTTTAATACTATAGTAAGCATACCAACAGTAATTGTGGCCGGTAAGAATGACCTTATCAACCCGTTAAAAATGCAGGGGTTACTGTTGTAGTATAAATATAAAATTTAATTTGGTTTTAGCGCAACTAAATAGTGAAATTTTACTTCTCCGCAGATTCTGTGTCCTCTCAAACATATGAACTGCGGAAAAAAATAAAAACCCTCCGCCAACCTCTGTCACTCTGTGTTAAAAAAACATTACTAAAGCCCTTGTGGTTTTTTAACACAGAGTGACAGAGACCTGTAATCTGCCGTTAGGCCAACCCTTTGCCGGTCCGGGAATGCTTTGGTGCCCAAATGTAGAAGAGTGTTTTTATTCAGGACGAGAAACGGTTATCAGCCCCCCTAATTGTTCTTCTTTATAACCCAAACCGTTTTGCTATAATACCCGCTGATCCAAATATATTTTTTGATATCCTTACGCTGCCATCTACTTTCAACGGTTTTTTACCAGTTGACTGAATGTCCCGCCTGTTCTTCAAAAGTTACTCCAGATGATATTCTTTTTGTAAATAATCAATTAACCTCATCCCCTCAACTTTTAGTTCTTCATCAGCGCCCAATATTCCTTTTTTGGTACCATGCATATAAACTGAAAAAAAGGATAGCTCCTGCAATAATTCATTGTCTGCAGAACGCAATGCCGGATTGTCGCTTATTCTTTTTATTTCATCATTTTTTCCTTCCATTTTCAAAAGGATAACCGGGTTGAAAATTTTAGAAGCTACTTTTTTGTATTCTGTAAATTCGGTTTCATTGACGGATTCCAGTAAACGGATAAGGGGAAACTTTTCATAATACGACATGATTTTATTCGACGTACCGAGGCTCCTGATAAGCCTGAAATTACCCGAGTTTTTTAGCTGCTCAAAAGTCCGGGTGTTACTGGATAATGGACGTAACCGTGGCGCGAGCCTTGCTAAATAATATAATTCACCTGTATTGCCCGTGATTTGCGAAGGTGTAGTTAAGATAGTTATCAGGCTATCCATCATAGAAATACCAGTTTTCACGTGGGCAATATGTTCTGATAAAACGTCCTGATCGCTTTTAAGGTCTGCAATTAATGATTGGAGGTATTGTTTCTCGCGCTGATGTTCTATCGTATGTTCCAACTGATATTCTGCTAAAAAACCACAAAACACGGCAAGGAATAACATTAAAAATTCCCAGAGATACGATTTCCAGTTTTTCTTTCCTTCATGATGTCCATGATGATGTACTTCCATTTTTTTAATTTTGTGGATGTTAAGAATGCAAAATAGGGGAAGCTTTGCTTAACTAAATGGAAAATGGCTTATTGAATGGAATTTGAAGCCATTAGAAGAAAAAATTACCTCCGCCCCCATCAAATCTTGGGTTGACGAAGTTGTTCAACTTAGAACCGAAACGATAAGATATTCCAAAGTAAGTGAATAAATTATAGTTGGTAGAAATCTGGCGTTGGCGCGTTAGGATATCCTGTTGGGTTGCCTGTCCTTTAGGTAAATATAACTGGTCCCTTAAAATGGAACCAAAAGTATACACGTTAAATGATAGCCCGCCGGTAATTCGAATATTCACTCCCCCGCCAAGCCCCATATTATAATAACTGGGATTATTTAAATAATTATGATAGGACCCGGACATATTAATCGTACCCCATTTTTGGTTAAAAGTTAGGGCAACATCCAGGCCATGTCCTACCAGGGTTTGATGGATCTTATCATAAAGTGTGGTATCAATGTAACGGCTTTCCGAAAAATCAATTCCATACCGGATGGTCAGAAGTTTGTTGGCTACCTTTTTATAAGGGAACACATCATATTCAATCGCCGGCTTTATAACTGCAAGGAATTTATAATTATTAAAGGTACTTCGGGAAGCAGTAATGTCATAACCCACAGACCAATGCTCGCTCAGGCTTTTAACAAGCTGGTGATTAACCTGGTAATTTTCATTTTTAACTTCAATCTTATCGGTACCGCCTGCCGCGTTGTCAAATTCGAAGGTGTTCTTGTTTTTACTGAAATTAAAGTTGAAAGACACTTTCAATTTATCTGTTACACGATTAACGGATACATTTCCCGAATAACGAAACCCTTTATACACTTTGTCCGCATTGATATTGCCATTGGTACTGACGCGAAAGACCCAAAAATTCCAGGGATCACGGGTAACTAACGGAGCAACAGCCCCGGAATCTGTGGCCCGGTTTTCTTTTACCTGGATACTGATATTTTCAATGGATGTTGTTTTGCTTACAAAAGGAATTAGGCCCACTTGTAAATATTTTACCAGGATGGCCCTTGTTTCAAAATCAGTATTGTTGGGTTTTGCGTTGAAGCGCAGCGTATCTGTTTGCCCCTTAAAAATATTCTGGCCGTAGAAAATGAGCTGGTATTGGCTGCCGCCGCCCCCATTACCTTGCTGGGTAATTAATGCGTGAACATCTGCCGCTTTATTGTCGAGCACAAAATCCACATAGTTAATTTCTGATTTTATGAAGGTAAGGTCACACCAGGTATTGGAACAATCTATAAATAATTTTACTTTTTGGGAATAGGAACTAACGGATATAATTGCGCAGATGATGAAGAGTAAACATTTTCTCATGGATCATTGATTGGTTAGTCACTACTAAAAGTATTTAAATGATACGTTAATAAAAACCCAAAATAAGCGAAGGGTACCTGGCAATATTACTTATATGCGTTGCTGAGTCGTTGTTAGCTGTTGCTTTTTTCAAGGGCAGTTTCAAACTAAGAAACCCAATCAACCATCCTACCAATGAGGAAAAATAGCCTCTTTAAAAATTGAGTCGTACGCGGATGGTAGCCTTTTTTAGGTGTTATTAATTGGGTGAGGGGTAGTTGGAAAAATATTTCGAAGAGTTATTTCTTATAAATCTAAAGAGTAAAGGACTAACTATATAAAATCTGACAGTTGGAACAGATAAAACTTCTACGTTTTTTATGTCCGGTGTATTTTCTAATTATCGGGAGATGACATCTCAAACACATTGTTTTTGTATGGGCGAGCCAGTGTTTTTTTAATTCGTATTTTCTTTTCCACTCTAAGAATTGAAAACTGTAAATACCGGTTTCGTCAATGAGTTTATTGATTTTTCGGTGAGGGTATTTTTCCAACTATTGATTCAGGATGAACGCGAACACGATAAAGTATTTCATTCTTTATGATGTTGCCTACCCCTGCAAAAAATATCCTGTTCTAAAAGCGCATCACAAATAAGATTTTCAGGTATTTTCTTTAATTTTGCTTTTACACTTTTTTTATTCCATTGGTCATTCATTACGTCTGCACTCCAATCGTAATATTGATTTATATCCCCTTCCAGATATTTTAAAGAGCAGGCATAAAAATTTATTTCCCCGGTTTTAAAAGTGAGGTTGAGCCTTATAGCTCTGTCAGGTTTCTGTTCATTCACTGTATAGCTGCCAAACAACAGGAAATGCACTCTTAGCGTAAGTCCATTAAGGCAAATGAGCAAATGCTTTCCCCAGCTTTTAAAAGCAATGATCTTTTTATTAAGTAAAATATGCTGGTCAATCTTACTGTTGCCGCTAACGGCAATAATTATTTTACCTGTAAATTGTGCAACCGATTCTTTAACTAATATTATGGATGGTCCTTCGGGCATATTCTTAAGCAGATTTACTTTTCTTACCTGCTAAACTTACTTTTAGCATATCCATTAAATTATCAGTTTGTTTATATACTACTTTCAATCTTGAAGAGGTGATCTTTTTGCCCTTCGATTTTTCTTTAATTCGTTTTAAGAGTTTAGCCGTGTATGTGTCTTTATATTTTTCAATACTGAATTTTTCGGTAAGCTGTCCGACCAATTTATTTGCCATATCCATTTCTTTAGTTTTGGTTTTTGATACCGGTGGTAACGTTAATTCCGAAGGTTCGATAATCTCCTGTGAAAAGGGAATACGATTCAAAACGATTACATTTTATAGGGCTTTAATATTGCCAAGGCTTCTTTGTTTCGCAAAACAAATGTTGTAACACCCACTTTGCCGGACAAGACTAACGCATCGCGCAATAATGCATACGCCTTCATGGCTGATTTTTCAGGCTCAAGATAATAGGGCTGCTCATAATAGAGGCTGTCAATTTCCTGTTGGTCAACGAAATTTACTATTTCAATCATTTTGGTTTTAACCGAATCCGCCGCTTCAAAATCTTCCGCCTCTAAAATTACATAGCCACTATCTAACTTATATCCTTTTACAATATCTGCATAAGCAATTCCCTTACCCGTTTTTTCATTTACCCTCTTGAATTTTATGTTAGCGTGGTCTTTATTATCAAGCATATCAAGGTCAAGGGAACTTTCCTGAACTGCCGAAAATAATTTTATGGGAATATTTATTAACCCGTATTGTTAAGATTTGGCATTTTCAGTTCATTTTAGCATGTAACGATAACAAAATATTTATATAATCCGGCACGATACACTGCTTAATGTATAAGCGGCAATGCCGGCATTGCGTTAAATTAAAATGGAACAAAACAATCAAAAGCCCGCCATATAAAAAATCCATACCTAATTTTGCTTTCTAACCCAAACAGCCAATGCCTTTTCAACTCCACTCACCCTACTCACCCGCCGGCGACCAGCCCTCAGCTATACAACAGCTGACAGAGAACATTAATAATGGAGAACAGTTTCAAACTTTACTGGGGGTTACTGGTTCGGGTAAAACATTTACCATGGCCAGCGTTATTCAAAATACGCAGCGGCCTACACTGGTGTTAACGCATAACAAAACACTGGTTGCTCAACTGTAC
>JANXUL010000231.1 GCA_025356235.1 Bacteroidota bacterium
GAGGTAACCAGGGGGTTTGCGTTCGCCATGTTGATCGGTGTAATCACGGGTACCTACTCTTCTATCTTTGTAGCAGCACCGATATTGGTGGATTTTGCAAAGAGCAGGGCATTGGGTAAATCGGAAGACAAGAAAAAATAAATGTATCTCTATTTGATATAATGCCTACAGAAAATTCTGCAGGCATTAATATTAAAACTTCCTGATTATTGCGCATTAACAATCAATTAAGAAAAATATCACGGTAATTTGCAAAGCAATCAATCAATTGAGACAAAGAATTTTACATATTATCGGTCGTTTATTTCTGTTGGTAATAGCTTTGCAGACTCTAAACCTGAGTATTAATTCAATTGATTTCCAACCTATCGGGTCAGCTAATTTTTCGGAATTTAATGACCTTAACTCAATTACGGAATATGTTGATGAAATTATATTAGGTCATACCAACAGTTTTCCGGAAGCTTCGCAAAAAGAGCAGAAACAGGCTCAATTGCAAAAGCATACTGATATTAAATTCTATAATGCATTTTCCTGCTATATAACAGAAACTCAATCTGTTGAGATATCCTCTTTCGAATTTCCGGTAAATGAAAAATACAAGTACTTATTTTTCAGAGAAATTAACCCCCCGCCGCCAAAACATGAGGGTATCTTTGTTATAGCGGCTTGATTTACGAATATTTCTAATAATTATTAATACATGATCATATTTTTTAATATGCTTTCATTACGGAAGCTATTTATAGTACTTTCATTTTCATGCCTCTGCTATTCGACGCAGGCGCAAAAAATGAACGCAGATACTTTATCTCTAACCCTTCAACAGGCAGAAAAGATTTTTTTAGACAGTAACCTCCTATTACTCGCATCAAACTTTAATGTAGATGCACAAAAAGCCTTGATACAACAGGCAAAACTCTGGGACAACCCAATACTTAATACAGACCAGGTAATTGCAGCAGGTGGTAAATTTTTCCCATATGGCAAAAACCCGGATGGCTCTTACAGCGGGCAATATTTTATTCAGTTACAACAACTGATTAAAACAGCAGGTAAACGAAATAAGCTGATAAATCTTGCCACAACAAATGCCAGGCTGAGTGAACTGCAATTACAAGATGTAATGCGTAACCTGCGTTACCAGTTACGTACTGATTATTATAACGTCATACAGCAGTTAGGTACCAAAACCATATATGAAAGTCAATTACAACAACTGAATAAGCTGTTATACGGCATGCAGGCACAATTGGATGCAGGCAACATTGCACAAAAAGATTATTTAAGGGTACAAGGACTGGTTATAGCGCTACAACAGGATATGAGCGATTTGAATAAAGCCATTGCCGACAACCAATCGGAACTGAAAACTTTATTACAGATAAAAAATGAAATTTTTATTAAGCCTTCAGACAGCATCAATACTGATATCCAGTTTGCTACCACGGTTGATGTATTGACAGAAAGTGCTAAACAGAATAACCCCTCCTACCGGCTTCAGCAAACACAAACTGTTTTCCAGCAGCAGAATCTTATATACCAAAAATCCCTGCGTACACCTGACCTGACTTTAGGACCCAATTTCGACCGCAATTCAAATTTTACGCCCAATTATGTTGGTCTGGGTATTTCATTGCCGTTGCCGGTACTCAATAAAAACCAGGGCAATATAAAATCTGCGGAATATACGGTAAAACAGCAACAGAGCATTACACTAAATGCTGAAACTGAACTGAGGAATAATATCATAAATGCATACAGCAAATTCCTCCTAACACTCAAACAGAATAATGCAACCCAAAAAGAGTTCTACAGGAAATATGCCGTCATGTTCCAGAACATTGTACAGAGTTACCAGCAAAAACAGATAAGCCTGCTGGAATTCCTGGATTTTTTTAATGAATATACAACTTCGCAACAACGATTGTTGCAGCAGCAACTGAACCTGCAGCTGGCCAAAGAGGAGCTTAATTTTCATGCTGGAACAGATATCATCAAATAAAATAATCTCAACTCTTTTTACACTATATAACTTATTATGAATAAATTTTTATCAATCATTCTTTTATCAACCATTTTCTATGCAGTTTCCTGTAAAGAAAAAAAGGAAGTAAAAGAGGAAGTAAAGAAATTTTCCCTCAGCGATACAATGGCAAAGATGATATCCATTGATACGGTTAGCAGTTGTTATATTGATGATGAACTCAACCTGAGCGGAGAAATAAATTTCAATGAAAATAATGTAAATAAAGTATACCCACGCAGTAGTGGACAGGTGGTGGAATCCAAGGTTACTTTAGGTGACAAAGTGCATGCGGGCCAGGTATTAGCGGTATTGCGCAGCGCTGATGTAGCAGGAAACTATGCCGACCTTAGCAGTGCCAATGCAGATATAAATATCACTAAAAGACAAATGGACAATACCGAGAGTTTATACAAAAATGGTATTGCCAGTGAAAAAGAATACACAGAGGCCAAACAGAATTATGGAAAGGCATTGGCTGTAAAGAATAAGATACAGTCTGTTATAACAATCAATGGTGGTAATAACAGCAATGCCGGTGGTACTTATGTGCTTACGGCCCCAATAGACGGTTATATCGTTGAGAAAAAAGTGAATGCCGGCAATTTTATTCGGGGTGATATGGGCGATTACCTTTTCACTGTTTCCGACCTGAAAAATGTTTGGGTAAATGCCAACGTATTTGAAGCAGATATCAGTAAGGTTAAAGAAGGATATGCTGTACAGGTTAGTACGCTGGCTTATCCTGAAAAAGTATTCAACGGCAAGATTGAAAAAATAAGTGAAATACTTGACCCCACCAGCAAAACACTGAAAGTGAGGATACGCCTGGATAATTCTGAACGGTTATTGCGTCCGCAAATGTTTGCCAAAGTCATTGTATCTAACCGTGAAAACAAAAAGGCTATCTGCATTCCAACGAAATCACTGATCTCGCTGAATGGGAAAACTTATGTTGTGATATTTAACAGTAACAGTGATATGAAAATTGCAGAAATCAGTATACTGAAATCTGCCGGTGAAAAAACCTATACGAGTTCCGGGGTTATATTAGGTCAGAAAATAATCACTAGAAACCAATTGTTGGTATTTCAGCAATTATTAGATCAATAAGAGATATGAAACAGGGTCTGGCAAACTATCATATCACCTTTTAATCGTTTAGAATTATGGTTAAGATTATAAAAAGTATTATACATTTTTCACTCCGGCACCGGTATTTTGTTTTCTTTCTTACGGCAGTACTTGCGGTGATCGGTTTTATCAGTTACCGGAATACGCCTATTGAAACATTTCCAGATGTAACCAATACCCAGGTTATCATCATTACACAATGGCCGGGCCGAAGCGCAGAAGAAGTAGAGAAATTTGTAACCGTTCCATTGGAAACAGCACTTACTTCTGTTCAGAAAAAATCAAACCTGCGAACAACATCTGCTTTTGGATTATCTTATATACGCATTATTTTTGATGATGATGTAGATGATGCTTTTGGCCGCCAGCAGGTATTAAGCAGGTTAGGTAATGTTGATCTGCCCGAAGGGATCAAGCCCGAAGTGGAACCACCTTATGGTCCCACCGGTGAAATTTTCAGGTACACATTAAAAAGTAATACACGCAGCATCCGTGAATTGTACACCATACAAGACTGGGTACTTGATAAAGAATTCAAACGTGTACCAGGCGTGGCAGATGTGAACAGTTTTGGCGGAGAAGAAAAAAGTTTCGAGATCAGTGTTAACCCCAATTATCTTACTAAATATGGGTTAACCTCACTGGATGTATTTAACGCGGTAGGTAAAAGTAATGTGAATGTTGGAGGGGATATAATTGAGCGAAACGGCCAGGCATATATTGTTCGCGGTATCGGTCTTTTAAATGATGTGGGGGAAATCGAAAACATTATTGTTACAAAAATGAATGGTGTTCCCATCTTAGTTAAAAATCTGGCAGAAGTAAAAGAAGCCGGTAAACCCCGCTTGGGACAGGTATCAAAAGATACCATGGGCGATGTATTGGAAGGTATTGTGGTTATGCGGAAAGGCGAGAACCCAACCGAGGTATTGGACCGTTTACATGAAAAAGTTAAAGAGATCAATGAATCTATTTTGCCGAAAGATGTTAGGCTGGAACCTTTTTACGACAGAACAGTTTTAATGGACTTTGCTACCCATACAGTAATCCATAACCTGATCGAGGGTATTATTTTAGTAACGTGTATTGTAATGCTGTTCATGGCAGATTGGCGAACAACGGTAACCGTAAGTATTATCATTCCCCTGTCATTACTGTTTGCCTTTATGTGCATGCGTTTAAAAGGAATGACAGCTAATCTTTTATCAATGGGTGCCGTTGACTTTGGTATTATCATAGATGGAGCCGTAGTAATGGTGGAAGGGCTCTTTGTTGCATTGGATAAGCGGGCGCGTGAAGTGGGAATGGAGAAATTTAATAAGCTG
>JANXUL010000234.1 GCA_025356235.1 Bacteroidota bacterium
ACAATGGGAATGTTTTCCCGGTCAAACATTAGATTATACAAAAGATATCAGGTTAACATCTGCCAAACATTGGTCAACGACCATTAGTAAAGACCAGTTTACGGAGTTAACCAAACTACCTGAAATGCCTGAATACCTTAAGAAATATAGCGATGATAAAAAAAATATCAAAGTGATGTCAAATGGTGAGATTAATTATACGCTGAAAGGTGTACATGCCAAAGTTTCTGTAACATGGAATTACAAAGCGCCGGATGGAACCGGTGATACGCACTATTCTATCATGCGTGGCACCAAAGCCAACCTGATAATACGACAGGCAGCAGAACAGCAATATAAGCCTACTCTATACATAGAAACACTTATTCATACCGCTGCCTATGAGAAAGAACTGCTCACTGTTATTGAAAAAATAGCACAACAATACAAAGGTGTTTCCGTAAAGAAGAATGATAAAGGTTGGGAAGTAACCATACCTGAATCTTTTAAAGAAGGCCATGAATCACATTTTGCCCGGGTAACAGAAAAATACCTGGATTATTTATCACACCATACAATGCCCGCATGGGAAGTGCCGAATATGCTGGCTAAATATTATACAACAACTCAGGCACAGAAATTAGCCAATAAAGATAAATGATATGATGACCCTTAAACAGATTACGGTATTCACGCTTTGCTGCGGATTGATATTTATTTCAAAAACTACCGTTGCCCAGTCAAAAGCAGGCAACGTTATACAGGGTACTTACAAAACAATATATGATATGCTGAAAGACGTGCCTGGTTTGGAAGTGCAAAGTAACAATGGCAGAGGCGGCACTATCATTGTAAGAGGGGTGGGGAGTTTGAAAAATCAAAACCAGCCATTATTTGTTGTAGACGGAAACATATATAATGGGGATATTTCCAATCTTAATCCGCAGGATATAGATGGGATTAGCATTTTAAAAGATGCCGCTTCAGCCACTGCCTATGGTTCACAGGGAGCATTTGGGGTAATTGTTATCACAACCAAGAAAGGAGGTGGGGCCAACAAAACGGCTTCCATATCAAATCATAATGAATCTGCATACACTTATTTTATTGACCACAAAACACCTTTAAAAGTTTTTGGCATGAATGAAGAGGTGCTTGTGGAAGGAGTAATACAAAAACAAAAAGGAGATTCACTTGTTTTTATCAAGAAACGGAAAGATTTTTTAGTGGCGATAGCGAGTATTAAAAGAGTGGAGATGATCCCACAATAAATTAATTCGCGTGTGTAAGTATATGCATACAGCCGGGTAGATCGAAATACCTACATCGTTTTCGTAAATTAATATAGCAGTGCCTGTTGCCTGCTCATAAAAAAAAGCCAAATTCACTGCTAATTCGAATTGTGTATGAACTCCAATGATTTATTCTCTCTGAAAGATAAAGTGATTATTGTAACGGGTGGAACAGGTGTTTTAGGTGGATCATTTGTAAAAGGTATTGCCAATGCCGGCGGTATTGCCGTTATTCTTGGGCGTAATGCCGAAATAGGCAAACAAAGGGCCGATGAAATAATTGCCAATGGCGGTAAAGCCTTCTCAGTAGTTGCAGATGTTTTAGAGGAGTCTCAACTGGTAAAAGCAAAGGATAACATTCTCGAAAAATATGGAACGATTGATGGGTTGGTGAATGGTGCTGGCGGAAATATTCCTGAAGGAGTATTGCAACCCGATGCAGATATTTTTTCAATGAATATTGATGGAATGAAAAAAGCGATGGTGCTCAACGTATGGGGTACCATCATTCCCACGCAGGTATTTGGCGCCGTGATGGCTAAAAAAGGCGGCGGTAGTATTGTTAATATTTCCTCTGTAAGTTCAAAACAGGTAGTGACCAAAGTCCTGGGTTACAGCATGGGCAAAGCTGCAGTGGACTGCTATAACCGATGGTTCGCTGTAGAAGTAGCCAACCGCTTTGGCGATGCGATACGTGTTAACGCCATTATGCCGGGATTCTTTCTTACAGAACAAAACAGAACCTTATTAACGCATCCCGACGGCAGTTATACGCAACGGGGTAACCTGGTTGTACAAAATACCCCTTTCAAAAGATTTGGAAAACCCGAAGAACTCGTGGGCGCCCTTATTTATTTATTAAGCGATGCCTCAAAATTTGTAACAGGCATGCAGTTGGGTGTTGACGGCGGCTTCACAGTTTTTAGCGGCGTATAATTTTTAATTGATCTAAGAATGAGTAATTACTTTTTAACAGATAATTTTTTATTACAGGGGAAGATTGCACAACGGTTGTATCACGATTACGTTAAGGAACTCCCTATTATAGATTATCATTGTCATTTACCGCCTGATGAAATAGCAAACAATAAACAATTTGCCAACCTTACGGAGATATGGCTGAAAGGCGATCATTATAAATGGCGTGCCCTGCGCACACTGGGAGTTTCAGAACACCTGATCACCGGTGATGCGAACGATGAAGAAAAATTTATTGCCTGGGCCAAAATGGTTCCTTTAACAGTGCGAAATCCCTTGTTTCACTGGACGCATATGGAGTTAAAAAATGTGTTCGGTATTTCAGACTATTTGAACGAAAAAACGGCCCCGCATATTTACAAGACCTGTAATGAATTATTGCAAACAACTGCGTATACTACTAAATCCATCCTGTCTTCTTTTAAAGTAGAATATGTAGGTACTACCGATGAGCCATGGGATAGCCTCGAACACCATAAACAATTGGCAGCAGAAAAATTTCCTATCCGTGTTTCCCCTTCCTTCAGGCCTGATAAAATTTTATTCATAGATAAGAAAGAAGATTTTTTTCAATGCCTTCATGCACTGCAAAATGTAAGTGGAATTAATATAAAAGATATTCCTACACTGCTGGAAGCTTTGCAAAACAGGGTTGATTTTTTTCATGCCAATGGCTGCAGGGTATCTGATCATGGTTTTATACAAATGCCGGGAAAAACGGAGTTCTCCCATTCGTTGGAAACAGAGTTTACTTCTTTTGTGGTAAGTAAGATTGGAACTTACTCCGATCCACAAGCTTTTATGGGCTTTATGATGCTGGAATTATGCAAAATGTACCATAAAAAAAATTGGGTACAGCAATTCCATCTCGGCCCCATCAGGGATAATAATTCAAGGCTCAATAAAAAATTAGGTGCTAACAGTGGCTTTGATTCTGTTGGTGATTTTCCGCAGGCACTGCAGATGTCGGCGTTTTTTGACAGGCTTGACCAATCCGATGAGTTAGCCAAAACGGTTATTTACAATATCAATCCATCCGATAATGAAGTGTTTGCTAGCATGCTGGGTAATTTCAATGACGGCAGTATAAAGGGTAAGATGCAGTTTGGCTCGGGTTGGTGGTTCCTCGACCAGAAAGACGGGATGGAAAAACAATTGAATGCGTTATCCAATGTAGGGTTGATAAGCACATTCATCGGTATGATTACTGACAGCCGAAGCTTTCTTTCTTTTCCGCGTCACGAATATTTCAGGAGAATACTGTGTAACCTTATCGGGGAAGAAATGGAAAAAGGCATACTTCCCAATGATGAAAAATGGATGGGCGATATACTGAAAAATATTTGTTACTATAATGCAAAAGAATATTTCAATCTCTAAATCAATAACAATGAAAAAAAGGTTCTTACTGGTTCTTATTTTGTTTGTAAACCTATTTTGGGTATCGGCCCAGAAAAAGGCAGAGCAATGGGAAAATTTATTCAATGGTAAAGACCTGAAAGGGTTCAGGCAATTGAATGGAAAAGCGAAATATGTTGTACAGAACGGTGAAATTGTGGGTACAACTGTATTGAATGAGCCCAACACATTTCTCGCAACTGAAAAAGAATATGGCGATTTTATTTTCGAAGTGGATTTCAAGGTAAACCCCAATATGAATTCCGGCGTTCAGTTCAGGAGTGAAATAAAAGATGCCAATGATAAATGTAATGTAACAGATAAAAAAATACCGGAAAGGGTACATGGTTATCAGATGGAAATTGATCCCTCCGACCGGGGATGGAGCGGCGGTATTTATGATGAAGCCAGGCGTGGCTGGTTATATTCCATGGAAAATAACCCAGCTGCCAAAACCGCTTTTAAAAATAATGCGTGGAATCATTACCGGATAGAATGCATTGGTAACAGTATCCGTACCTGGGTAAATGGCGTAGCCTGTGCACATTTAATTGATGATATGACACCCAAAGGCTTTATTGCCTTGCAGGTGCATGCTGTGAAAGATGCACAGAATGTTGGCGAAGAAATTCGCTGGAAAAATGTACGCATACAAACCAAGAACCTGCAACCGTCGCCTGACGATAATGTGTATGTAGTAAATACGCTGATCAATAATATTTCACCCGATGAAAAAAGACTGGGCGTAAGGCTGTTATGGGATGGTAAAACAACTGATGGCTGGAGAGGAGCGAATAAGGATTTTTTTCCTGGTAACACATGGTATATCAAAGATGGCACACTAAATGTAACCAAGGGGCACAATGCAGAATCGCAGAATGGCGGCGATATAGTAACGAAAGAAGAATTTAGTGCTTTTGACCTTCAGTTTGAATTTCAACTATCAGACACGGCCAATTCAGGTGTGAAATATTTTGTAACCGAAAAAGAAAAAACAACAGGTTCTGCTATTGGTCTGGAATACCAGGTATTGGATGATGATAAACATCCCGATGCTAAACTGGGTTCTATTGGTAATCGCACAATGGCTTCCCTGTATGACCTTATTCCCGCGAAGAAAAACGGGCGCGAAAAATTGCCGATCGGCGAATGGAATCGCGGAAGGATCATTGTATTCCCCGATGGCCGTGTAGAGCATTGGCTCAATGGCTGGAAGGTACTGGAATACCAGCGTGGAACGCAATATTTTTATGCATTAGTGGCTAAAAGTAAGTATGCTAAGATACCCGATTTTGGTATGGCTGCGAAAGGGCATATCTTACTACAGGAACACGGTACACATGTGGCATACCGGAGTATTAAAATAAGAGAATTAAAATAATTTTTAACCCCCATAACGATTGTAACATGCCAAACACAAGACGCAATTTTATCAAACAATCTGCAAAAGCCGCCGCCGGAACCTATATCGCATCCATTGGGTTCAGTGCAAAGAGTTATGCAAATATCATTGGCGCCAATGATAGAGTAAGGGTAGGCGTGGTAGGTTTCTCCGACCGTCACAGGAGTTCCCATATCCCTCCTTTCATGAAGTTTTATAAAGAAATGAATTTTGATATCGTGGGTGTTTCTGATATCTGGAAGAAAAGAAGGGAAGAAGGTGCCGCATTCCTAAAAGATAAGATGGGGCATAATGTGACTGCTTTCAGGAATAATGATGAACTGTATTCTTCTAAAAGTGTAGATGCAGTATTTATTAGTACCGCAGATTTTCAACATGCCAGGCACGCGATAGAAGCCGTGCAGGCCGGTTGTGATGTGTACTGCGAAAAGCCATTTGCAGAAACCATGGAAGACAACCGTGCTGCATTAAAAGCAGTGAAGGCATCTAAAAGCATTGTACAGATTGGTTCACAAAGAAGGAGTGGGCCTAATTACAAGGCAGCGGCAGATTTTATCCAGCAGGGAAAATTCGGACCAATCACTATGGTTGAATTAACCTGGAACGTTAATCAACCCGGCCGTTGGAGAAGGCCAGACCTGGTTGCCCAATGCAAAGAAGAGGACCTTGACTGGAAAAGATTTCTATTAAATCGCCCGTATGAAAATTTTGATCCGAGAAAATACCTGGAATACCGTTTATTCTGGCCTTATTCATCCGGAATGCCCGGACAATGGATGAGCCACCAGATTGATACAGTGAACTGGTTCTCAGGCCTGCAACACCCAAGAAGTGTTACAGCTAATGGTGGTGTATATGTATGGAAAGACGGAAGAAGAAACTGGGATACCACTACTGCAGTATTTGAATACGGCCCAACGGATGATCCTACCACAGGCTTCCAGGTAGTTTTCATGTCCCGCATGCACAATGGCGATGAGAATCCTGCAGAATTGTATTATTCTAATGGCGGTGAATTGAACCTGATTACTAACAAAGTTTCTCCCAAAGGTGGTTTGAAAGCCAAGCCGGCTGCAGATATGAAAATGCAACCCAACCTGTTACCTGAACTGAGTTTGAGTGATATGGCTATAAAAGTAGAAGCAGGTGCCAATACAGGTGGTGATGCATTAACTACCGCGCACGTTCGTAACTGGATGGAATGTATCCGTAGCCGCAAGCAACCAAATGCGCCTGTAGAAGCGGGTTATAGCCATTCAATTGCTACCATCATGGCTAATGCCGCCTGCCGCACTGGTGCTAAAGTTACTTTCGATGAAAAAACGCAGGAAGTAATGGCAAACGGAAAAGTGTTTAAATATTAATCAGCGGCTTAGTATAACTGCCTGAAATAAATAATATAAAAATGAAAAGGGAACTCCCGTCAAGGCGATTCCCTTTTCTAATTCTCCTAACTACTACAGAAGCCGAATAGGTTTTTAATACATGAATGAAAACCAAAAAGCAAGAGGGGCCGTATTACTGGGTAATTTTTTCTTTGGTACTACGGTAATTGCCGTGAAACACATTACGCCGGGTTTGCTTTCTCCATTGGCATTAACGGCTATACGGATAGCTGTAACCACCATACTCTTCTGGTTCTTATATGCAGTAAGGCCTGTAAAAATGGGGATAGCAAAAAAAGATTTTCTTTTATTGGTTTTTTGTGCGTTGGCCGGTATTGCCATGAACCAGACTTTTTCTATGCGGGGCATGTCATTAACAAGTCCTATCCATGCTTCTTTATTAATTTTAACCACACCTATTACGATTACTTTTTTAGCAGCCTGGTTTTTAAGAGAATCTTTAACTGCCTTAAAACTGGTTGGCCTTTTCCTGGGAATTTCCGGTGGGGCATTGCTGGTATTTTCGCGCGACCTTTCTTCTGC
>JANXUL010000275.1 GCA_025356235.1 Bacteroidota bacterium
TTCGATTTTTCTGTTACAGACGACTGGTTAAAATAAGATCCGGCAAAAAAATAGTTAGGGAACTCAATTAAATCCGTGTATTCTATGTTGAAAAACAAGTAGGAAAACTCATCGTATTTTTTCAATACGGAATACGTAAAAATTATTCACCCACACATAAGAAAACATTAATGTGCAGATTTATAATGCTCCAGTAAAGCATCACCGCCAAAATCATGTTTGAGATCCCTGATCACGGTATGAATATGGTTGGCATTGTTCTGTGAATTATCATATTCAATAAGAACAGTCGGCCCCTGTATCCGGTAATAACACGCTTTACCCAACACAGGTTCTGTATAGCCCGCCCATGCAAAACGAAGCTTATCCAATCCTGCCTTTTGAATCTCTTTCAGCATATCATCAGCAAATAATTTGGTGTACCGGTGAACATACAAATTAATAAGTTCCAGTAATTTTTGCTGTTCAACGCTTGTCATTTCAGCATATAAAATACCAGAAGGATGTTCAATCATTGCTATCCGGTTATTAAATGAAATAACATCTTTCGGTGCAGCAGTATCAATGATGGCTTTTTGTAAAGATGCTTTGGATAAAGTATTGAGTAATGCAAAACCCATATCCGTTTCATCTTTTAAAACCTGCTTACCCTTTTGCGGCCCTTCCAAAACAATGGCAGGATTTGATCCCAGAAAACCGGGTGTGCCCGCAACTAATTTTTTAGCACTCGCAGAAAAATGAAAAGATACATGGTGCCCTTCCAGCCGCCAGCCCCAAATATTTTTATCACCGGGGATACCAAAAACAGTTAAAAAATATTTTCCCGGATCACGGTAATGATCATCTTCTTTCCTCTTCTCAATCGCTTTCAGCAAGGGTTCCAGTTCCATGATCTGGGTAACTTTTTGTATGCTTTGCTCACTCAAACAGGTTTTTATCAGGTCAAGCGCTGCTTTTTTCTGTGTTGCATTCAGTTCATTCATCGAAATGCCTTTCCTGTCATCCCTTGGAACAAAATAAAAAGTATAGCGCTCTTCAACATCAAAAGGATACACAGCCTGTACTTTTTGATTGGCATCAAGCATGCCGATAAATTTATTGGCAGCAGCCACCAGTTCCTGGCTTTTAATGCCCGAACAAAAAAATAAACCAAGGAAGCTGATCAAGGCAAGTCGTTTCATATCATATCAATTTGAAATAAATCTACTAAAATATGAACACTAACTATCAGTAAATGGGAAGTATTTACTCAATTAAATATTTCGCCACAGATTCACTAATCAATCTGTACAGCTTTAACAACTAAAACGGGAATATCTGTAAGCGCAACAAAATGAAATCATAAGAAAATCCCCCAAAATGGATAAGTTCCATCTCAATGCAATAAATTTAGGCAACTGAAATCAAGTTTTACCTCACAAAAAAAATAGCCATATGACTTCCAGAAGAACCTTTCTCATTAATACATCCCTGGTCACAGCAGGTGCTTTGGTTAGCCCATCCCTGTTTAGCATGGATAAAAAAAGGATTATCGGTCTCCAGCTGTACACTGTGCGTGATGCCATGCAAAAAGATGCGGCGGGCACTTTGGCAAGGGTTGCGCAGATCGGATTTAATTCGGTTGAAGGCGCTACGTATACCGGCAGCCAGCAATTTTACGGAATGGATGCCAAAACATTTGCCAAGCTGTTAAAAGACAATGGATTAATTATGCCCAGCAGCCATTACCGCTTGGGTGAAGACAAGGAAAAAGGTGAAGTTGTAAAAGGCACGTTGTTGCACGATTGGAACAAAGCCGTAGATGATGCCTCGGCCGTAGGAGCTAAATACATGGTTTGCGCATGGTTATCCCCTGCAGAAAGGGGTAGCCTTGATCATTATAAATTCATTGCGGAGCAATTAAATAAAGCCGGCGAAACCTGTAAAAAACAAGGCATCCAGCTTTGCTACCATAACCATGATTTTGAATTTGAGAAACAACAGAAGACATTTCCTTTCGATATCATATTAAACAACACAGATAAAAATTTAGTAAAACTCGAACTTGATCTGTATTGGGTTAAAAAAGCTAAGCAGAATCCAATTGCCTTATTTAAGAAACATCCCGGAAGGTTCCCGTTATGGCATGTAAAAGATATGGATAGCACCCCCCAGCATGCATTTACTGAAGTAGGGAATGGGATCATTGATTTTAAAGAAATATTTGAGCACGCCCATACTGCGGGATTAAAATATTTTTTTGTTGAACAGGATATATGCCCCGGCTCACCCTTTGATAGTATTACAAAAAGTATTGCCTTCATCCGCAGGGCTAACCTTGGCAAATAAACTGATTAAATACAAATTCAAAAGATGGAATATATAGCAGACGAAAACCGTTACAAAAAAATGGAGTACCGCCGATGCGGTAATAGCGGACTTATGCTTCCGGCAGTATCGCTGGGCTTATGGCATAATTTCGGTCACATTGATAACCAGGAAAATGCAAGAAGTATATTACGTTTGGCATTTGATGAAGGGATAACGCATTTCGACCTGGCCAATAATTATGGCCCGCCACCCGGTTCGGCAGAAGAAAATTTCGGTAAAATATTTAAAGAAGATTTTATTAAGTACAGGGATGAATTGATTATTTCTACCAAAGCAGGGTGGGGCATGTGGCCTGGGCCTTACGGAGATTTTGGATCAAAAAAATACCTGGTGGCGAGTCTCGATCAAAGCCTTAAACGAATGGGGTTGGATTATGTAGATATATTCTATCACCATCGCCCCGATCCACAAACACCCCTGGAAGAAACGATGACAGCACTGGACCTGATTGTTCGCCAGGGAAAAGCATTGTATGTAGGTATCTCCAGTTACCAGCCCGATGAAACGGAAAAAGCGATTAAAATATTACGGGAGTTAGGCACACCCTGCCTCATCCATCAACCTAAATATTCTATGTTTGAGCGTTGGGTGGAAAATGGTTTGATGGATGTATTGACAAAAGAAAAAGTTGGATGTATACCTTTTTCACCTTTGGCACAGGGACTCTTATCTAATAAATATTTACAGGGAATACCTGAAGGATCAAGGGCCGCCAGTCACAGGGGTAATGGCGCAATAGAAGAAAATCAAATTACCGAAGCCAATATCAGCCGGGTACGATTATTAAATGAACTGGCCAAAGAAAGGGGACAAAATCTCGCACAAATGGCTTTGGCATGGATACTTAAAAATCCTGCCGTTACATCAGTATTAATCGGTGTAAGTAAACCGGAACAGGTAACGGATTCTATCCAGTGCATTAAAAATTATCAATTCAGTGCTGATGAACTGTATAGGATCGAAACAATTTTAAAATAAAATCATGCATGCACCTTTAGAAAAAGAAACCGCCTGGAAAAGAAGAAAATTTGTGGGTACCATACTTACAGCATTAGGCACATCAGCTTTATTGCCGGTTGCGGGGTTTGCAGAAAATATCCGTATGCCAAAAAATGGCTTGACTATTCAACAGGTAATTGATATCATCCTGAAGAGCGTTGCGGGTGCCCCTTTTAAACAAACGGTAGATACCATAAAATCCGGTGACCCCAATCAACCCGTAACCGGTATTGTAACAACCATGTTTGCAACCATTGGTGTAATAAAAAAAGCAATTTCGCTCAATGCGAACTTCATCATAGCACATGAACCCACTTTCTATAACCATCTTGATGAAACCGCCTGGCTTGAAAATGATGAAACGTATAAATTTAAAAAAGCACTTCTTGAAAAACACAATATCGTTGTCTGGAGATGCCATGATTATTTGCATGCGCATCAACCGGATGGTGTAATGATGGGCGTGTTAACGGCTATGGGTTGGCAAAAATATTATGATGCTAAAAAACCGTATGTAATTACCATTGAACCTGCTTCTTTGCAATCAATCATGGATCTTGCTAAAAAGAATTTGGGAATAGCACATCTGAAATTTATCGGTGATAGATCTCAGGTGTGTAGTCGTATCGCCTTAATTCCCGGGGCAGCAGGCGGCACAGTACAGATATCAGCTTTACAAAAAGAAAAGCCGGACCTGCTTATCTGTGGTGAAGTAAGGGAATGGGAAACCAGTGAATATGTACGCGACCTCCGCTCTTCAGGATCAAAATCAGCCCTGCTTGTTCTGGGGCATATCGTAAGTGAAGAACCCGGACTGGAATGGATGGTAAAATGGTTACAACCGCACATGCCGGGGATTAAAATTACGCATATACCTTCTGCGGATGCTTTTAGTTGGGGGTGAGATTTAGTCAGCTGAAAGGATGAAAGAAATAAAAAGAGGTAAAGAAGTTAAAAAGTAAATCATGAAAAATCCTTTTGACTTCTTTACCGTTATTTTTTCATCGCCGGGCTTTCAAAACCCAGTTTTTTCAAGCCATTATTAATTTCCGGGCAACTCATAAATAATTTCCATAATAAACCCGACCGGTAATTTTCAATCATTACAATAATTGGCCCTTGGTCAATAGCCAGGTATGATTTTGCATACCAGTTCTTCGATTCATTAAAAGCATCTACAAATCCATAGTTGCCCCAGATCTTATCGCCCAGGTCATAATAAAAATGTTTTAATGCTTTCATGGATTGTTCGGGTGTATATGCAAAAGCAGCTAATGCGGCAGTTGGTGTAATAGTGCCGTGGTCGTTGGTTGGGGAATGTGCATCATATCCATTGTAAGTATCGCTCGCAGTAAGCCCCCAGCAATTTTCACCATAGCCCTTAAATTTTTTGGGGTTGCTAACACTGTAGGAATAATTTATCAGGGTATGGTTTTTATTCTGTTCCCAATAATCAGCATACTGGTCTTTCAATCCCCTTGGATCTAATCCTAAAAACGAATATTGAGAAAAAAATAAAGGCCCGCCATAATCAAATCCCAAGGGTTGTTTATAGCCGTAAAAATTTTTTCCATTTGTAAAGAAATTACTTTGTGCCCATCCACGATGATAAACTGAACTGCTTACAGGATAGCGTTCACCAGCGGCAGCTAAAACATACATAATCAAACACTCATTATAACCCCTTACCGGAAAATTCATGGCCCAGCCATTATTTGGGCTCCAGTGCCAGTAGAGAACGTCTTCACCACCTTTGGTAAACCAGTTCCATTCAATATCATTCCACATCCATTCAATACGGTTACGTAGATCCTTTTCAACAGGACTGTTGGCATTGAAATATTGCCGGGCACATAGCAAACCCTGGAACAGGTAAGATGTTTCAACAAGATCGGCACCATCATCTTTCCTGCTGAATGGGATGGTCTTACCCGATTCGCCATTTAGCCAATGCGGGAATACCCCATGATAAGAATTTGCTTTTAATAAAAAATTTGCAATTTTCAGTATGTGCTTTGCAGCAGTATCTCTTAAGATCCAGCCCCTGTCTGCGGCAACAATTGTGGCCATGATTCCAAAACCTGTACCACCGGTAGTTACCACTTCATTGCCGTAATCGTATGCTACATTGCTCCTTTCCCTTGCCATACCGCTAACCGGATGGGCGAAATCCCAAAAATAGGCAAAGGTTTGTTTTTGTACAAGCGTTAGTAAGGCAGTATCGGATAAATGGTTGCTGTTTTTTTCCGATAACTTTTTCTCGGGGCTTACTTGTGCAAAGCCGGTAATTATAACAAATGAATAGATAAGGGAGAGGCAGGTTCTTTTCATAAAAACAGTTTACCGTTCAGTTTTATAAATGTATTGAAATGATTTTAAAAATGAACGGCAGATTGAATTAGTGAGTGGTAATAAGTTATGAATGGTGAGTTAATTAAGTTGTGAAAAGTAATATTTATTGACTACTTTTTACCTTTCACCACTTATAATTCTCAATACGGTAAATAAAAACTATGGTTAGAAAAACAGCCTCTCTTCCGAAGAATAACTTTTTTTAAATTCTTTTGGTGTACAACCTTTTTTCTTTTTGAAGATGCGGTTGAAATTGGAGATATTATTAAACCCTGTTTCATAAGCAATTTCCGAAACAGATTTGGTTGTGTCAATCAGCATCCTTGATGCATGTCCTAAACGTATTTCAGTTAAGCTGTCAATAAAAGTCATGCCCGTTCTTGTTTTAAAAAAACGGCTGAAGGCCGATTCGGCCATATTGGTAAGACTTGCCACTTCCCCCAAAGAAATGGATTTATGAAAATGTTCATTCAAATACTCCATCACCCGTTCAATACGCCGGCTGTTATAAGCAATATGTTCGATGTTATTAAAAGTGGAATTAGACAGGATCCGGGTATGTCTCGAAGTAGATAACTCATTCAGAATAGACATCAATTCAAAAAGTGAATCAAATCCATCTTTTCTGTTCAGCCTCAGTATCCGGTACGAAAGCAGCGATGCTGTTTCATAAGAGAACAATATCCCCCGTAATGAATTTTCCAGCATGGTACGTATAAAACTAAGCTGGTTACGGCGAAGGAATTTTTCATCGAACAGGTCTTTGTGAAATTGTATGGTCACTTCTGTAATGTCGGTACTCGTACATTTATGTGTTGACCAGGTATGCTGAAGATTTGGACCCAATAAAACAAGTTCATATTCTCCGATTTCTTCAACATGGTCACCGACCACCCTTTTTGCCCCTTTTGCATTTTTAATGAAATTCAGTTCAAATTCTTCATGGTAATGAATGGGGAAATCAAATTCAGTCTTGGTTCGGGAGAAGATTGTAAAGCAATCTGCCGATGTTAAAGGTGTTATTTCCCGAAGAATCTGAATCTTTTTCTGCATACTTGTCCTGTACGGCTTTAATTTGAATTGATAGAAGGGTATTAAAAGTATGAGATTGAATACAATTTAATACAATTATTATCTATTTCTGTTCCCTTTATTACTAACTGTTTAAGTTTAAAATATCCTCAATTTCACATTCTTAGTTAAAAATCGTATTACTAAGCAATTAAAATAGTATTATAATATTATCATTAATACTTATCAAAACATTATTCTGTGAGGCTTGATAATGAGTAAGGTATTTTACCGTAAAAAAGAACTCTTGCTCTAGATAGTAATATTATATATATTATTTAAATTAATTATTTATAATATAATTTCCATTCACCGATTTATCAAGATGTTTCAACCGGACATACTTCTGATAAATGACATAAAACAAAGGCTGTTCGCTGCAAACGATCCATTTTTTTGCATTTTTCCTTTTTTAATACATGTAATACTCATTTAGGTCGTTGGGGAAACTGCCAAATCGAGGTTGGCACTATTATACACACTTGATAATCAATGAGATTATAAAATGGTAAGTATGGGAGGAAGAATTGGGTGTTTTTTTTAAAGATAAAAGAGCTTTCAAGAAGAAGTAAAAAATATAATCATATTACCTGAAATTTTCAGTAAGCCAGTTGTTTAAGTCTTATTGCAAAAAAGTACCAAAACCTTCCTTCCGCCAACGATTTCGTAAAAATGGAATAATTATGTAAAATCAGGATTATTATGGCCCCGATTTTTTCTGAAAGCCTTAATTACATTGAGTTACAGAGAGATGGCCCTCGTCAGGATAAAAGAAAAGAGACTATGCTTCGTGTATTATTTACATGTTATAATTGATAAAATACTACAAGAAATTGTTAAAAAACGATTGTATTTGGTTACCAAACTGTTATAATTTTAATTCTATATCAGTTATTCACTAACTATCAATCAAAATTGCCATGCTTAAGAAAATTAACTTGCTCGCAAGGACCTCCTTGCTTGTGTTGTTTCTCACCTTTTTTTCCTTTTCTGTTTTTGCTCAAAAATCGGTTGCCGGACGGGTAACTACCAAGTCTAATCAACCGATTCAGGGGGCTACGGTGCAGGTTAAAGGATCTACAACTGTAACCATTACCAATGCAGATGGAATGTTTAACATTAAAGTGCCCGGTAACAAGAGCACTTTGGTTGTATCTGTTATTGGATATGAAATCGTAGAAATGCCGGTTGGTAACAAAACCGACTTATCAGTATCTCTTGCTGAAGCAACCAGCCAGTTAAGTGAGGTATTGGTTACAGGGTATTCCGCACAAAGAAAAAAGGATATTACGGGTGCAGTATCTGTAATAAAAGTATCTGACATGGTAGCAGTGCCCTCTGGTAGTGCTGAACAGCAGCTTCAAGGTAGGGCTTCAGGTGTTACGGTTACTGCTTCTGGTCAGCCGGGTGATGGCGCCAGTGTACGTATTCGGGGTTTCGGTTCTCTAAGTGCCGGAAACAGCCCTTTATATATTGTTGATGGTGTACCTCTTACAAACTTAGGTGACCTTAACTCTAACGATATCGAAACCATCCAGGTATTGAAAGATGCCGCCGCTGCTTCTCAGTACGGTTCACGTGCGGGTAACGGGGTATTGGTAATCACTACCAAAAAAGGAAAAGCAGGTCAGATGAAAGTCACCTATGATGCTTACTATGGTTCACAAACCAGGGGTAAAGGATTTGATCTGTTAGATCCTCAGGGTAACGCAGACATTACCTGGCTTGCCTTGAGGAATTCAGGACAACTTACCAACGGAAACCCTAGCCACCCGCAATATGGTAACGGAACGACAGCCGTATTGCCGGATTTTATATTAGCCGGTTCTTTAAGTGGCGTTAAAGCAGGCAATCCTGCAGCCGATCCTTCTAAATATTTTCTTAACCTCAACGACCCTAATAGCTCATACCTGATTGTTCCTGCCAATAAAGGCGGTACCAATTGGTATAATGAAGTATTCAGTGCTGCACCAATCATGAAACATGATATTGGGTTGTCTGGTGGTAACGAAAAAAGCAGGTTCTACTTAGGCATGAACTATTTTGATCAGAAAGGTACGGTTATGACTACTTTCTATAAACGTTACAGCATCCGTGCCAACTCTGAATTTACTATCAAAGACAAAGTAAGGATTGGTGAAAACATCCAGATGTCTTACAGCAACAATATTAAGATTGGTAACCAAAGTGAGGGTAATGAGATATCTCTTTCTTACCGTATCCAGCCCATTGTGCCTGTATTTGATATCGCAGGTAATTTTGGTGGACAGAAAGGTGCCGGTTTAGGTAATGCCTTAAGTCCTGTTGCTTATCGGATTCGTGCCAGAGATAACCGTAACAATGATTATAAAATCATCGGTAACGTTTATATGGAAGCCGATTTCCTCAGGCATTTCACGTTCCGTACCAGCTTTGGTGGCGAACAATACCTGAACAGTTATTACTGGTATGGTTTTAAAACGTATGAAAATTCAGAGAACAATAGTACTAATGAATATAACGAAGGCTCCAGTCAATCACGGAGTTGGACATGGACCAACCAGGTATCCTATAAAAATACTTTCAACGATAAGCACACTGTAGCTGCCGTTGCGGGTGTGGAAGCGATTGATTCATGGGGCCGTTACATCCACGCAAAACGTTTAGGTTATTTTGTGGATGATCCGAATTTCCGTGCATTGAATACTGGTTCTGGTGTACAAACCAACGACGGTGGCCCTTTTGCCCGCCGTAAATTATTCTCTGTTTTCGCTAAAGCTGCGTATGCTTATAATGATAAATACCTGATTGATGCGAGCATCCGTCGTGATGGTTCTTCCGTATTTGGTACAAATAACCGTTATGGTATTTTCCCCGCGGTTTCTGCCGGATGGAGGATTTCCAATGAAGACTTCCTTAAATCATCCAAATGGATCTCTGACCTGAAAATCAGGGCTAGCTGGGGACAATTGGGTAACCAGAATATTAATCCTGACAATGCCTTTTCTACATTTGGTGGCGGACTGGGATCCTCTTATTATGACTTAGGTGGTACAAGTAATTCAGTACTGCAAGGTTTCCAGCAGCAAAGAATTGGTAACCCCAACGGTAAATGGGAAACCAACACTACAACCAACCTTGGTTTTGACGGTACTTTCTTTAAAGGAAGTTTAGAAGTGATCTTCGACCTGTATAGCAAGAAAACAAAAGACCTTTTGTTTGTTGCACCGTTGATTTCAACAACCCAAGGTACTGCTGGTGCACCCGCAGTTAACATTGCTTCTATGGAAAACAAAGGTGTTGATCTGGGCCTAACCTATAAAGGCACTGTCAACAGGAGCAAATTATCCTACACACTTGCCGGAACATTTACAACCTATACAAATAAAATCACCAGTCTTGCTGATGGTGTAGATTATTTCCAGGATGGATATTACAGGCAGGGAGCTTTTGCCCGTAACTCAATCGGACACCCGGTATCTGCTTTCTATGGTTATAAAGTAATCGGCTTCTTTAATGATGCAGCTGATGTAACAAAATCTCCAACACAAGCTGATGCCGCTCCGGGCAGGTATAAATATGCGGATATCAACGGCGACGGTAAGATTGATGACAAAGACAGAGATTTTATCGGTAATCCGAACCCTAAATTTACTTATGGTTTGAACGTAAACCTGCAATACATGAATTTTGACTTAGGAGCGTTTTTCTATGGTGTAGCAGGTAAAGATGTAGTTAATTACACCGGCTGGTGGACTGATTACTATGCGTCTTTCCAGGGTGCTAAATCCAAAGCAGCGTTAAACGATGCATGGACTGCGACCAATCATAATGGAAGATTGCCAATTGTAGAAAACAGTTCTAACTTCAGTAACCAGGCTGTGTTCAATTCATCATTAATCGAGAACGGTTCTTACCTGAGATTGAAAACATTGATGTTGGGCTATACCTTTAATAAAAAATCACTGGGTAGAAGCGGTATAGAGAAACTGCGCATTTATGTTCAGGCAGCTAACCTGTTTACGGTCACGAAATACAGGGGATTGGATCCGGAATTCGTTGGAGGTGATACTGCATTCGGTATAGATTATGGTAATTATCCAAATCAAAAACAATTCCTGGTAGGTGTAAACGTTGCTTTTTAAATTTTTAAATTTTTTAGTATGAAAAATAGAATAATAACAATCTTTATCATTCTTACAGGGATAACGGTCATCGTTTCTTGTGGTAAGAGCTTCCTGGAGCAAAAGCCCCTGGGTGCGCTTGATGAAAACGTATTGGCAAACCAGGCGGGTGTAGAAGGCCTGCTAATTGGTGCATACTCTTTATTGGATGGTTATGGTGCGGGCGGTAACTGGGACGCATCCGGCTCTAACTGGGTATATGGTGGTGTTGTAGGCGGCGATGCTCACAAAGGATCCGATGCCGGCGACCAAGGTGATATTGTTCCGATGGAACAATATAAGCCCACTTCTACCAACGGTTATTTCAATAACAAATGGAGAACTGTTTATGAAGGTGTTGCTCGTTGTAATAATACCATGAAAATCCTGGCAAAAGCTAATGGCATTTCAGCTACTGATGCAAAGCGCATTACTGCCGAAGCCCGTTTCTTAAGGGGGCACTACCATTTTGAAGCAAAAAAAATGTGGAATAATGTACCTTATATTGACGAACAAAACGCTACTTTAAAACCAGCAAACACAACTGATATCTGGCCAAACATTGAAGCCGATTTTCAGGCAGCTTACGATAACCTACCCGAAACACAGGATAAAATTGGCCGGGCCAATAAATGGTCTGCCGGTGCTTATCTGGCAAAAGTAAAGATGTACCGTAAAGATTTTGCCGGCGCAAAAACTGTTTTAGCAGCTGTTATTGCGAATGGCAAAAACTCATTGGGTGTTAAATATGCTTTGAATGCAAGGTTTGACGCCTCATTTGATGCAGATACCAAAAACAGTCCTGAAGCTGTCTTCTCTGTACAGTATTCTGTTAATGATGGTGCCAATGGTGACAATGGTGGATGGGGTGATGTATTGAATTTCCCTTATACAGGCGGACCCGGCGGTTGTTGCGGGTTTTATCAACCCACGCAGGACCTGGTTAACTCATTTCAAACAGATGCAGTTACCGGATTGCCTATTAGTGTAGATAATAATTATCCTACGGGTGGTTATAATGTTATCAGGGTAGTGAAAAGCGATGATGGTTTAAATAGCGTAGATCCTTTTACACCTGAAACCGGTTCTTTGGATCCAAGATTAGACTGGACGGTAGGTAGAAGAGGTATCCCTTACCGCGATTGGGGTCCACACCCAGGCCAACAGTGGATTCGTGACCAGGCTTACTCTGGCCCTTATGCACCTATCAAAAACACTTATAAAAAATCACAGGAAGGTGTGTTAACAGATAAATCTTTCTGGACCAATGGTGTAACTGCCAACAACTATACCTTAATCCGTTTCGCAGATGTGATCCTATGGGCTGCAGAGTGTGAAGTGGAAGTAGGTACTTTGGCACAGGCTGTTATCTATGTAAACATGATCCGTACCAGAGCCTCTAATCCTGCTGGTTTTGTT
>JANXUL010000276.1 GCA_025356235.1 Bacteroidota bacterium
TTGGCGAATTATTTTAGCCGGAAAAGCAGGGAAAAAACAGGTGCGGCTGATGAAATATTTATGGGTGAAGAAAATGAATGGCTGATCATTTACTGCAAAGAAATACTTCAACAACAGCACTTCGATTATTTTATTTTCGGCCACAGGCATTTACCTATTGATTGTACACTTGCCACCAACAGCCGTTACATTAACCTGGGCGATTGGATCCGCAACTTTACCTATGCCAGTTTCAACGGTAACGATGTACAACTGGATAAATGGGAAGGATAATAATGAAGGTTTTGTAACTTACAAACATGGAAAAATTCTTACAACAGCAAATATTTAATAATTCCATTGAGAACTATTTATATGTAGCCGGCATTATACTTTCCGCACTGTTGATCAAACGCCTCGTTTCAAAATATTTAGCAAAACTTTTATACAAACTGGTTGCGAAAGCAGCAAAGAATATTGCCCGCCAGTCTTTTTTAGACCTGGTGGTTCAGCCATTAGACATGTTTTTGGTATTGCTGATATCCATTATAGCTATTGATAAACTGAAGTTTCCGCAGGCGTTCAATTTTACAATTTACCATATCACCTTCGGTCAACTGATTGATTCGATTGCAGCGGGTATCCTCATCATTGTATTTATCTGGCTCTGCTTACGGGTGATTGACTTTGTTGCCATGATACTTGAAGAAAAGGCCAATCTCACTGCCGACCAAACGGATAACCAACTGATTGTTTTCTTTAAAGATTTTTTTAAAGTTATTCTTGTCATGATCGGCGTGTTGCTGGTACTCCGCTTTTCTTTTAATAAACATATTGGTAACCTGCTAACCGGCCTGAGTATTGTAGGTGCAGCCATCGCGCTTGCCACCAGGGAGAGTATGGAAAACCTGATCGCATCCTTTATTATCTTTTTTGATAAACCGTTTATCACAGGAGACCTGGTAAAAGTGAATGGGTTTAGCGGTACCATTGAACGGATAGGCTTACGCAGTACACGTATCCGGACAACAGACAAAACTTATATATCCGTTCCTAATAAGCAAATGGTTGATACGATTGTTGATAATATCACACTGCGAAACCAACGTCATGTTGAGTTAAAACTGGAACTTGGGTTACAAGCCACCGCTCAACAGCTTAAAGCATTGACTACGGCTATTAAAACCATTCTCGATAAGCCAGATATTGAAAACAGGATCGTTTACCTGATGGACACAGGTAAGAATGCGCATATTGTTACGGTAGATTATTTTACTACCATGCAACAATCAATGGAGGAATTTAATACACTGCGCGAAGCCGTAAATCTTGAAATTATCGAATTGCTGGAGAAGAGTGGCCTTGAGTTGGCCGCGGCAAATACGGATATCATTATTAAGGGTAGTCCTAAGCTTTAATCTTACTTAGCCCATTCCAAAACTGCTCAATATTAAAATTCCAGGATTGGTTTATAGCGTCATCACAATCTCACCCAACTCTTTTTCAATATTGCCTGTTTTGCCATACTCAACAACACGACCTACTTCTCTGCCATTTTTTACAATAATGAAAGTAGGCACATTGGTGATTTTCCATTTTGTGTGCAGATCATTAGGTGCTGTCTTTGCACGGTCAACACCAATCAGTGTGATCTTGTTTTCGGGGAAGCCGCTTTTTTCAATCAGCCGATAAAATTTAGGTAATAAATTCTGTGTATCATGGCACCAGGTCCCGCCGAATACAACGATAGAAAACTGATCAGCTTTTTGTTTAAAGGCACTCAGCGCATATTCATCCACACTGCCATAACGCATATTGTCTGTAAACCAATGAAAGCTTGTATCATTCTCTATTATAGAACGGTTGAGTGTACCTCTCAAAATTTTCGTTTCGCTGTCTTTGATCACTTCATAATTTGGCTTGCCGGCAATAGGCTTTGAAGAAGAACAGGCAGAAAGGAACAATACGATAATCGCTGTTGTAAAAAAATATTTCATAGTTGTATGAAGCCCGCCTTAAGTGGCTGGGATCAGGCTTCTAAGTTAGCTTTCAATTCTAATAGAAAGAATTTGAACTTTGTTAAAGAATCTACCAGCTGTACATGGGTATCTGCTTCTTTTTTGTTATTCTTAAGGTAGTTTTTGGCACCATCAATAGAAAACTTGCGTTGGCGCAGCAGGAAGTAAATTAATTGCAGGTTCTTAATATCCTCCACTCTAAACAGTCGGTCGCCTTTTCTTGTTTTGCGGGGTTGCAAAATATCAAACTCGTTCTCCCAATAGCGGAGCAAGGAAGTATTCACCTTAAACCAACCGGCTACTTCACTGATGGAGTAATACAATTTTTGCTGCAGAACAGCATCTTCAGGAATATCAATCAAATCTACCTCAGTATCCATTTCTTTAAAAGATTTCCTGCCTCTTTTACCAGCGGCCTTTGGATCAGCTATTTTCTTTAATTCCGCCGACTTAGTTTTCACTACTACTTCCGCTTCAATGATTACGGGCTCTGTGGTTACTACGGCAATGGTTTCCACAGAAAGTTTAGGCTGTGCGGGAGCCTTCTCTTTTTTCCTCGGTTGTGTGGCTGTTTCCAACGGAAACCCAAACAGGTCTAATTGTTGCAGGCTGTTTTGCATACTATAAAAGTAATACAAGTCTGCCGCCTATGAATAGTGAGAAGTAAGAAGTGGAAAAGATGTAAGTATCTTAAGAACTTTGTAGTAATAACCCTGGTGTCTTAGGTCGAATTGATTGCTTCTACCCCAGACTCTTACCGCTAGAATAGCTTTAACAGTGTATTTTTGTCGCAAACAATATCAGGTGAGTCATATTAAAACAATTTGTGTTTGCGGGGCCGGTACAATGGGTAGTGGTATTGCCCAGGTAGCTGCACTGGCGGGCTTTTCCACCATTCAATTCGATGTGAACGAAGCGATGCTTATAAAAAGTAAGGCCGGGATAGAAAAAAGCCTGCAACAGTTATTGGATAAAGGAAAAATCAGTGCTGAAGCACGCGCTGGCGGCCTCAGTCGGATACGGTTTACGAATGAGATTAGTGATTGTGTTGCAGAATTATTTATCGAGGCTATTGTTGAACAAAAAGAAGCTAAAACCATTCTCTTTAATCAACTGGCTGCCATCAATACACCCGAAACTATTTTTGCTACCAATACATCTTCTATAGCTGTAACTGATATCGCTTCTGCTGTTCAGTATCCCTCACGGGTGGTTGGCATGCATTTCTTTAATCCCGCACCGCTAATGAAACTGGTTGAAGTGGTAAAAGCTGTTCAAACAGAAGATACTGTTGTAAAAACAATTGTTGATATAGCCTTGCAAATGGGCAAGACCCCGGTCGTTTGTAAAGATGCCCCCGGCTTTATTGTAAATAGGGTGGCCCGTCATTATTACCTGGAAGCCATGAAATTGGTTGAACAGGAATTGGCAACAATTGAAACTGTGGATGCCATAATGGAAGCAACTGGTTTTAAAATGGGCCCCTTTAAACTGATGGACCTTATTGGAATGGACATCAATTTTGGTGTGAGTACCATCGTATGGGAAGCCCTTGGCAAGCCGGAGCGGCTTACTCCATCCCCCATTCAAAAAGAAAAAGTAGCAGCAGGTGAACTGGGGAGGAAAACGGGAAAAGGGTTTTATGGGTACATTAGTTAATAGTCAATAAAATGCGGCTGATAATGATATTCACCACTCACTACCCACCACTCACGCCCCTTTCTTCCTAACTTTAATTTCTCAACAACAACCCATGAAAAAAACAATCATTCTCCTATCATTATTTTCCATGTTTGCTGCCTGTAAACTCAGCAATGAAAATCAAACCCGGGAAGACAATAAAGAATTATCTGTTTTGCTGGATAAATATTATGAAGAACGCCTTGTTTTTTTTCCTGTGGAAGCAACACTGACCGGTGATAGCAGGTTCAATGATAAAATGTATGTAGATTTTACCGATAGCTATCGCCAAAAAGAAAAGGAGTTCTTTAACCGCTATCTCGTTTATGTAACCAGGTTTGAAAGAGAGACTTTGAATGATAATGACAAGCTTAGCTATGATATTTTCAAACGCGAGATGGAAATCAATATTGAAGGGTTAAGTTTTCATGATAATTATATACCATTAAATCAATTTCAAAGCAGCCACCTGGTGTTTGGACAATTGGGAAGCGGCAGTGTGATACAACCTTTTAAAACGGTAAAGGATTATGACAACTGGTTACAGCGAATGGCGGTATTTCCGGCATATGCAGACAGTGCCATTGTTTATTTTAAAAAAGGAATGGGGGCTGATTTTGTATTGCCCCAGGCCGTTGTGGTAAAAATGGTTCCGCAAATGCAGGCAATGGTGGTTAGCGATGCTTCAAAAAATTTATTCTATGGCCCCATCACCCTCATGCCGGCAACATTTGCTGAAGAAGATAAAAAAAGATTAACTGATGCATACACCAAAGCCATTAATGAACAGATCACACCTTCTTTTAAAAAACTGGGTGATTTTCTTCAGAATGAATATTTGCCCAAAGCCAGAAAAACGTCTGGTATTGGTGCTGTTAAAGATGGCGATAAATATTATAACTGGCTTATCCGCCAGCAAACAACCACTAACAAAACACCGGATGAAATTTATAATATTGGACTATCAGAAGTAAAGCGCATCCGGACTGAAATGGAGCGCGTTAAAAATGAAACCGGGTTCACCGGCGACCTGAAAGCATTCTTCACTTACTTAAATAAAGATAAAAAATTCACGCCGTATAAAACGCCCAAGGAAATACTTGATGCTTTTGAAAAAATACACAAGACCATGTTACCCAACCTGCAGAAAATGTTTGGTCATACCCCTAAAACGCCTTTTGAAATAAGACAAACAGAAGCATTCCGGGCTGCCAGTGCCAGTGCCGAATATAACCAGGGAAGTTCCGACGGAACAAGGCCGGGCATTTTTTATATTCCCATACTTGATGCAACTACTTTTAATACGACCAGCGGGATGGAAAGTCTTTTTTTACACGAAGCTATTCCCGGTCACCATTACCAGGTAAGCCTCCAGCAGGAAAATGATAAACTGCCACGGTTCCGCAGGTTTGGTGGTAACAATGCGTATGCTGAAGGCTGGGCACTCTACTGTGAGAGCCTGGGAAAAGAATTAGGATTATATACAGACCCCTATCAATACATAGGTGCTTTGGGTGATGAGATACACAGGGCTATACGCCTGGTGGTGGATGTAGGTATGCATGCCAAAGGAATGACCAGGGAGGAAGCCATCAAATACATGATGGAGAATGAACAGATCAGTGAAGAAGGTGCTACGGCCGAAATAGAAAGATACATGGCAATACCGGCGCAGGCATTAGGTTATAAGATTGGTGCCCTGAAGATCCGTGAAATAAGAACCAGGTATGAACAACAACTTGGTACCGCTTTTAAAATATCGGATTTTCATGACAACATTTTAAAAGATGGTAATATGCCACTGGATGTGATGGAAAATAAAATGGATGCCTGGGCAGCAAGACAGAAAAAGTAAAGATTTTTCAAAAAATCTATTTTTTTCCAAAAGTTCTTTATTCCCAAATGCTGTCTATATTCGTATAACCCTTCACAATAAAATTATGGCGGGATTTGCTGTTATCTGCAAACCCGCCTTTTTTTGTATAGATGGAAATGGCCCCAACGCTTCCTGAGAAAGCGGATAATTGTGCCGGGGGTCTATATACTTTGATCATCGCTATTTCTGTTGGTGAAACGAATGTATGATCAGAAGCATCAAGCCGGAACTCGTCAATGTAAATTTCCACAATTTCATTGCGCCATTTAACTACATCAAGGCCCTCTTCGTTTTTTGTAATAGTCAATCCTGGTACCCTGCTCTGCAAAAACATCAGCACATTGATCGAATGTGCTATATCATCGTTTTCAAGACCATCAAAAATTATGGCATCACTCTTTCTAAATAAACCACTGGAATATTGTTGATCATACTGTTCTATTTTCTTTTTATAAATGCCTGTAACGGTAACGTTCGGCAATATATTTATATCCGGTAAGGCTTCCGGGCTGAAAATATAATGACTGGTATCTGTTTTTTTTGAGACCAGCATTTTTGCATCGCCAACGGTTATGAAATTTGACGCATATAGCACGGGGGAAAAAGCCGAATCAAGTTGGGTTTCGATTTTTATAAGGAGGGTATTATTCTTTGTTTTTCTAGTCGGTGAAAAAATAAAATAGGCTGAGTCTGCAAATAGGGTGCTTTTTAACCTGAAATGCCCATCGGCTCCTACATGGGCATTATCAAAATAAGAACCTTGTTTGTTCTTGGGTACCATTATATAATTGAGGGTAGTATCTTTTTTTTCATGATCTACTACTTCCCCTGTTATTTTAAAAAAACCACGCTGTACTAAAAAATTTACCGCATACCTGCCATCGGGTATCTTATCGCTAACTGCCAAAGAACCGGCAACTTCTCCATTGATCATCGGATAACGGAATTTCCATCTATGGGTTCTCTCTACATCTTCTATCCATACATTTAAGGTAGCACTGGCCAATTTCAGTTCAGCGAAATTTGGGATAATGCATTTGAATTCAAGGGTATCACCTTTAATAAATGTGTGGGTATTCAAATTAACCTGAAGCGAATCAGAACCATGCACAAAGGAGCCGGTAACCAATGATAAAAAAAGCAGGATGCGGTTTCTCATAACCATACAATTATCGTAAAAATTAATAGTCTTTTTCCGGATATACACGATTTTAACATTTTTTGAAAATCTTGCAGCTACTTTTGCTTTCATGCGCATCGCCGTCAACGCCATATTTCTTCAGGATAATAAATTAGAAGGTTATGGGCATTATGTAAAAGAGATATTCAGCCGAGTAACCCTTAAACACCCGGAGCATGAATTCATTTTTGTTTTCGACCGGCCTTATGATGCGAAGTTTATTTTCGGCCCGAATATTACTCCTATCATTGTTTCGCCACCTGCCCGGCATGCACTGGCTTTTAAATATTGGTACGATGTAAAAGCACCGCTAGCCCTTCGCCCGTTTAAACCGGATATTTGGGTACAGCCTTATGGATTTTGCAGTCTTACCTCAAAAATTCCACAGGTATTAATCATACACGACCTGGCTTTCCGGCACTATCCTAAGTTCATAGCATGGCATCATCGCTGGTACTATCAACACTACACTAAAAAATTTCTGCAAAAGGCAAAAAAGGTAGTAACGGTATCAGATTATTCAAAACAAGATATCATACAACAGTATAAACTGGCGGATAAAAAAATTGATATCGTGTATGGGGCTGCTAAAAAAGATTTTGTGCCTTTGTCCTGGCATGAGAAAGAACAGGTGAAGGAAGGTTTTGCCGACGGCCGTGAATATTTTTTATTTACAGGGGGTATCCATCCCCGCAAAAACCTCATGAACCTGCTCAAAGCCTTTTCCTTATTTAAAAAATGGCAGCATAGCAATATGAAGTTGTTGGTAGCAGGAAGATTGGCCTGGCAATATGATGAAATAACTGAAAAATTAAAAACCTATAAATATAGAGATGATGTAGTTCTCCTGGGATATTTACCCGATGAGCAACTTACCCGGATAACTGCTGCTGCTTATGCATTGGTATATCCTTCTTTTTTTGAAGGGTTTGGGTTGCCTATTATTGAAGCCATGCAATGCGAAGTGCCTGTAATTACCAGCAATACCGGGAGCATGCCAGAAACAGGTGGTGAGGCAGCATTGTATGCCGACCCTAACGACCCAGAAGCCATTGCCAAACAAATGCTGCGTATTTATAAAGACGAAACACTCAGGGAGAGGTTAATAACTGCAGGTAAAATACAGGCAGCTAAATTCAGTTGGGATAAGGCAGCAGACCAACTCTGGCAGATCATTGTTTCGACTTCAGAAAAACGATAGGTACCTCCAATTCATCATCCGGGGTTTCACCTTACTTTTGCGGTTCTATTATTATCCCGTATTAAACATAAACAGATGAAGAAATCAAGTATTTCCATAGAGATCGAATTAGATGACGACAAAGTACCCCAGCATATCAACTGGAAGGCCTCAGACAGCACGGCAGATATGATGCAGCCGGCCAAATCAATGATGGTGGCTTTTTGGGACGGGGCAGATAAAAGTGCCTTGCGGATAGATTTATGGACAAAAGACATGATGGTAGATGAAATGGCCGATTTCTATTATCAAACCATGATGGGTATGGCTGATACATACCTTCGCGCCACACAACAAAATGAATTGGTTGCCGATATGAAAAAATTCGCCAAGGATTTTTATAAAAAATTCAAAGACACCCAATTAAAAGAAAATAAATAAAACTATTTATATGAGTTTAGAATTAATGGTAATGGAACAAATGAAAGATGCCATGAAAGCAAAAGACGAAGCACTTTTGCGTGGGCTACGTGCTATCAAGGCTGAGATCATCAAAGTCAAAACAGAACCAGGTGCCCATGGTGTGGTTACTGCAGAAGGAGAATTAAAACTATTGCAGAAACTGGTTAAGTCGCGTAAAGATTCATTGGAAATCTACCAGCAACAAAATAGGCCAGACCTCGCTACCAAAGAATCAGAAGAAATTGCCGTGATCGAAAAATTTCTCCCGCAGCAGTTAACGGAAAACGAATTGAAAGAGGCCATAGGTAAGATCATTGCAGACTTAGGTGCCACTGGTCCGCAGGATATGGGTAAAGTAATGGGCGCAGTATCAAAACAATTGGCTGGAAAGGCAGACGGAAAAACCATTGCAGCAGTTGTGAAAGAATTACTGAGTAAATAAGTCACGGATTTTGGCTTTTGAAAAAAGTTAATTGATTTAATCAGGTTACCAATAATGATTGAATACTTCTTGACAAGGACTAAAACTAACAACTAAAAAAATCAAATGGTCATTGACGCCATATTCATTCTGTTGATGATTTTTGCAGTCATCAAAGGGTATAGGAACGGTTTTATTGTAGCCGTTTTTTCATTCCTTGGCATCATCATTGGCCTGGCTGCGGCTATGAAATTATCAACGTTTGTGGCAGGTTGGTTACGCGATAGCACCAGTATCTCCGCGGCATGGCTACCCTTTCTTTCATTTGCTTTGATTATGATTGGCGTGATGTTATTGGTGCGCTTAGGGGCAAGGCTTATACAATCTGCCATGGAGCTTGTATTGATGGGGTGGCTGAACAAATTAACCGGCATTGTTTTATATGCAGCTTTATATACCACAGTCTTGAGCGTAGTACTTTTTTATATGGGCAAAGTACATGTTTTTAAACCAGATACATTTCAGGCATCTGTCACTTATACATTTATACAACCCTGGGGCCCAAAAGCCATTGAGCTTTTTGGTGCTGCAATACCACTGTTTAAAGGGATGTTTGAAGAACTTACCCGTTTTTTTGCAAGCATCCATCCAGAGGTTAAATAATTGTTATTGCATATCATAAACCCGCAAGCAGCTGTTTTTGCTGTAAAATCAGTATTTTGCATACATTCTTATCATACAGGAATGACGAGGGTTGGCGATTGTTTGTTTTTACATGAATTTGCTATTATTTGTACCAGGCCCAATAATGCTTGCATAAGAAATTAACTAATGAGCTACGAGATCAAACAACAGGATAAGTTTAAATTTATTGAGGAAGGGGAAGGCGAGCCGTTACTTTTATTACACGGCCTTTTTGGGGCGTTGAGTAATTTTGCTGACCTGGTAGAATACTTCAGGAAAACACATAAAGTAGTTGTGCCTTTGTTGCCCTTATTTGATCTTGACATTTTTCATACTTCTGTAGGCGGACTGGAAAAATTTGTTCAGAAATTTATTGAGGCCCGTGGTTATACCAATATCCATTTACTTGGTAATTCATTAGGCGGACATGTAGCATTAGTACATATTTTAAAACATCCCGAAAAAATAAAATCGCTTATTCTTACCGGCAGCAGCGGCCTGTTCGAAAATGGAATGGGTGATAGTTACCCCAAACGCGGCGATTATGAATACATCAAAAAGAAAACGCAGTTAACTTTTCATAATCCCGATACTGCTACTAAAGAATTGGTGGATGAAGTATTCGAGATCACCAATAACCGGATAAAAGTTATCAAAATTATTGCGTTGGCTAAAAGTGCTATCCGTAATAACCTTGGTGAGGAACTAAACCAGATAAAGCAGCCTACCTTATTAATCTGGGGTAATAACGATACGATTACGCCACCATTTGTGGGACGCGAATTCAACCGTCTTATTCCGAACAGCGAACTGCATTTTGTAGATAACTGCGGCCATGCCCCAATGATGGAAGTACCCGGGGAATTTAACAGGATTTTGGATGATTTTTTAAACAAGCAAACACCAACCACAACAACTGTGGCGTAGTTTTTGGCGTATATCCAGAAAAGAAACACATGCTGGCATCACAATTAATCAATTCCGGTTTTCCTGCTGTCAATTTATTAGACAAGCTATCCTTTGCACTGCAATTGATGGATGAATATGATGTACAGCATCTGCCTGTGCTAAGTGAAGAAAAGTACGCAGGCATCATCAGCAAAGACGATCTGCTGGATGGAAACGAAAACAGCATTGTTGCTACCGTAGAAAACATCTTTCAGCGCATCTCGGTAAAAGGAGAAGAGCATTTCTTGACGGCACTGAAATTAATCTCAGAAAACGAACTATCACTCTTGCCGGTTATTAATGACCAGCTTGAAATATCAGGTGTTATCCTTGCTAAAGACCTGCTTCATTCTTTATCCCGATATGTGGGTAATGATGATCGGGGTGGCATCATTGTTTTGGAAACAGAGAAGCGCAATTTTTCCGTTGGGGAAATAAGCCGCCTCGTAGAAACAAATGATGCCTACATCACGCAACTGAATACCTACACCGAAGGTGATACGGGTATGGTGGTGGTTACCATAAAAATTAATAAGATAGAAATTTCAGATATCATTGCTACTTTTCAACGTTATGAATACATCGTACGCTACTATTTTGGCGAAGAAGATTATGCCAATGAACTCAAAGAAAATTACAACCACCTTATTTCTTACCTCAACATGTAGGCTCATGCCTGTTATTACTGCATAAGTGCAGATGATGAATGATGAGAGAATAAACAGGTTAATTCAGGCCCACGTTACGGATTTACAAAACATACCGTGGCCTGTTCTCATATATTCTTCCGATGCAATTATTTCCCGGTTTCTACAGGTATAAAATTGCACAAGCAGCCAAACCCTTATTTTTACGCTCTATTTATCAATCGAATTATTGTAGATGAGGTTATTGCGTGTTATTGTTATTTTTCTTTTCCTGGTACGAACAGAGCCCTCTTATGCACAGGACGTACGCAGAGCAACTGACTCCACAACCGTCATTTTTCCGGCAACCGTGTTTGACAAAAACACACCCATAATTATAGGTGATATACAACTCTCCGGCAACAAAAAAACAAAAGATTTTATTGTTTTGCGCGAAGTGCCTTTTCAAAAAAATGACCGCCTGTTACAGGTTGATATAGATAAACGCCTGGTGCTTGCCCGCCAACAATTAATGAATACGGCATTGTTTGTAGATGTAACTGTATCTGTCTCGTCGCGTATAGGGAATGTATGGAGTATTCGTATTGATATGAAAGAACGTTGGTACCTTTTTCCCCTGCCTTATTTCAGGTTGGTTGACAGGAATTTTAACCAATGGTGGGTAGAACAGAAACGTAGCTTAGACAGGGTTAACTATGGTGTAAAATTTATACAGAATAATGTAAGTGGCCGCAACGATAACCTGGATATCTGGCTGATTAGCGGCTATACCCAACAGATAACACTGCGTTATAACCTGCCTTTCTTTGATAAAAAATTGAAGAGTGGTTTTAATGTTGGGCTCATCTATGCCACACAAAAAGAAGTGAACTATGCAACGGGCGATAATAAACAATTATTCTTTAAACAGGACCAGATTGTAAAAAAAGCAACCCGTTTTGATTTTACTTATTCTTACCGGCCCGATGTAAAACAAAGGCACTATTTCAGGGTATCGTATAATGATGAACAGGTATCAGATACGGTATTAAAGATCAACCCGGCGTATTATCCCGGTCAGCGGAGCAGGATGCAGTTTATTGATTTCGGGTATCAATACAAATATTATAATGTTGATTATATCGCGTATCCTGCCAAAGGTTTTTTGTTCGAAGGCAATATATACAAACGCGGATTGGATAATGTGGCCAATCTCTGGCAGGTAAATGGACGGGCAGTTTATTCAATTCCACTTTCAGCCAATTCTTTTCTTCACCTCGAAGGCCTGGCAACGCTTAAATTACCTTTCAATAATTATTTTGTAAACCAACGCTTATTTGGCTACGGCTATTTTCAAATGAGGGGATTGGAGTACAATGTGGTTGATGGGGTTCTTGGCGGATCAGTAAAAACAACCCTGCATAAAAAGGTACTTTCCTTTGTTGTCCGAAACCCGTTCCCCAGCAAAACACACGACAAAATCCCTTTCCGCATTTTCCTGAAAGCCTATGGCGACCTGGGTTACGGATACACCAAAACACCCGATATCACCAATACCCTTAACAATAAACTGCTCCGTACCTGGGGTTTAGGTATGGATATCATCTCCATTTATGATTTTGTATTTAAAATTGAATACAGCTTTAATCAACTGGGCAGGGATGGCTTATATTTACAGACGAGAAACGATTTTTAAAGCAACGGTTACTCGTTAAGGCAGTTAAGCCGGTTAAAGTAGTTAAACTGATTAAAAGAGTAATGAAGTTGAATTAATGGCTAACTTTTTTATTCTTCACCCCGCAACCCAATAAACCACAAACATGAAAGTAGCTATTTACAGCCGTGGTTTGGATTTTGAACAGGAGAACCCACTCCTGATTTTACTGGAAGAACTAACCCGTTACGATACATCCATCCTTATTTTTCAACAGTTACTCGAGCAGTTCACTTTGCCGAAACACCTGTATGATAAAATGATACCTTTTAAAACCTCCGACGACCTTGATGACCAGATAGACTGTCTCATAAGCCTTGGTGGCGATGGTACCCTCCTGGATACGGTAGCATTGGTGAAAGATAAAAACATACCCATCCTCGGTATCAATTTCGGCAGGCTTGGTTTTTTGGCAAGTATCAGTAAAGATGAATTGGCCAGTGCTGTTGATTCATTAATGAACCATACCTTCCTCATTGATAAAAGAACCCTTATTCACCTCGACTCAAACGAAAAACTTTTTGGCGAAACGCCTTTTGCGTTAAACGAGTTTGCCATCCATAAAAGGGATACCTCACCCATGGTTAAAATTCATACATACTTAAATGGGGAGTTTTTAAATACGTATTGGGCAGATGGGTTGATCGTATCTACACCCACCGGCTCAACTGGTTATAACCTAAGCTGCAATGGCCCTATTATGTTTCCTGAATCGGCCAGTTTTGTAATAACGCCGGTGGCACCGCATAACCTGAATGTCCGCTCAATCATAGTACCCGATACAAATGTTATTTCATTTGAAGTAGAGGGCCGGGGCGAGCAGATTATTTGCGCATTGGATGCCCGAAGGGAAATCGTAAGTAAAAGTATACAACTGGCGGTTCGACGGGAAAAATTCGGGGTAAACCTGCTCCGGCTAAATGAAAACAGCTTTCTTTCTACCCTCCGTTCCAAGCTTACCTGGGGGCTGGATAAAAGAAATTAACTTTTGTTGTATTAAAATTTGACGGTATTTTACAATTCCTAGAAGAACCGCCTGATTATGTTTAAAAAAACCATTGGTATATTATTCTTAATTGTGGGGCTGCAACAAGCCAATGCCCAGGTAATGGATGCTTTTGTGCACCAGGGTGAAATTGGTATTTCGGCAGGATTAGCCCATTATTTTGGCGACCTTAACCCGAATTCAGCCATTAACAGGCCCAAAACGGCGGCAGGAATATTCTTCAGAAAACAGATTACCAACTATATCGGAATAAGGGTTTCAGGCGATTATGCCTTGCTTGGCTATTCTGATGTATATAGCAATAATCCGGTGCAGGTGGCCCGTAACCTTAGTTTTAACACCAATGTATGGGAACTGAGTGTGGCAGGTGATTTTAATTTTTTCGAGTTTCATCCAGGCTTTGAAGGCTATGAGTTTACCCCCTATGTGGGTCTGGGACTGGGCGTTTTCTCTTTCGACCCCTATGCTTATCTTGGCGGGGAGAAATATTTATTACGTACGTTAGGTACAGAAGGTCAAGGGAGTGCCCAATATCCAAATTTGCAGCCATATAGCCCCATCGCTATTAGTATACCTTTTACTTTAGGTGCCAAATATGCTTTGAGTGCGAAAACCAATGTTTTCGCAGAACTTACTTACCGCTTTACCAATACAGATTACCTGGATGATGTAAGCGGTTCATATGCCCCCGATGCATTTCCACCATTACCCGATGGCTCCCCATCACCCGGGTTTTTACTGCAGGACAGGAGTTATGAGACGGGTAGCTCTATTGGCGTAAAAGGTAAACAAAGAGGGAATAGCCTTCAAAAAGATGCTTTTGCTACGTTTAAGGTCGGGATATCTTTTAACCTGCAATCGTACCGCTGCCCTGCCCCTTCGCATAAATAATAAACCATTAAGAAATATCACTTTCTTCTTCACTTCAACAACTATTATTCCTTATTCAATATTCGATTTTAAAAAAAGAGAATTAAGTCAAACAGAATAATATTATTACCCCTCTTTTTTCTCCTAATTAAAATCCCGCCAAACCGTTGATTTTGCTAAATTTGCTGCCTAAATGAAGGTATGAACATGCAGGAAGGCCTGAAAGACCGGATTGATATAGAGCGGCTGCCACATCATATTGCTATAATTATGGATGGTAATGGGCGCTGGGCCGAAGAAAAAGGCCAGGAGCGCTTGTATGGACACTACCAGGGGGTGGAAAGCGTTCGTAACATCGTGGAAGGCAGTGCTGAACTGGGCATCCAATACCTTACCCTGTATGCATTTAGTACAGAAAACTGGGACCGGCCGCAGCAGGAAGTAGAGGGCCTGATGACCTTACTGGTAGATACCATTCACAAGGAAGTGCCTATCCTGAATAAAAACAATATCCGCCTGCATGTTATCGGTGATTTGAATATGTTACCCAAATTTGCCCACGACGAATTGCAGGAAGCATTGGAAATGACCAGTCACAATACCGGCCTGAACCTCATAATGGCATTGAGTTACAGCAGCCGGTGGGAACTGGTAAATGCGGTGAAGAATATCGGACTGGATGTAAAAGCCGGGAAAATAGACCCCGCTACCATTAACCAGGATACTTTGCAGCAGTACCTTACCACCAGCCAGTTTCCCGATCCGGAACTGATGATACGGACCAGTGGCGAATACAGGATCAGTAATTTTTTATTGTACCAGTTAGCCTACGCCGAATTATATTTTACCAACACCCGTTGGCCCGATTTCCGTAAAGAAAACCTGTATGAAGCCATTTTGGACTTTCAGGCCAGGGAAAGGAGATTTGGCAAAACCGGGCAACAAATACAGGAGGAAACCGAATTGGCATAGCAATCATTAATACCACCAGTTTACATGGTGCAGGGGATTTAACAAACACTTTTCATTATTCAGGTTAATTTGCCCCGCCTAAAAACCCGAACCAAATCGCTGAAAGATACCCGTCTGTTCTTTCAGTCAGCAACATCACAAACCGAAACCGGATGCAGAAAGTATACAAAATTTTAGTGTTGGCTTTAGTAACATCGCTCGTGAGTTTCTCGGCGCGATCCCAGGAAAGAACGGGGTCTGATACAACGATCACCAATATTGAAGCAGACCTGCTCAATATATTCAATCAAAAAGCAACCAAAAAATATAAGGTCTCCGCAGTAAAAGTGGTCGGCAACAAGTTCTTTGATGAGAACCTGCTGATCTCCATTGCCAATATTAATGTGGGTGATGAGGTGTCCATTCCCGGGGGCGATAATTTTTCGAAAGCCATTACCAAACTGTGGGGACAGAACTATTTCAGCAATGTTGAGATCTTTATTACCAAATTAACAGGAAAAGATATTGAAGTTGAAATTTCGGTTACAGAAAGGCCAAGGTTATCCAAGTTCTTTTTCAAAGGCATTCGTAAAGGAGAAGGCGAAGATTTATCCGGTAAAACAGGCCTGATACCTAACCACGTTATCACCGAAAACATAAAAATCTCGGCTGTAGAGGCCATCAAAAAATATTATGCCGAAAAAGGGTTCCGTGATTCGAGGGTTAAGATAGTAGAAAGAAAAGACTCTACTTTCGATAACACACTGGCATTAGATTTTGTGATAGATAAAGGGCCAAAAGTAAAGATCAATAATATCAACTTTGGAGGCAATACCGTTGATGCATCCAAACTGAAGAAACAGCTGAAAGGAACGAAAGAAAAATCAAGGTTAACACTGCATCCCGAACTGGATAAGGGCCAGATTGTTGAAGTAAAAAATTACTCATTCAATGAGTACCTGAAAGAAAAAGGATTCCTGGTTTTCAGCAAAACAAAAAAAATACTGGATCCTTATGTACGGTTGAAATTAAGCTCGGCCAAATTCGATGAGAAAAAATACATAGAAGACAAGGATAATATTCTCGAGTACTATAACACACTCGGTTACCGTGATGCGATGATTGAAAAAGATACCATTTACCATACCAGGCGTGGGGAAGTGAATATTGACATGAAGATGAACGAGGGGCATAAATACTACTTCGGCAATATAGGCTGGAGAGGTAATACCAAGTTTGCAGATTCTGTATTAACGACCATACTGGGCATACGGAAAGGAGACACTTATAACCTGGAAATACTAAACAAAAAATTAGGAAAATCTTCCGGTCCTGAAGGTGGCGATATCAGTGGTTTATACCAGGATGACGGCTACCTTTTTTTTCGAACCGATCCGGTAGAAACGGCTGTGTATAATGATACCATTGACTTTGAGATACGTATCGTAGAAGGTCCGCAGGCGACCATTAAAAATATACGCATTACCGGGAATGACCGTACCAAAGAATATGTTATCCGTCGTGAATTACGGACAATCCCGGGTGAAAAATTCCGCCGTTCAGAACTGATCCGTTCTATCAGAGAACTTTCTCAGCTCAATTATTTCAATCCTGAAAAAATTAACCCGGTTCCGGTTCCCAACCAGGAAGATGGAACGGTTGATATCAATTACAATGTAGAAGAAAAATCGAGTGACCAGCTGGAGCTGAGTGCAGGCTGGGGCGGTGCTATTGGCTTAACAGGCACCTTGGGTGTATCGTTTAATAATTTCTCTTTACGGAACATCTTCAAAAAATCAGCATGGGATCCATTGCCAATGGGCGATGGACAAAAACTGAGTTTGCGTGTACAGAGTAATGGTAAAGCATTCCGTTCGTATAACTTCTCTTTTACAGAACCCTGGTTGGGCGGTAAAAAAAGAAATTCTTTAACCTTCAGCGCTGCCAGTACCAAGTATTCCAACGCATATGATTACCGGACCGGTACCTATAGCAAAACCGCCGGCGATACATCTTATTTAAAATCATTGAGCTTTTCTGTGGCCCTTGGCAAACAGCTGAAATGGCCCGATGACTTCTTTACGCTGGTGTACCAGTTAAACTATACCCAGTATAACCTTCGTAACTACCCGGGATTCTTCAGGTTGAGCGATGGTACCAACCTCAGCAATGGTAAATCAAACAACATCAGTATAAAAGTTTCCCTGTCGCGCTCTTCTGTGGACCAGCCCCTGTTTCCAAAAAGTGGATCCAGTTTTGTGCTGAGCGGACAGTTTACACCACCCTATTCATTGTTTGATAAAAGCCTCGCCACTTCGGCCAATCCATACAAATTTGTGGAGTTTCATAAATGGCGCTTCAACGGAGAATATTATGTACCGCTGGGTAAGCCAATGGGCGATGACCGTAACAAACAGTTTGTGTTGAAACTGGCCGCCAAATACGGTTTTATGGGCCGTTATAATCCCAAACTGGATTACTCGCCGTTTGAACGGTTCCAGCTGGGTGATGCGGGCCTGTCTAACAACTATGGTATTTTGGGTTATGATATTATCTCGCAGCGTGGTTATCCTATTTATACCAGCTCAGATCCTAAAATAAATCCAGACCAGAGCAGCACCAGTACCTTCTTTACACTGTTTAATAAATATGTAGCAGAGGTTCGTTACCCTTTCAGCACCAACCCCAGCAGTACCATCTACGGACTGGCATTTTTTGAAGCCGCCAATGGCTGGTATAATTATAAAGATTACAACCCATTCAGACTGCGCAGAAG
>JANXUL010000011.1 GCA_025356235.1 Bacteroidota bacterium
CAACGAGTGAGAACTTTTTCATAAGCTTAATTTTTAATAAAACCCTAACGGGTCATACGTATTTGTACCTAATTTGGCTTGGGTGCAAGTTAATGTTTCTCTAATTTTATTTGGCAATTTATTTAACGCTTTCAATTATAAGCATCAATTTATTATTGATTATCAACCGAATAGGTATAATTAATTAAAAAAAAACGGTGTTTTTAACGTAAATTTTACCGTTAAAACACCGTAAAAAAACGGTGTTTATAACACAGGCCTTGTGTACCAAATCCTTGACTTTCTGCAAAAAACGGCAGATTTATAACGATTTCTAACCTGTAATATGGGTAATCTCAACATTTTATACCCCAATTGCTTAGTGATTTTTACATTTATTAACGTTCCCGGAAACTTGTCTTTTGCTATAAAGCATTTCAATTTTTCCCCGGCAAGGATATGTACTTGCGCACCGAGACCCTATTTACCTGCCAAATGATCATAAGAACCCCGATAGCAGTTAACAAAGTCATATAGGAAGGGAATGGGTCAACAGAGATATTTTGCTTAACCAGGCTGCTATAAATATAATATTGTATGCCGGCAATTATCAATAGCGAGGCCGAAATGATCAAAATATTTATAGGGAAAAACTGGCGCATTAAAAACCGTTGAAGCTGTTTCGGAGAAGCTCCCAATGTAATCAATAAAAAAATTTCTTCTTTGCAGGATGCAATGGTTAACTGAATGAATAAAGTAAAAATTAATAGGGCAAAAATCAGCATAACAGCTCCGGTTATCCATGAAATATTCACTACTATATCAACTACCTGCCTGTACCTGCTGAACCTTGTTTTATCAGCATCCGTAGTCATACCTTTTTCTTTAAGGTAGTTTACCAATGCAGGATTACCCGGATCTTTTGTCCGGATAATTACCCGTGAGGGTTTAATATCCTGATTTTTGCCAAACTGTGTGTTGCCAAAATTCATGAACTCCTGCGGCACCAATAAGGAAGATATCCGATCGCTAAAACCCACTACCCGGCCATTGAAACTTATAAGCCCGGTTGGACCGTACATATTTATTTTAAACACGATCATCTTTACTACCTCATGTGTAAGCTGCGGAAGGTTTTGCGAAAAAGAAAATTGAAAATTGTAAAAATCAAGAAACATATTCGGCGCGATTATTGGCACAAAACGCGCATTCTCATCCCATTTCCAGTCTTTACTGGTTACATCAATAAAATCATTCGGCACACTTTCGAAAGCGATATCTGTAAAAAAAGGAAAACGATCGCTCGCGCTTTGGATAGAAGCTTTGAACCGGCTGGGCGTTAAAAGGCCTACAGACTCTACAAAAACCTGTTTTTTGAGATCGTTGATATCATTATCTGTTAAAGCGGTTGCGCCAAGATTCCGGTCGTTTATTATTTTATTAAGCACTAAAAAATTAGCAATACTATCCTGGTTGCTTTTGCTGTGTAAAAGATCATTATAGTTAGCCTGAATTTGTACCGCAGCCAGAATTAATAACATAGCTACAGACAAGCCGGTTACAGCCATAAAAAACCGTTTTCGCCCCGTACCCGAGCGAATAATTTTTTTTAACAATATATCCAATCCATCCATTTGATAGAGGTTGTTTTATAATATGTATTCTTTCGTATAAATAAAATTCGCATCATCATCTAAATCAGTAATAATAAAACCTGCATTCCTTTTTCTGCACTCTGTTTCTATTAAGGCTGCAGCTTTTTTTGTATTGGCTTTATCAAGATGGCTAAAAGGTTCATCCATTATGAGCCATGAGAAAGGTTGTATTAATGCGCGGATGATGGCTATACGCTGCTGCTCGCCATAACTGCATAGGCCCGCTTTTTGTTGCAATACATGACTTACACCCAAAGTGTTTGCCATGTCATCAATGATGTCTGTGTTGTAAAATGGGGTTTGTAAAACCCGTTTGAGTTCTATATTTTCCCGGCCGGTAAGATTCGAAAACAAGCGCAGGTCCTGAAAAACAATACTTATTTTTTTCTGACGTATTTCTGCCAATGCATCTTCCTGTAGATCCGCAGTTACTTTATTGTCAAAAAGTACCCGCCCATCATAATCGTGGCGCAACTTATAGATAATATGTACCAAAGTTGTTTTACCTGTTCCACTGGGTGCTTTAATCTTTATGAACTCGCCCTGGTTTAACACCACAGACGTATTCCATACATCGGAACCTCTTTGCTGGAGCCTGTCTTTTAGCGGTATTGGCATTAATTGATTCAGCTCGATAGTCATATGCCCAGATTTCTATTACCGAAAATAGTATGCATCTTTAATGAAAAACCCTGCAAGAGCAGGATTTTTCATTAAAGATGCTGGTGTGTATCAGTTGGTACGGATGATAGCCGGAACGCCGCCGGGGAATAATTTTTCTTCCATTTCTTTTTCCCTCTTCGCCTGTACGCGTATATCAACAGCAATATCTGTGAACAAGCTGGTTAAAGTTACCAGGCTGTTTTGCTTCTCATTTTGCATCCTTATTTCGAAAGAAGCCTTGATACTTTTCCCATCGAAATTATCGGAGCTGGCTATAACGTCTTTAAAAGTTTCTTTGGCCGTTCTTAACGAATGAGTATAGTTGCCGGTTGAATCTTTAATAAAACCATTTAATGTATTGGCAATATCAAAATAGAATACGGTGGATTTTCCTTTGAAACGATCCAAAGCTTCTTTATTAATAACAGCTTTATTGGTTTTAGCCATGTATTGTGTGTAAGTAACAGAATCACTTGCAATAATAAAATTCTTTTCATCAGCCCTAACAAATAGCCCCATCATTGCAAAAGAACCGCTGGCTTTATAAATGTTATTTTGTTTTATTAATACGCCCTGTTCTACTGCTTTGTCCATTAGCTTGGTAAAACCGGCTTTGTCGCCAACCGTGGCATTAAAAATCATTTTACCAAAAGGCTTTTTGCGCATCATACTTTTTTCATCTGTCTTGGATTGGGGTTCCGGCTCAGCTATGCCAAGGTCGGATACAACTACTGCAATATCTCCTTTGAATGATTTATAAATATCCTGGCTGCTTAGGCCTGTTTTCTGTAAAAAATTATTCACCAATCCTTCCACTTCTAATTGCTTTAATATGCCGCCAAAAATCTCAGGGTTGAAAGAAGCAAGCATGACACCATTGATATTCTGTGACGGATAATTCTCTATCATTGATAAGTTTACCGTTGGCCCAGCATATTGCTTTAATACATTGCTTAATACCGGATTGGTATAACTGGTGGTTTTGGCAATAACCTTCCCGTCTTCAAAACTTAAGGTAGAAGCGGAATAATTATCTTTTATCAATTCTTCAAGCTTGGGAATTTGTAATGGCATCATACTTAGTGATGCCAATGCACTGTTGGCGTTTGTGAATGCATATCCATCAGCTTTTTCCTTAAACATATGGGTGAAAATATCTACACTCGCCAATGACTCACTTTCTTTCTGTATGAAATATTGATTTACCTGTTGTTTCATTTCCGCTTCCGTGTTCGTAGCGACAGGCTTTTTGAAAGTCATCGCAACCGTATCATAAAAAGGTTTTAACGCATGGGTGTACATGGTTGCGATCAGCTGTTTATCGTTCCATGCCAACATGGAGCCATCGCCTGTAACCAGATAACTATAGTCTTTTTCCTTTTTGATCTCCTTGCCTTTCAGTTCATCCTGTTTTTTTAGAAAAAATTCCAGCTTAGTGGCATCCGTTATTCCTCCCATCACACTAAATGTATTGGACTGGCTGTTATCGGCATTTGTTTTTTGCACCATGAAAAGAAAAATCTTTTCACCCCAGTTCATACCCGCACTGTCCCTTATACCATTGAACTTCGCTTTAGCTTTTACATCCGAAGGATCATTTTTGAATATTTTACTGATCAGCGTGTCAATACTGATTCCGCCTTTCTGTAATTTATCCTGCATTTGTTGTGGATCAACGACTACCACGAAGCTTGCATCTTTCGGGATGAATTTGGCTTCTTTGGGTGAATTGTTTTTACAGGATGCCAGAGTTGCTGCTATAAACAACAACAAAAGTGAAAAACGGACCATCTGCTTCATAAAAAATATATTAAAGATTAAGGAGATACTAAGGTAAACTTTGTACCTGATTTTTTGATTCTTATTGATGTTACTTCATAATTGCCTGATAAATGGCTTCCTGGATGTTTGGGCGCACGTTTAACTGGCTTATCTTATTGTTATCGCGTGTTGGGGTGACCCTGTTAGACAGGAAAATATACACCAGGTGATACTTAGGGTCTACCCAGACCCCGATACCCGTAAAGCCAGTATGGCCATAGGTTTCAGGCGATACACTGATGGAAGGATAGGGATCTTTCCGGGCGGCATTGTCTTTTTCGGGTTTGTCAAAGCCTAATCCACGGCGGCTTATGTTGCTATTATAGGCAGTAAACTTATCGATTGTTGTTTTTTGCAATAAGCGAATGCCGTTTAATTCACCTCCGTTTAATAATAGCTGGTAAAGCTGGGCCAGGTCATACGCATTACTGAAAAGCCCTGCGTGGCCCGCAACGCCGCCAAACATGGCGGAGCCTTCATCGTGTACATCGCCGCGAATGAGTTGTTGGCGAAAATGTTTTTCTTCTTCGGTTGGAACGATGCGGTCAACCGGCATCAATTCCCTGGGCCTGAAAGTAGTTGTGGTCATGTGCAGGGGTATATAAAATGTTTCTCGCGCATAGTCATTTAAAGGTTTGCCGCTTACCGCTTCTACCACTTTTCCAAGAAAAATAAAATCATTATCGCTGTAAACATATTTATCAGGAGCGGTAAGTTTGCTTTGCAGGATGCGTTTGTATAATGTGTCTTCCCAATCGTTACGTAAATACAAATCTTCCGCAACACGGTATTCATGCTGGGGATCCTTGGCAGTTGAAAAATACTTTGGCAATGGTTTCCCGGTAGCGGTGTCAATCACTTCCCTGTAAAAAGGAATGAATGGATTCAGGCCTGCCTGGTGTAATAAAATATCCGTTAGCTTCAAAGCCGCTTTGTCGGAACCTTTTACCCAGGGCAAATAATCCCCAAGGGTTTTATTCAGGTCAATTTTGCCTTCTTCATACAGCTTCATTATAGAAACAGTGGTAGCGGAAGTTTTGGTTACGGAAGCAAGGTCATACACCATATCGGTGGTAACCGGTTCTTTCTTATCAAAGTTTGTGTAGCCAAATGCTTTATGGTAAACGATCTTACCTTCTTTTGCTACCAGTACCACACAACCGGGTGTGGCCCCTTTGGCAATGGCATCATTGGCAATCGCATCAATTTTTTGTAATGCCTCTCCATTCAAACCAACGGATGCCGGTTGGGCTGAAGGGAAATAACTGTTATATACAATCCCATCACCAAACTTCAGGTTTTCGGATACGGTTACGGGCAAAGTTCCTTTTGCCTGCAGGGTTCCCTGTAATAAAGCCACTGCCGCTTCTTGTGTTATGTCATCGTCCTCATAACAGGCAATAAGGTTTGGTGCATTCGCAATATTCTTTATCGCATAGGGATTACCAAAAATCAGGCTGATGGTTTGTGGTTGCTGTAAACCGTTTAACAAATACACAGAAGCATTGCTTAACCCGAAAGTATTTGCCGGCCTGCGACTAAAATTATGCAGGCCCACAATAACTACATCATAATTTTTCTGTTTGATGGTATTGATTAATTGTAATGCACCGGTACTATCGCTTTTTTCAACGGTTACCACACTGGTTTTATCATCCATTAATTGTTTTCCAATTTCGGTTTTACTGCCAAAGAGGTAAATATCTGCATTGTATTCATTTCTTAATTTTGCTGCGATGGTGTTTTCAGAAGGAGCACCGATACATACATACGCTACTTTTTTTCCTCGTGTAAGCGGGAAAACCGTTTCATTCTGCTTACGTAACAGGGTTAGTGCATTGGCACTCAGTATTGTTTTTATGCGTGTGGTTTTGGCATTAAGATCGTTCACTAACCCTTCTGTTTGTATGGGTTCAATTTTATCCAATCCGAGGTGATATTTTGCTAATAACACTTTTTTTACTTTGGCATTGATATCATCCCAGCTAAGCCTTCTTTCTTGTATGGCTTCTTTTACTTTTGCAATACTTCCTGGAATATCTCCCGGCAGGCATAACATATCATTGCCTGCAATAAGCGACATAACAGATGCATCCCCTTTTGGAAAATATTTGGCTACCCCCTGCATCTCTAATGCATCGGTAAAAGAAATACCCCGGAAGCCAAGATCGTTTCGTAAAATACCGGTTACATTTCTATAAGATAATGAACTGGGCAAATTGGTGGTTGTATCAATAGCAGGGATGGAGAGATGTGCCGTCATGATACTGCCCACACCGGCTTTAATCAGTTCGCGAAATGGATACAGTTCAAGATCATCTAATTGTGCACGGGTTTTAGTAATTACCGGAAGGTCTTTATGCGAATCAACCGAAACATCTCCATGACCGGGGAAATGTTTTGCTGTAGCCATAATGCCTGCATCCTGCATTCCTTTCATATATTGAATGCCATAGAGGGCTACTTTATATTTGTCTTCACCAAAACTCCGGTCGTTAATGACGGGGTTCATCGGATTATTATTTACATCAACATCGGGGGCATAGTTTACCTGAATACCCATGCGTTTACATTGTTCCCCTACTGCTTTACCAAATTCATAAATCAGTTTTGCATCGGGCGTGGCGCCCATCATTAGCTGGCGGGGATAATTAATCACACTGTCTAAACGCATGCCCAGTCCCCATTCACCGTCTATAGAAATCAGCAAAGGTGTTTTTGCAATAGACTGATACATATTGGTGAGTAAAGCCTGCCTTACCGGCCCTCCCTGAAAAAAGCACAATCCACCTACATTATATTTTTTAATGAGTTCGGTTACTTCCGCCACATGTTCGGGGCCAAGGTTACTGTGGGCGCGGATTATCATTAACTGTGCAATACGTTCATCTTTGCTTAGTTTTCTAAACTTCTTTTTTACCCAACGTTCCGCCGCAGGCGTTTTTTCATAAAACTTCTGCGCGTTTACTGATAGCGATAAACCAAAAGAAAGTACCAGGACGATAAATAAGGATAACCATTTTATTTTCATATAAAAACTTGTAGGGCACAAGTTAGTAATTATACGTTATTTAGGGTGTGTTGGAAAAGTGTGAGCCGTGAATCGTCAAACGTAAGTTGTGAGTCGTGACGAACTTAAACAAGGTACTCCAAAAAGAAAAAGGCCGGGTCACTTTCAATGGCCGGCCTTATTGTACGATTTATGTAGCTGTGCTATGCCTGTTCTTCGGTTTCTTCCTCAGCTTCTTCACTCAGTTTTGGGTCTATATTATTCGCTTTGATAACACTGAACCATTTAATCATTTTTTTCATATCGCTGGCATATACCCGTGTAAAATCCATATCGGAATATACTTTCTGAAAATAGGCTTTTACGGCTACAGCATCTTTATCGGAAGGCAGGGCTTCTTTACTTTTGACCATGGCCTGAAAAACATCAACCAGGTTTACATTATCGCGAACAGTATATACTTCAATACTTTCCAGGTGTGAAAAGTTGTGGACACGGCTGCTCACGAATTTGGTGGTCTGATCCTCAAGCGATTTTACAATGGCACCGTCTGTTTTGCTGCCTACCAATTCAAATAAGCCGTTAAGGCCGGTTACCGATATTAATTTGCTATACTCCATATTTCAATTATTAAGGCTGCAAAGTAAGGGGAAAAATAAAGAAAACTGTCCAAGATTACCCGATTAAGAACTGTTATTTAACGATTCTGCTTTTTCTGTCGCACTCAATAGCTGTGAAAAGCCGTTTTTAGATTGTGGGATAGAAATCAGGATAGGAATATCAGCTAAATAAAGGGCCTAGCGTGTGTACTATTCAGGCTTTACATCGTAAAAACAGGCTTTGGCACTGATTGGAGACCCTTCATCCATCTTGTCTGAAAAATGCGTCTTATTTGTTATATTTTGTATTTAAATCAAACAAGATGGTGAAAATTGCCCTCTCTTTATTTTTTGCCGGGTTTTTACCTTCGGGCTTGCACAACAGCTTTCAATCATACCCAGCTCCGCAAACCCCGATGTTCAACTTGTTTTAGATAAAGTAGTAGCAGCCGGTGGTAAGATACTGGTACCTAAAATGGAGATATCGCCGGAATATGGTTATATGGGTGTTTTCATTGATACAGAAGGCAACCGCATAGCTTTACATTCCGTACCACAATCATAAAAATCCTTTTCAGAACAAATTAATTAAAACTAACACAATGAAAAAAATTGCTTCTCTGTTACTCGCTATCGTATTAGTTATGGGTGCAGTATCTGCCAATGCGCAAATGATATCAGCAGATACCATCAAAGCACAATTAATAAAAGACTGGGAAAGGGCAAAGTCGTATACGGGTGAATACCTGGCTACCATGCCGGCTGATAAATACGGGGCACGTGCCGTGGACAGTATTCGAAGTTTTGCCGAACAAATGCTGCATCTCGCTGCTGGCAATATTTCATTGGTTTCCCTGGGAACCGGTGGCACAAAGATATTTCCGGGTTTCAATATGGAAAAATCTGCCGGCGCACAGAATAAAGATTCTGTTTCTTATTATGTAAATGCCAGTTATGATTTTGCGATAAATGGTATTAAAAATATGGATGCTGCCAAACTTACTGAATACGTAAGGAATCAATTCAGATTTGTATGGCTGATGAAAGCTTTTGAACACCAGACGCACCATCGTGGACAATGTACTATTTATATACGCTTACAGGGTATACGCCCGCCGAATGAAAGATTGTTTTAAGCCTTTATGTACAATAAAAAAAGTGCCGCATCAAACCGATATGGCACTTTTTTTATTGTATACATGTATTAATTTTCTTTCAGTGCGGCTTCCAAACGCGCCGACAGAGTATCATAATCGGTAAATCCCCGGGCCAATAAATGAAATTTACTGTCGCCTACCTGTAATAATACACATGGATAACCCGTTACCTGCAACTGTTTGCACAATTGAAATTCATAGTAAGCCTGTTCTTTATACTCTTCACTTTTCAGTTTAGTATAAAAAATCTCAGCCTGTATGCTATATTTTTCCAGCAGATGACGGTAAGCTTCATCATCTGTGAGGTCCCTACCCTCATAATGCAAAGCATATTGCAGGTCTGACGCAAACTCTACCTGCCGTTCAGGGTAATATTCTTTAAAAATGCACAAAGCAATTGCCGGTTTTTCTGAATTTGGGAACCAGTCACTCAGTTCCGGGTTATTAATATGCCAGAGATAATCTGCACCGAATTTGATGCCGGTAAATTCCTCAACGGTTGGATAGGCTTTCTTAATATAACCTGCTGTGGCTGAAATGGGTACAGGGTTCTCGGCAATGATCATTCCACCAGACAATACATCAATGGATAATGAGGGGTTAGCCTCGGCAATTTTACGCATCACCGGACTAAATCCATAACACCAGCCGCAATAGGCATCATAACAATAATAAAGAGTGGGATTCATGCGGTAAAGGTAGCAAAGTTTGTAGTTTGGGGTTTGGGTTTGGAGTTGGCGAATCATTCTTTTGTACCTTTGATTCTGATAACCCCAAACTAAAAAATATGCCCGGTTTCGAATTATTTGGCGAAGAAGAAAGAAAAGAAGTGAATGATGTGATGGAAACAGGTATCCTGATGCGCTACGGTTTTGATGGCCCACGCAAAGGCATCTGGAAAGCACAGGAACTTGAAAAAGCCATTACTGAAGTATTCGGTTGTAAACATGCACAGCTTACGTCGAGCGGTACATCCGCTTTAACTACTGCTATGGCGGCGTTGGGTATTGGGGCAGGTGATGAGATCATCATGCCTGCATTTACTTTCGTGGCCAGTTTTGAAGCTGTATTGAGTGTAGGAGCTATTCCGGTATTGGTGGATATTGATGAAACACTCACATTGAGCCCCGATGCCGTCCGTGCTGCTATCACGTCCAAAACAAAATGTGTTATGCCCGTCCACATGTGTGGTAGCATGGCGGATCTTGATGCGCTGAAACAAATATGTGCTGACCACAAACTTATTTTATTAGAGGATGCCTGCCAGAGCATCGGGGGAAAATACAAAGGCAAATCATTAGGCACTATTGGTGATGCCGGAACATTCTCATTTGATTTTGTAAAAACCATTACCTGTGCTGAAGGCGGTGTGGTAATGACGAATAATGAAGATATCTATACAAAATCGGATGGCTATACAGACCATGGCCACGATCATGCAGGCGCCGACCGGGGTGCCGACCTTCACCCGTTTATCGGTTACAATTACCGCATCAGTGAATTACATGCTGCCGTTGGATTGGCGCAGATAAGAAAACTGGATACTTTTCTTGCTATACAAAAAAAGAATAACCTGGCCCTGCGTACTTACCTGGAACAAATACCTGAAATCAGTTTCCGCATAATACCTGAAGGGGGTGAGGATAGCTGTAGTTTTTTATCGTGGTTCCTGCCAACAGAAGAATTAACCAAAACAGTTATTGCAGAAATGAAAGTGCAGGGTATTTTGGCGGGCAATTTTTACTGGTATGTAAATAACTGGCATTACATTAGTAAATGGGACCACCTGAAAAATGCTGTAACACTGAACGCGGTAAGCGAAACACAGAAAGCTGCTTTACTAAAACTTACCAATACCAACTTCTCTGCGAGTGATGCCATTATGAGCCGCTGTATTTCTACTGCCATTAGTTTGTTGTGGACAGATGAACAGATCAAAGAAAAAGGGGAGAAGATGGCTGCGGTTATTAGAAAGGTATTGGATAAACAAATGCAGCAGGTATAAAATGGAATGCAGTTAAAGTTAATCTGATCAATTTTTAAGAACTGTTTTTGCAGGTTGCTTAAAATCCTGCCCCTTCCCTTCCAATGAATTTACATAATCAAGGTTGCCTAATCTTATCCTGAATGGTATTTTGGTGATTTTTTCTATTTGTAACTCTTTTTTGCAAAAAAATGGCAAACTGTTAACGTAATAATTTTCCGGAACCAACCTGATCGGGAGGTTTCTCAGGCTATCCATATTTTTCTGTTTCTCCATGCACAATAGCTTTACCTGCTGCGTGTGACCCGGTAAAGCCGTTATTAGCAATAAATTCACAAACAAACAAATTCGTTTCACAGGAGTGTTGCTTTCATTTGTATGTAAATTTACGGCAATTAACCGAAGCAGGATTTACTAATAGTATGTCATTAGGCCAATCATTACAACAGAAATTATTACAAAAATTATCGCCACAGCAGATTCAGCTAATGAAACTGTTGCAGGTGCCTACGGCTAATTTAGAAGAACGGATAAAAGAAGAACTGGAAGAAAACCCCGCTTTGGAAATGGATGAAGAAGGCCATGAAGATGAATATGGCGATGATATACAGGATGAATTTGACAATGCGTCTGATGATGATGCCGACCTGGATGGCAGTGCGGAAGAATATGAAAATGTAGATATCAGCGAATATGTTGCGGATGATGATGGCGAAATAGCAGATTATAAAATGAAGGATGACAACTATCCGGAAATGGATGACCAGAAAGTAATACCTATCCGGGTAGAAACTACTTTTCATGATCTGCTGTTAAACCAGTTGGGTATGCTGGAGCTGGATGAACACAGCTATAAAATTGCCGAACAGGTAGTGGGTAGCCTGGATGATGACGGATACCTGCGCAGGGAACTATCGTCTATTGCGGATGACCTTGCTTTCAGGCAGAGCTTAGTGGTAGAAGAAAAAGAAATTGAGGCCATTGTGCATCAGGTGCAGCAATTTGATCCACCTGGTATTTGTGCGCGTGACCTGCAGGAATGTTTACTGCTGCAATTAAAACGCAAGCAGAACGAAGGTAAAAGTGTGGTATTGGCTATCCAGATATTAAGTAAATATTTTGAAGAGTTTACCAAGAAGCATTACGAAAAAATACAGCGCAGCCTTAACCTTACCGATGAACAGATTAAAGAAGTGATTGGCCAGATCATCAAACTCAATCCCCGCCCGGGCGGGAATGTTGGCGAAATCAATAAGGCGGAGAGTTATATCGTACCCGATTTTTTTGTGTTCAATAATAATGGGAAACTGGAATTAACCCTGAATGCAAAGAATGCCCCCGACCTTCGAATAAGCGAAGGCTATCGTGATATGTTGAAGGATTATGATAAAGGCAGTAAAAAAGATAAAAGACAAAAAGAAGCTGTACTCTTCATCAAACAAAAAATAGACTCTGCCAAATGGTTTATTGATATGATCAAGCAAAGGCAGGATACGCTGATCAGCACAATGAGTGCTATTATGAAACACCAGCGTGAATTCTTTCTTACCGGCGATGAAACAACCATGCGGCCGATGATCTTAAAAGATATTGCAGAGCTAACCGGCCTGGATATCTCTACGGTTAGTCGTGTAGCCAACAGCAAATTTGTACAAACAGAGTTTGGTACCTACCGCCTGAAATTCTTTTTCAGCGAATCACTCAGTACAGATAGTGGTGAAGAAGTAAGTACACGGGAAGTAAAAAAAATATTGAGTGATATGATCGAATCGGAAGATAAGCGCAAACCCTTAAGCGATGAAGTACTTACCGATATGCTGCAGGAAAAAGGCTATAATATTGCCAGGCGAACCGTAGCCAAATACCGCGAACAATTGAATGTGCCTGTAGCAAGATTACGTAATGAGTTGTAGTATAAAAATTATACTGTTTCGATTTTACGGTGTCTGGGGTTTTGTATATCTTCATAACCGTTTCGGCTGATACATATATCCTATAAAAAACCATTGTGAAGAAAAAGAAATTATATCTTATTTCTTTATTGTCCATTCTTATGGCCATGCAGGCTAGTACTGCTTTCGGCCAGTTACCTTCCGGGTGTTCACCCATCATTCGTCAAAAAGATACCACTATTTGTCCCGGATTCAGTGTTACCCTTAACCTGCTTGCCCCTCCTGCAAAAGATAGTCTTTTACCCGGTGTTTGGAAATTACTGATTCCTGGTAGTTTAATCGACTCGAATTTATTTAACATCAAGTCTTTTGGTTACGACAAAGTCAACCAATACTTATATTCTATCTATCATAAAATAATTATCAGGTTCGATTTAAAAAATAATAAAGTGAGTGCTATACCGGCTGGTAACTGGCCGGGTGATTATACAGAATTTACCTATGATTATACCAATAAACGGTTGCTATGCTGGCGCGTGGGAAGAGATTCGGTTTATGCGATACCCGATAGTGGTGGTAACTGGGCAGCCATTGGCAATGGAGCGATTGACAGGGAATGTTTTGGCTCATCAGTATACTGGAATCCCATTAAGCAACAGGTTGGGTTATACGGTGGGTATGGGTTCAACCAAATGAAAAGCTGGATTTTTGAAAATGATGGCACCGGGTGGCAGCAAAGAAAATCCAATCCCCCTATTGATTCAATGCCTCCCAAGGGCGGAAACCTGGCGGGCACCAATGCTGATGGTACAAAACTGTATTTATTTTCCGGACAGGGTAATTATTCCGGGGATGAACTGGCAGGTAACTGTACACTTGGCAGCCCCTGGGCCACGGCTAACGGGATGTTCTGCTGGTTAAAGGATTTGTGGGAGCTTGATTTGAAAACCTATACTTTTCAAAATATGCTTCCGGTAAATAATGCCTCTATTCAATACGAGGGGGCTTTCGTAAACTATTACGATAAATCGCGTTTTTATTTATTTGGGGGATACCAGCCAACAGGAAATTATGCAGCTAACCAAAACCTGGCGAATACGAATAAAACATATTTCTTTCGGCGAAATATTGACAGTGGTTTTGTAGCCTTTCAGGGAGAAGGGGATATTCCGCCGGCGATGCCCAAAACTTTATTAAATACATACGCCTACTATGATCCGCTTGGTAAAAGAATGATCTGGGCGAGATACGATGGTATATGGGCATATTATCCTGATTCAACAACTGTTCCTCCATCGTTTAGATCTACTGTATGGTCAACCGGTGATACCACTGGTTCCATTATCGTCAAACCATCTCAAACAACTACCTATCGCGTTACACGTACCATCGGTAGTTCTATTTGCAAAGACAGTATAATTATTTCAGTGACCAATATGCAGACAGCCCTACAACGAAATGTAAATATATGTGGCGACTCTACTGTGTTAGACGCTGGTGCAGGTTTCAGTACCTATCTATGGAATACTGGCGATGCTACACAAACTATTTTGGTTAAGCAAAATGGTGTGTATGCTGTAACGGTTACAAAAAATGTTTGTACGGCAAAAGATACCAGTAAGGTTTTATTTGCCGTGCCCGTGAACGCTTTTACTGTAGGCGTGCAAAAAGATTCTGTTTGCACCGGCGATGCAGACTCTCTTTTTATCAATGCCCCACAAGCAGGCATTAACTATTCATGGTCTGTTTCAGGCAGCCCGGCTATTATTAATACAGGTAATTACTATACGCCAAAAAATATCGTTAATGATGTTGCTTATCTTATTACCGCTTCGAGTAACCCGGCCATTTGTGCATCCAAAACAGGCAATGCAAGAATCATAGTCAGAAAAAAATTAGCCCCCCCTGTTTTGCATATTGATTCAATCGGCCTTTCAATGCTCATGTTTAGATGGGATCCGGTAGCGGGTGCAGCAGCTTATCTTATTAGTTTGGACAAGGGTAACACATATATAAACCCAGTTAGTGGCCCTCAGGGTTTAACCCAGTCAATAATCGGCCTTCTTCCAAATCAAACAGGAAATATAATAGTGAAAGCTATTGGCCTTTATTCTTGCCAGACCAGCGATACGGCGCAGGCAAAAGCCACCACACTCAACCCGTTTGGGGATGGTATTTATGTTCCGAATGCTTTTACGCCAAACGGTGATGGTATAAATGATATACTGCAGGTGTATGGTACTGCTATCTCATCGGTACGGTTGATGATTTATAACCAATGGGGCGGCCAGTTATTTATGTCAACAGATATTTCGAAAGGATGGGATGGGGTGTATAATGGAAAAAAAGCACCGGCAGGTAATTATGTATATGCGTTGGAAGCGATAATGCAGGATGGAAAAAGGGTTACAAAAAGCGGTTCGTTTAGCCTGATCAGGTAGTAGCTACCAGACAGTAAACAATTCCAAAAAAAAAGCACATGCGAAAAATTTTATTACTATCATTAACCAGTCTGCTGTTTTCTTCTAATAGCCTGTGGGCCCAGGTGGATGCTCATTTTACACAATATTATGCCTATCCATTATGGCTTAACCCGGCTTTTACAGGAGCCATAGATGGCAACTGGCGTGTTACGGCTAATTACCGGCGTCAATTACCAGGTATTGCCTCACCGTTAATTACGCAGGGACTCAGCGGGGATATTGTATTACCTAAAAATTTCGGGCTTGGTTTAACCCTTCTCAACCAGGTAACAGGTGATGGCAGCTATCATAACACGAATGGATATATGTCTGCCTCATACCAGGTACATCTTACACAATACAAAATTCTAATAGGTGGATTTCAAATAGGTATGTTAAACAGAAGGATAGATCCTGCAAAGCTGCAGTTTGGCAATCAGTTTAATCCAGTTACAGGATACGATCCCACAATACCTTCGAATGAATTATTTACCAACCAATCCGCTACATCATTCGATGGCAGTGTGGGCTTAATGTATTTTGATGGTAACCCTTCAAAGTCTATTAATCCTTTTATTGGCGTAAGCCTGTACCACCCAACAGAGCCTAACAGTCGTTTTCTATCAGGGGCTAACGATAATAAAGTTCCTGTAAGATATTCTCTGCATGGCGGTATAAGATTTCAACTGGGTGCGAGGGCCGAGCTGATTCCGCATGCTGTGTACCTGCAACAGGGTAATGCCAATGAACTGGCAGGCGGATTGGTGTGTAACCTGAAAATTGAAGAAGGGAAAGAACTTATTGTAGGCAGCACTTACCGACTACATGATGCCATCGCGCCAAATATCGGATTACATGTTAACGGACTGACCATTGGGTTTAGTTATGATATAAATATTTCGCAGATGAAAACCGTATCCTCCTCCAATGGCGGGTATGAATTGTCTATCAGTTTTACCAATCAAAAGAAAACGCCCGATACCAGGTTTATATGCCCAAGATTATAAAAAAGAAATACACGCATATTGCTTTTGTAATTATACTGGGTACAGTATTTTGTCTGCCGGGTTATATACATGCCCAGTCTGCCAGAAAACTTGAACGGAGGGCTAATGCCAGTTTTCAACAGAAAGAGTATTATAACGCAGCAAAATTGTATGCAGCTATTCTGTATGATAGTCCTTTAATAAAAAAAACAACCAGCGTATTATACCCCTTCCAGCGGGTATCCGGTAATCATACGCGGAAAATCAGGCAATCGGAAAGAAGTTATGTTATGTACCAACTGGCAGAATCGTACCGTTTATATGATCATTATAAAGATGCGCTGCCGCAATATGAACAATACCTGGCCTCTCAAGATTTACGCTTTCCGTTGGCGCGATTATGGTTTGGCAGCTGTTTACTTGCAAACGATCAACCGGGAAAAGCCATTACAGCATTCACTGCTTTTTTGCAAAAATATAAGGTGGCGGATACGTTCGCCCAAAAAGCACGCATGGGTATCGCTAACAGTAAGTTTGCTATTAACAATAAAGCATTACCGCCAAGGGCGGTTGTAACAAAATGGCAGCCTGCCGTTTCTGCTGACGGGTCTAATTTTGCATTGGAAAAAATAAACGACAGTATTTTTTGGTTTACTACTTCGAGGCATGAGACCGATAAAAAAAATGAAAAAAGATATCCTGTAAGATTGTATTCAGGAAAAATGAATAGTAATGCAGTTGAAAAGATTACCGGGTTTTCTGCTGATGGGCTGAATATGGGTGCCACATCTTTATCGGCCGATGGGCTATCACTTTATTTTACGGGATGGAAAGAAGAAGAGAAATCTTTGCCAACGCCGTATCGTATTTTCTATACAACAAGACCCTCATTAGATTCGCAATGGCGCACACCCGTTGCGATGCCTGATCCCGTGAATCTGGCGGGGTATAATACCAAGCAGCCTTTTATTACAAAAGACGGCAGGTATTTATTATTCGTGTCGGACAGGCCCGGTGGCTATGGCAAATACGATATATGGATGATACAGGTCTCTGGCGGGCGGGTTATCGGAACAGCTATCAATGCAGGTAATACAGTTAACACAGACGGCGAGGAAGCCTCCCCTTTTTATGATGCTGAAACAGGTATTTTGTATTTCAGTTCTAATGGTAAAACAGGAATGGGTGGGATGGATATATACAAAATCAGTGGCGGACTCATGCCTGATCAATGGAGCGGGCCGGCAATTAATCTGGGTTTCCCTTTTAATTCTGTTAAAGATGATTTGTATTATACAAAAGCATCTCATTCTGATACGGCCTACTTTAGTTCCGACCGTGCTTCAAACTGTTGTGTAGAGATTTTTAAAGCTGTTCCTCTCTCCTATAGTGATACGTTGAAAAAAGATACAAACAAATTTCCCGCATTGGTTGATAAAACTACCAGCAACAAACCTGACACAAATACAGCACAGCAGTTAACCAACAATCATTTGCTTGATTCCATTAATGCAATTACGGTAGAAAGAATGCATGTAAATTATCATTTTGCCAGTATAAGGATCAGGAAAGCAGATTATGCGCAGTTAAATACTGTAATACAAATGATGGAACATAACCCGTTATTGAATATACTGATTGCTTCTTTTACGGACTGTATCGGTTCCATGCCGGTAAATTTGCTGCTGTCAAGAAAAAGATCTGAGTCGGTGAAAGCTTATCTGATTAAAAACGGGATTACGCCATCCAGGATAAATATTGATTTTTTTGGTAAGAAACATTTGATTGTTGCCTGTAAAGAAGATAGCTCTTATAATAAAGAAAAGCAAATAGCCAACAGGCGTTCCGACCTGATCGTAACTACAGAGAAAAATCCTGCCTGGCGGCCTTCAGGTAAAGAACTGGATATTATTGCACAAATACAACCGGCCTCTGTGACTATATCAACCCTTGCGAATAACGATAGAACAGATAGCCTTACCACGAATGAAAAAACAGGCTCCGGATATGCGAAAAAGATAATGGATAAAAATGGGGTAAATGAACTTGGTAATAAACAACAGGGTATGAACGCCACTGCATCCGATTCTGCGAGGGTAATTCATAATAAAATTGACAAAAGAAATGTAAATGGCAATATTAACAAAGAAGAGTCTGTCTATGCTAAAATAGCAAGGGAAAAGAATGCGGCAAGCAATGCCATCAATAAAAAATCAGGTAATGATTACGCACAACAGCAAAAGGCTTCAGGTAATAATACTAATATTGATCCTTCTCTTATTGCCAAGAAAAAACAGTCAGGTGTAAACAATGAACAGCCAGTATCAGTGAGGAACACTACTATTGCGATTCCGCAACCATACGAAAAAACAGTTTCCGGTGTGACTGTTGACAGTTCTCCGAGAACGATAAAAATAACTGAACTGCTGGATCTTACCCCGAGGTTGAAAAAACCGGATATTATTAAAGAGATGACCAGCCGCACCCCAAGAAAATCATTTGAAGTGTATTCTACTTCTGATTCGGTTCGGATAGAACTATATGATAACGGGGTATTTGACTATGATTCGGTTTCTGTTATTTATAACAAACAGCTGGTTATATACAAACAGATATTACAAACGAATAAACCTATTAGTTTTTATGTGAAACTGGACCCTGATCAACGTAAAAATGAAATGATATTCTTTGCAGAAAACCTGGGACTAACCCCACCTAATTCGGCTTTAATGATCATAACAGACGGTGATAATAAACGAACAGAAGTAAATGTGTCGAGTGATCTTGCGCATAATGCAGTTATTTATTTTATCAAAGTAAAAAAGTAACATTGCAGAATTATTAGCATGGTGGTTTAACATAAATAACCTGCTTGCCTTCCCAAAACAACGTTTTATGGATGAAATACCAGTAGTGTTCGATAAAAAACCCCCATTATTATTAACCGTGCCTGCCAGGATTATTTCTTATGTATTCCACCCTTTATTCATTCCTACGTATGTTTTCTGTTTTTTAGTTATTCAGTTCCCCTATGAGTTCGCAGGCATTACCGAATTTCAATTGAAACTTCGCTTGTTTAGTTTATTCTGGTTAACAGCTTTTTTTCCGGCGTTTGCGGTATTTCTGCTATGGCGGTTAAAATTTAGTGAAAGCATTTTCCTGCGTACCCAGAAAGAACGTATTGTGCCTTATATGATAACCATGTTTTTTTATTGGTGGATGTATTACCTGAGCCGCAATTTTACCGATCAGCCGGCAGTATTAAAATTCTTCTACATGGGTATTTTTATCGCCACTGTTTTTGGCCTTTCACTTAATAATTATTTTAAAATAAGCCTGCATGCGATAGGAGCCGGTGGTGCCATGGCGGCGATTATCCTTTTTGCTTTTTATTACCGTGCACCATTGGGTATTGCTATAAGCGTTGCCGTATTAATCGCCGGAGTCGTTTGTACAAGCCGTTTCCTGGTAAGTGATCATACCAGCAAGGAAATATATACCGGTTTATTGGTTGGTATCGGCTGCCAGATGGGTGCCTATTATTTTGTCATGTAACTTTTGCTTCTTAGTCACCCGTTCAATGTATTGAACAAATCAGAAACGGGTGCATCTCAATTTATCTAAAGTAGAATTCCTGATCTTTAAAAAATCACGGTAAACAACTGACAACTCTAGTCCCCCGCGCCAGTTTGATACAACATGCAGTTTTGAAATATTGATATCATAACTTATACCAACGCTAATGTGATTGAACCCGATTTTTACTACCGGTATCAATGCATCACCCCACCTCATGAAACTACCAATGTACAAAATGTCAGGGTCGCCGTTATCATAGTCAATAATATTAATGCCATATAAAATACCACTAAGTAACTGTGTATTGCCATTTTGTGAAAAATAGTCTGTGAAAGCTGTAATATGACCTTTTTCACCGGAAGGCGCGTTAAAGCCTGCGTTAAATGTTAGCTTAGGCGACAGGATTCCCGGCGAATTACCGGTTACAGATTTAATAACAGGATCAGTAATATGTGTCATGCCCACTGCAATGTAAAAATTCGTTTTATTCTTTAATGAACTGCTGAAACAAAGTCCTGCATTAAGGTCCCAGTAAGAATAGCCTGTATTGGTTATGGGTTGTGCACTTGGGTTAGAAGCGTCATAAGCGCCGCCGCGAAATTGATCGCCCATTTTTAATTGTGTAGCATCGAACTGGCTAGATACCGGCCCGCCCATAAACCCGGCAGTTAAATATGTATCGTTTTCTTCACTGAGTGATTTATGGAAACTGATAGATGGCATGAACTGTGTTCTTTTTAACCGGATGTCACCCGCGGCATCAACACTCATTTGCGATGCGATCGTTATCAGGTCATGCTTGCTGCCAATAGGTATTTTATGTTCAATACTCAGAGAGGTGGTCCGGTAAGGTACTGTAACGCTGCCCCATTGATCCCGGTAAGACATAGACACACGCAGGTCTCCGGTAAACAATCCCGCTAATGCCGGGTTGCGCAATAATGGCTGCTCATAAAATTGCGAAAAAGTAAAATCCTGCGCATTAGATAAATGCACACTGAAAACGGTTGTCAGCAGCAAAATGATTAATAAAGATCGTCGCATGATTATATGTATTAACTTATTTTAAAATGGCAACATTGCCTTTAAAAATTGCGGGTACTCCTTTTTCACAGATGATCTCGCATACCCAAACAAACACGTCCGGGGGTGCCGGCTTGCCCCTAACCCGTCCATCCCAAGCGTAAGCAGGATCGCCGGGCAGGAAGTTTGTTTTTTCGAAAACCACTTCCCCCCAACGGCTGAATATCCGGAAGCTTTTTATTAACTTAATAGCAGTGCCCTGTACCAGTAAAACGTCATTGATACCATCTCCATCGGGCGTAAAGGCATTCGGTACAAATAATTGTGCAGAAGGACAAAATGTTTTGATTGAAATAGTATCGGTACTTACACATCCATACATGTTTACTGCTGTGCAGTAGATACTCACATCGTTTGTTATCCGTACCTGTGGTGACGGGCAGTTTCTGCAGGAAAGTTCAACCGGACTGTTCCAGTACCACTTGCGTATGTTCTGCGTTTCAGCAATGGCTTTCAATTGGTAAGTGCTTCCTGCTGTAATAACGGTATCTTTTCCAATTTTTATAGACGTAGGAAAACCCACTACCATTTTCACTTCTGCTGTATCAGAAAAACAATTGAAATTATCTTTACCGATCACATGGTAGATAGTAGTGGATTGAGGACTTGCCATTGGAGATGCAGCATTTTTATTGCTCAATCCCGTTTCAGGGTACCAGGTGTAAAGGGAAGCGCCCGAAGCAAATAATTGTTTTGACTGTCCTGCGCAAAGCGTATCACCCGTAACTGCCAGCATTTTTAAAGGTTGAATTACACGGATATCAGTTGTCTTTGCCTGGCTGCATCCATAGTCGCTATAGCCGATCACTTTATATTGGTTATTGCTCACAGGCATCACTTTTGCTGTTGCGCATCCATTACAGATAACTTTATTTGATTGGTCGGTCCAGATATAACTTGATGCTCCACTGGCTACTAATTCCAGGGAATCGCCCCTGCAGACTATGGGTTTATTACTAAGGGTAAGATCAGGTATCGGATGAATCATTATTTGTTTGTAAGCGGAATCGTAACAACGGTTTATGGTAGCTACGGTTAATTTAACAGTATAGAAACCATCATTGAGGTATTGTACCGTTACCACAGAATCTTTCATTCTCGTACCGTTACCCAGGTTCCACAACAGGTACACAATAGAATCTTGTGAACTTACTTCTGATGAAACCTGTAATAATTGCTTCCTGCAGGCATCTGCAATCGCATTGATGTTGGCTTTTGGGAATTGATAAATAAGTACATTGTATTTTGCCTGTATAGTACCTGTGCAGCCTGTATTGCTTTGAACAGCCAGGCTCATATCTTTGATGCCCTCACTTGTAAATACAAGACTGAGGTCTTTTGTAGTGGCGGTATCGCCTGTACTGGTAAACCATTTTACGTTTTGTATGCCAAACACCGATTTACTGGTATTGATAAACTGGTAAGTTGTTTTTCCACAATCGTTAAGGCTTGACAATCTAAAATCGGGAATCACTTTATCAACTTTAATAATAAGTGTATCAATTGAATTAGCGCATATACCATTTGAAATCGTCCAGGCTAATTGGTAAGTGCCGGTTTTTAAACCGCTAACCTGTGTGTTGGATAATGCTGCATTTACAAAAGAAACAGACGAAGGGCCGGATAGGAAACTCCATCTGCCATCACCTGAAACCGGAATGTTTGCAGCAAGGGTGGTGGTATTATTCGCATTGCATAAGAGCTGGTCGGTACCGGCATTAGCGATCGTTACTTTCTGAATAACAGTAATAGTAACCATATTGGAATATTCTATGTTACAGGCCCCCTGTTTAACCACTGCCTTGTATTGTGTTGTAGCCGTAAGGTTATTATAAGTAAGGGTACTGGCTGTATCGGCAATCATATTCCATGTAGTGCCATTATCAGTAGAAAACTCCCAATGTAAAATTTTGCCCTTTTTGCCTGATAATGTTAGGCTGCCGTTATTGATTCCATTACAAACTATGGCATTGCCGGTGAGTACACCTGCCATGGTGGGCTGGTCAACTGTAATAATTCCTGTGTCGGAATAAGCCGATGAGCAACTCCCGCTTTTTATTAATACACGGTACCAGGTAGTAGTAAGAATACTTGTATAGGTATACGAAGTATCAGTATAATTTAATAAAATCCAGTTATTACCATTATCCGTTGATATCTCCCAACGGTCAATCGTACCTGTAAAACCACTTAATTGTAATGTACCTGTATTGGAAGTTGCGCAAACAGTGTCGAACAAGGGGGCCAGTTTGCCGCCTACTGAAACAGGGTCAACATTGATTGTAACGATATTACTGAATGCACCATTACAATTTCCGTTTTGCACCAAAGCCCTGTACAGGCTGGTAGTAATAATATTGGTATAAGACAATTTGCTGGATGTATTATTGATAGTAATCCAAGTCGCACCATTATCAATGGAAGACTCCCAACTGATAATGTTACCGGTATTACCTGTAAGTAGAATGTTACCGGCATTGCCGGCAATGCAAACAAATGCATCGGCAATGAGTGAACCGGCGATGGTGGGCGGATAAACGATGATGCGCAGGGTGTCTTTGGAATCGGCACAGAGGGTATTGGATATGGTCCATGCAAGCAGGTAGGTGCCTGCTGTTAAACCATTGACGGTAGTATTGGGATCAGCGGGATTGGTAAAGCTGACAGCTGCGGGCCCGGAGAGGAAAGACCAGTTACCGGTACCGGAAGC
>JANXUL010000027.1 GCA_025356235.1 Bacteroidota bacterium
TAGAAGAGCAAAAGGAAGATGTGCCGCGTGACATGAAATGCCATGTGGATACAGAAGGCAATACATATGATTTCGCTTTCGGTCTAAACTGGAGAGGTGTAATCAAAGACAGCAGGACACTGAAATATGGAAAACGGCCTAAATTATAATCGTCATGCGACTTTCTATGATTGTAAAAATGTGATAAAAGAAATCAGGGGTTCAATTTCAATCCCCCGGCTCCACATGAGGGGATTCTAAATTGTTGCTAATTGCCCTAAATCTGAAAGAAAATGGTTCGAAAAAGATAAATCCTGGGCACCACTTATTTTTTCAATAGAGCCCGAACTTTCGCCAAATAAATTCATAAGGATTCATAAATCCTATTTAATTGCTATTTCTGAAATAACAGCAGTTCGTAAGAATACCATTTTTATAAAAGAAACGGAATTACCTGTTGGTGAAACATTTCGTGATAACATTGAAAAACTTGCCAGAAAATAATTATAATTTCCTTACCCCTTACTCCACTTTTTTTGTTGCTTTTCTATATTGCCATAAAAAGAAAAATCCCCAACACAGGCTTGTAATATGGACTGCCTGATAACTGATTTTTCTCCATAATAAATAATCAGCTTTTGCTGCATCTGTTTTGGTGAATATTAAACCAATAAGCGAGGGAATTATTGTGAGTAACCCAATTACTTTTATGAATAAAGGGAAAGGGGCGTAAAATGTGATTAATATCATTGATGGCAATAGAAAATAAAATGAAGACGCCAAAATATCAATCCCTACCGTTTGTTCCTGAAAGTCCTTAGCCAGAAAAAATACACCCCACGCAATAGATAACAAAGTATACCCTGCTGCTGTCATATCCCAACCTTCTCTTGCTAGTTTCATGGCAACTAAAATAGTTCCTGTAATAAAAATGGCATCTACGAATTTGTAAATAACTTCTCTGCCTTCCTTATGAAATAAATCTGCCATAAAACCAATAACACTTGCAAGGAGGAAACATATAAGTTGTGAGATAACAACTTGTTTGTCTGTTTTTTCATGATGGCTCATAAATATATTTTTAAGTGAAAATAAAATAAGTAACGATTATTAAGTCAACAATTTAAATTACTGGTTTTGTAAGTGTCCCTAAAAGGCAGACAGTTTAAAATTAGAGCCGAAAGCTTCAATGATCCCTCTTCGTCAGAACAAATTGATCCCCATCGAGTATTGAATATCACAGAGTTGTATTAATTTTACAAAGACCATACACAAATATTTTATAATTGGGGCAAGGATAAATGGTATCGGTGGTACAAAAATGGTGGTTCTTCCATGCTTATGTGATATGATCAGAAAATTGTCGATTTTTGTACTAAATACAAAATTAGGATATGGATGAAATTGAGATACCTACTGAACATTTACATGAGACCATACAGGAAAAAGCAAGGGAATCACGCGAATCAGGTTGGTTCAAATACGTGGCTATTTCCACAGCACTTATGGCAGTATTCGCTGCTGTATCCGGCCTCATAGCAGGACATTATTCCAATGAAGCCCTGATCCAGCAAGTACAGGCTTCCGACCAGTGGTCTTATTACCAAGCCAAAGGAATTAAGGCAGAAATAAAAGCACTGCAGGTCACCGGCGGTTTAGCAAGTGAGTCAGCTGTTTCCAAATACAAAAAGGAGCAGGAAGAGATTAGGCAGGAAGCGCAAAAATTACAGCATGAGTCCAAAATCCTTCTAGACAAACATGTAAAGCTTGCAGGGGCAGTTACCTTATTCCAGATAGCCATTGCTATTTCGGCGATCTCCATGCTTACCCGGAAAAAATCATTGTGGATTGCAAGCATGATAATCTCAATGGTCGCCGTCTTGTTTTTTACAGCCGGCTTTTTTTAGGCAGGGCAAATAAATGATATCGTATTCCAATGGCAGTATGATTGTATAGTTATTTACCTATAGCGGCATAACCAGTTTATAGTATAGTCAACTTCTTTAATGTTATCCCAATCTCATAGCTGCCTTCGGGCTAATAAACTAAGCTCTATTATTATAACCAATGAAAGTTTTGGCTGAGATTTATAACATAGAATTATTCGGATTCACCGAGCTGGCCAATATAGAGAGTCATAAAAATTTCGAGCTAAAGTTCTGTTGTACTTGTATCCTGGCCCAGCCTGGTCCGTAACTGTTTCATATCCGCACTGATCTTTATGTCCAAAATTTTAGCATAGTGCTGTGTTGTCTTTAAATTCCGATGTCCTAGCATTTTGGAAACAGTTTCAATCGGTACGCCATTGCTTAATGTTACAGTTGTTGCAAAAGTGTGCCGGGCAATATGATAGGTGAGATTTTTATTGATACCGCATAAATCTGCTATTTCTTTTAAGTAGGCATTCATCTTTTGGTTACTTAATACAGGCAATAACCTGTTTTCCAAGATACATTGCGGGTTATTTTCGTAACGATCAATAATAGCTAACGCCTGTGGTAGTAAAGGAATACGGGCAGTAATATTAGTTTTCTGCCGTCTGCTTATAAGCCATTTTTCGCCATCAATTCCTATTACAATTTCAGAACATTTTAATTTTTTTACATCTGAATAAGCCAAACCGGAATAACAACTAAACAGGAAAATATCCTTAACTATTGTGAGCCGTTCAATTGAAAAATTTTTAATCGCCAATTCCTTTAATTCAAGTTCGGTTAATGCCGTTCTTTCGACCTCTCTTTTTGTCATTTTAAAACCTATAAACGGATCTCTTTGTAACCAACCATTCCGTATACAGATGTTGACTATTTTGCGAAAATTGCTGAGGTATTTCATCGTTGAGTTGTGATCACATTTGCGTTCACTCTTTAGCCAAAATTCATATTCTGTGATAAATTCAAAATTTAGCCGGGTAATGTCCAGATCAGTGACCTTATATTTCCATTCAAGAAAGGAGATCGTATGCTTATAGGATGTGTTATAGCGCTCATGAGTTCCCGGCGCATATTCTCTTCCCACCAGTTCAGCCATCTGCTCGTTATGGCGTTTAAAAATCTCCATCAGCATATATTTAGACCGGCTGATCTCTTTACCTAACAAAATGATCTTAATGTTTTCAGCAGTAACCTCGTCGTCATTTTGCAGTAAGGTTTTCCGCGCATCATATACTTTTCGCTGCAACACTTCCAGGTAAGAATTGAAGGACTTGGCAAACTCAGTTTTCCCATCTATCCTACCTGCTTCAACGTTCCATTTTAAAGGATCGCATTTTCGTTTTATACTGATTTCTCGAAACTCACCATTGACAGTTATACGCATGTACACAGGGACTTCACCTTTACAATAGTTGTCTTTTTTAAGGTGAAAATGCAGACCAAACCTTTTTTCCATTTTTATTGACTTTAAAAGTTATAAAATTACGCCCAGGCGTAGTGAACTAAATAAGTTCAGTTCTTATAAAGTGTTAATAAAGAGGGACTTGTGTAAAGTTGCCGGAGTAGTGGTAAAGTTTAGCACTACTCCACGAATCACGCTCGCAACAATAGCAATAAAGTGGGGTAAATACAGGTAAGGCTAAAAAAAGCAAAAAGCCTGCAAACACTTGATTTTGCAGGCTTTCTTGCTTTAAGCTTATCTCAATTTATTGATTCCAGCGGAGAGTTAGGGATTCGAACCCCAGGACCTGTTACAGTCAACAGTTTTCAAGACTGCCGCAATCGACCGCTCTGCCAACTCTCCGCGGCAAAAATACGTTTTGAATTGAATCAGCAAAAAAAAACAAAAAATGTATTCTCCTTATTCCTGGCAAATCCAATACAGGCAAGGAGTTACGGGTTATTTAATTTATTTTTAACAGGGATAAAACGAAAATATGCCGGACATTTCTGCCCGGCATATTCAATAATGAGTTTATCACCCTGGAAACCAATTGCTTAATTCTCCGGGTTCAATATGATTTTGATATAATTATTCATATTGAAATAAGTATTCGCGGCCTTTTTCAAATCGGTTGTAGTAATGGCATTCACACTCAATTCGTACGTGAGAATCCATTCAGGATTATATCCTTCAATAAAAGCATAGGAAAGGTTACGCAGCCAGAAAGCATTGGTTTTCATATTGTCTTCGTTCTGTTTTTTTAATGTTTCTTTTACTTTATCCAGGTCTTTTTGTTCTATTCCTTTTTCCCTGGCCGTATTAATAATATCAAACAAAGCGGCTATTAATTTGTTTTCATTCTCCGGACCACATGGGAAACTCACATTAATGGAATAATTACCATAAGGCCGGTTGTTAATTATGGCGCTCATCCCGCCTCCGTATATACCACTCATCTGTTCACGTAACTGTTCAATAATCCTGATATTGAGTGCCTCGGCCAGGGCTTTAATTTTCAGGTCTTCACTCATGCTGTAGGCAGCATCACCGTTAAAAATCACGTTCACATAACTTTGTTTGGCAGCTCCTTTTTTTACAACGGCCTCAACTACTCCTTTTACGGGACGTAATCCAACATCAGTAAATTTATTTTCTTTAGGCTTTGCGGGTAGGCCGCCCAGATAGGTTGCGAGTAGTGGTTTCATCTTTTCCACATCTATATTTCCTACAAATGTAAAATGCATCCCATATGCGTTGCCAAATACCTCTTTGTAGATATCCATTGCCCTGTCGAGGTTCAGTTTGTCGTAAGATTCAGCAGTTTCAATACCGTTTGACCAGGGATTATTTCCATATTGCATCTTGGCAATTGTATCTGCGAAATAAGCGTTGGGAATAGCTTTAATATTTTCCAATTGGCTTTTTTGTGCTGTTACATACGACTGAAAAATGGCTGCATCTTTACGGGGTTGCGTAAAATATAAATTTATAAGCTGCAGAAATGTTTCAAAACCTTTTACACTGCTTGTACCTTCTATACCCTCATCATGTGCATTGATATACGGGTGCACATTTGCGGTCTTTCCCGTTAGGAACTTGCGCAGGTCAATGGGTGAAAGGTCTTTCAGCCCCATTGCCTGAACCAAGGGGGCTGCTTTTTCTGAATTTTTTTTATCGGCCAAACCATAATTTCGGCTTCCACCTAAACGCCAAGCGTCCATTTGTATTTCATCATTTTTAAATTCCGTAGGTTTGAGTGTAATGGTAACGCCATTACTCAAAGTAAGATCAGTAGTACCTAAAGAACTATTGGTAGTTTGGTTTACCACTTTACCTGCCACAGGTGGCTGATTCATTAAGTTTGTAGCAACTGCTTTTTCTTCATATACTTTTGCAGGAACCATTTTAGCGGAGGTGATCAAACCTGTCAAATCATCATTGGCAGGTAATGTGGCTTTGTTTTTCTCAGCACCCATCAGTAATGCAAAAAAACCTTGTGTGGATTCTGTTTTTTTAGCAATTGCATTTACTTCTTCCAAAGTAATGGTTGGCAGTACTTCCTTAATATAAGCATACCTGTTGGCGATACCTATGATGGGTGAGCCTTCGAGGAAATTGCTTACATATTCATTTACCAGCCGTATAGATTCTGTTTTATCCCGATCGTTATAATTTCTTTCAGAAAAGGTAAGGGTATTAATTTTAGCTCTTTGCAGCTCTGTTGGCAGGAAGCCATATTTCATTACACTTTCAGTGGTAGCAATTAAGGCATCTAATGCATTTTTGGTAGGTTTATCACCCATCACAGCAAAAGAAGTAAATGCCCGATAGCCCCTGATAAATCCACTAAAACTGGCATTGCCCGCAAGAAATGGTGCATTGGGTAGTTGCGTCAGTTCATTCAATCTTTGGTTAATCATTGTATTAAATAATCCTTCTACAACCGTCCTTCGGTAATCTCCCCATGTAAGAACGGGTTTTGCTTTTTCGGTATAATTAAACACCTGGAGAATATTATACGGTTGTTCTTTATCTGTGAGAACAATACTTTCATTATGGGCTCTCGGCGAGATATCTATAATAGATGGCCTTGGTTTTTCTTTTGTTGGATTTTTGTAATCTGCAAAATGCTGCTTAATCTCCTTTTCTGCTAATTCGGGATCAATATCACCTACCACAATAACCGACATCAAATCAGGCCTGTACCATGTTTTATAAAAACGGATGAGTGATGAGGGATCGAAGCTTTGCAGTATACTGTCTTTACCAATAGGCAATCTTTTAGAATAATCTGAACCATTGAAAAGTATCGGGTAATATTTCTTGCCCATACGTTCATTGGCACCTTTTCCTAACCGGGATTCTTCCAGTACAACCCCTCTTTCTTTATTAATTTCAGATGTATCAAGCAAGGCATTATATGCCCAGTCTTCGAGGATCGTAAAACCTTTATCAATTTTTTCAGGATCATCTGTGGGAATAGGAAGAATATAAACGGTTTCGTCAAAACTGGTATAAGCATTCAGGTCGGCACCAAATTTTACGCCAATGGATTGAAGATAATTAACCAGTTCATTCTTTGGGAAATGTTTTAACCCATTAAAATTCATATGTTCCATCATATGTGCAAGGCCCTGCTGGTCGGCATCTTCCAGTACAGAGCCCGTATTAACAACCAGGCGAAGTTGTACTTTTTTTGCGGGAAGTGCATTTTTACGAATGTAATAAGTAAGACCATTGGGCAAACGACCAATTTTTACATTCGCATCTACCGGAAGTTTTTTGTCAGGCTCATATTGAGCCAGCAGAGAGTGGGAAGTAAGAACGCAAAGTGCAAGGCACACTAAAGCAGAACATAGGTTGGCTTTTCTCATATGCAGGGTTTAAGGTTTTTAAAAAAGCGGGGGAACCGTAAGATAAACTATATTATGAATAAAAATATGTTATTGATAACATAAAAGTTGACAGTCAGATTACCTGTTTTGCCCAGGCATAGATTTGCGGAGGAAGGTTATTGTTGTGTGGGCTTAATTTTCTTTCTTTTCATCGGGTACTTTCACGACAGAGATCAGATCTGCAATATTAACATTCATCGGTAAAACACCGATCTGAACAATGGCTCTTTTGCCACGGATCTCTTTCACCTCGCCTACCTGGTAATTCTTTTTAAGTTTTACCAGTGAACCAACAACAATATGTTCATTTAATTCTTTGTATGTAAGATCAACTTTTTTGGCGAGCTTGTTTACTACAATCTCTTCCTTGCTTCTGAACAATAATGTCTGCAGGTTTTTTACCACTTCATTCTTGTTCTCCGATTTTTTCCAGTCAAGTACAATTTGTTTCAGCTTGCGTTCCATGTCTTTTAAATACACCAACCTTTCTTCGGAAATCCGGTTCTGGTTTTTCAACAATTCTATTTGTTGGGTGTGGCGCTCTTTGTCCAATACCGTCTGCATTTCTTTCTTCAACTTTTCATTTTCCTTTACCAGGCGCTGTAATTCTTTTTTCTCTTTATTCAATTGTTGCAGGTCCTGCTCTGTACTGTTGAGGAGCCTGTCTAATTTAAAATGGTCTTCATCAACCAGTTTCCTTGCTTTGGCAATCAGGTGCTGCGGTAAACCAATTCGTTCGGCAATGGCAAATGTGTAGGAACTTCCGGGTTTACCAACCACTAATTTGTACATAGGTTGTAAATTCACTTCATCAAACTGCATGGCACCGTTTATGATGCCCTGGGTATGATTGGCCATTACTTTCAGGTTTAGGTAATGGGTAGTTACAATACCATAGGAATGGCGGCGTGATAATTCTTCCATGATCACTTCAGCAAAGGCACCTCCCAGGTTTGGGTCGCTGCCGCTGCCCAGTTCATCAATAAAAAACAGGGTCTTGCCATTGGCCGTTTCAATAAAATATTTCATGTGCAGCAAATGGCTGGAATAAGTACTCAATTCAAATTCGAGGTTCTGTGTATCTCCAATATGAATAAACAAGTGTTTAAAAATACCCATCTGCGAATCTGGGTGAACCGGCACTAATAAACCACTCTGTAACATCAGTTGGTTTAAGCCGATGGTTTTCATGGTAACCGTTTTGCCACCGGCATTGGGGCCGCTGATAACCAGTATGCGGTTTTTTTCATCCAGTGTTAAGGTAACCGGTATGGTTTTTTTGCCAGACGATTTATTGTAGATATATAAAAGCGGGTGATAGGCATCTATTAAATGAATATGTGCTTTATCGGTTAACGCAGGAAACTGGCCATTCATATCAATGGCAAGCTTGGCTTTGGCATTAATAAAATCGTATTCGCCTGTGGTATCGAGGTATTGTTTTAGCAGCGTTGCATAAACGGATAACCGGGCTGTGAGTTCACGTAAAATCCTTTGTACTTCTTTGATCTCATCATGTTCAAGACTAAATACGGCGTTGTTAAGGTCAATGGTTTCTTCGGGTTCTATAAACGCGGTTTTGCGGCTGTCGCTTTCTCCATGCAGTATGCCTTTCACCTGTCGTTTGTGTTCTGAAAATACTGCCACTACCCTTCTGCCATTACTAAAGCTTTCATCTATATCCGCGCTGTAACCGGCTTTGGCCAATTTTGAAATTACTTTTTCAAAAACCCGGCGCAGTTCATTTCTTTTGCGGAAGAGGCTCATACGTATTTTCTGCAGGTCTTCAGAAGCATTGTCTTTTACATTGCCGCTCTCGTCGAGTATTTCATCAATTAGTTCAATGATCACTTTTTCATAATAGGTACCGGCGATTACTTTTGAAAGGGCCGGAAATGCCAACCTTCTTTCTGTATCAAACCACCTGAAAATGGTATGAATGTTTTCGGCAAGTTTGCGTACCGGCATCCATTGTTCGCCGCTTAACATAGCACCGGGAATGGAGAGTAATTTTATATCTCGGCTGATGTTAAGTGTAAAATCATTCGGGAAATACTGACCCTGCTGCAGAATGAGTTTGTATTCATTGCTTTGCTGCAGTTCCAGTTCTATATAATCCTTCCGGGTATGGATACGAAGCTGCTCTGCCTTGTGTTTGGCATATTCGGTTTTGGCATGTTCTTTCAGTAATGCCTTTACCTTATCAAATTCCAGTTGTGAAGCCGCTGTTTCCGGGTATAAACGCATAAACTGCTGATCCTTTTCTTTTGGTAGTAAAGGTAATGGTGTAAGCCGTATTTCTGCGAAAACCTCTGCCTCTCTGCGTCTGCGTGGTGAAAGGAGTCTATTTGTTAACAGATCCACATCCTTTTTAACGATTGTAAGGATTGAACCATTAGCCCGTCAATCTGTTTATGATTCTATGTCGTACTTTTAAAAAAATAAACATGATGCGAACCTGGTTCTCTGTTTGTCTGCTGGCACTTGGTTTTACTGTCTGCGCACAACCTAAAAACGAAAAGAAATTAATAACTATGAATAATGAAGCGATCCCCCATGGGGTAAAAACGGATACTGCCACATTTGGTGAAGGCTGTTTCTGGTGTACAGAATCTTTTTTTCAAAGATTGGAAGGTGTATATAAAGTAATCAGCGGGTATGGTGGTGGATTTGTGGAAAACCCTACTTACGAACAGGTATGCGATAAAAATACCGGCCATGTAGAACTGGCCCGAATTGTATTTGACCCTTCCAAAATAAGTTATGATGAATTGCTGGAGATTTTCTGGAAAACCCATGACCCTACCACCCGCGACCGCCAGGGAAATGATGTTGGCCCGCAATACCGCAGCGTGATTTATTACCATACTGATGAACAAAAACAAAAAGCACTCCATTATAAAGACAAACTTGATAAAAGCGGTGCCTGGGATAAACCCATAGTTACCGATATTGAACCGTTTAAAAACTTTTACCCTGCCGAGAACTATCACCAGAATTATTATAATGATAACCAGAACCAGAGCTATTGCCGGTTTGTGATCGCCCCTAAGCTGGAGAAGTTTGAAAAAGCGTTTAAGGATAAACTGAAGAAACAGTAAGAAAGTATCTGGGTGTTGTTGACGTGTGGATGATTAAATGCTTTTTACTTCGTCTTAATTTTTCGCCGCAAATTCACTGATTTTATTTGTATTTATTAGTCAGTGAATTTGTGGTTTTTTATTTGACCTACTTAATTTTAGTCCTTCGAAGTTCCAATAAATTCAATGCATTCGGATAAAACCCTGCTACATTGGGCTGTATCAAATGAATGGCCATATCATACCAGATAGGCACTACCGGCGCATCATTGATCACGATCTGATCCATTTCGCGGTACAATTGATAGCGGAGTGAATCATTGTTTTCCAATAATGCTTTTTCATACAATACATCAAACGCCGGGTTTTTATAACGGGTATAATTGGGTGGCGCGGGGTTCTTGCTGTAAAACATGGCCATATAATTTTCCGCATCGGGGTAATCGGCTATCCAGCTTCCACGAAAAAATAGTGCCTGCGATTTAGCGGTTTGTTCGAGTAATAAACTTTTCTGTATCACTTCTACCTGCACCGGTATGCCTACTTCTTCTAATTGCCGGGCAACAAAACTTCCAATATCTGCGTAAATGGCAATGGTTAGCAATTTTATGGACGGAAGATTTTTTCCTTCTGCAAAACCTGCATCGGCCAATAGTTTTTTTGCTTTTGCCGGATCGTACGGATATCCTTTTACGGTCTCTGTATTTCTGGAGGGTAATCCACCCGGTACAAACCCTGCTTCTGCCGGTATACCAATAGAATTTCGCATATACATCATTAACTGCTTTCGGTTAATGGCATAGTTAATAGCCTGCCTTACGGCCTTTATTCGTGTGGATGAGTTGGCTACGAGCAGGTTGTTTTCCTCAACCAATATGCCCAGGTATTCTGTATTGAGGTAAGGATGTTTTTTCAACTGGATCTTTCCCTCCCATTGCCGTCGTAATTCGCCTTTCTTCGTGAGTATTTCATCTTTGAATGAAGGATCAATATCATTGATAAAACTCAATCCGCCCTGCCTGAACTGTAAGAACTCCGTTGCCTTATTATCAAAATAGCTCACTTTAATGGCATCTAAATAAGGCAAAGCTGTACCGGTACCGTCTTTTTCCCAATAGTGTTGGTTTTTGTGGAAGATCATGGCTTCGCCCTCATCCCAGGATACCAATGTAAAGGGGCCGGTACCACAGGGATGGCGGCGAAAATCTTTTCCATATTTAGCTACCACTTCTTTTGGTACAATACTGCAATACTGCATACTAAGAATACCCATTATCGGGTGAAAGGGCCGTAATAATTGTAATTGAAAAGTAGAATCATTCAAGGCGGTAAATCCTTTTGCAGTATCCACCCGGTTATTAAATATCCAGGCTCCGCTGCTTGCGGTGGTTTTGTCCAGTATCCGGTTAAAACTATAGGCCACATCATTGGCGGTAAACAGCCTTCCTTTTCCGGCGGGGAAAGCTTCATTGTCATGAAAACGGATACCGGTTCGTAAATGAAAAGTGTAGGTTAACCTGTTGGCACTCACGTTCCAGCTTTTTGCTAAAGAAGGCACTATATTCAATCCGCTATCAATTTCAACTAATGTATTGTATAGCTGATGTGTTGCCCACATAACTGCCTGGTTCTTGGCAAAAGCAGGATCAAGTGATTGGGTACCGGTGGACTCGTTATAATAGAATACCTGTTTATCTTTTTGTTTTTCTCCGTTACAGGCTAAAAAGAAAAGTACGTAGCCTAACATGCCGTTCCATAGCCATTGCCCGGAATAGCTTCCCACTTTTTTCAATATTAGCTGATTCTTACCAATCATACTGCCCGAATATCTTACTTTTAAACGATGAATACAAAACGCAAATTATTGACAGTGATTTGTTCGTTCAGCTGCTTTTTATCTATGGCTCAATTGGGGCCTGTAACAAAGCCCTTTACAAAAGCTGATACCCTCAGGGGAACAATTACGCCGGAAAGGGCATGGTGGGATGTGATCCATTATTCTATTGGTGTTACACCCGATTATGATGCGAAAAGCATAACCGGCAAAGTGGATATCAGGTTTAAAGTAATCGCGCCGGGTAAATTAATGCAGATTGACCTTCAGCAACCCATGGAGTTAACAAAAGCCTTTTACGGTGATATTGCGCTCACTTATACGAGAGATGGCAATGTTTATTATATCAGTTTTCCCCGGAACCTGCGAAAAGGGATTACCGGAAAATTAGCATTGTCCTTTCGTGGTAGCCCCGTTATTGCCAAACGCCCACCATGGGATGGTGGCTGGATATTTACCCAAGACAAAATGGGCCGCCCATGGATGAGTGTTGCCTGCCAGGGATTGGGTGCCAGCGTCTGGTATCCCTGCAAGGACCACCAAAGTGATGAACCCGATAGTGGTGCTACACTCAAAATAACAGTACCCGACACTTTGGTTGCAGTTGGTAACGGAAGATTGATCAGCAAAAAAAGGTACAGTGCCGGAATGCTCACTTACGAATGGAAAGTAAAAAATCCTATCAACAATTATAATATTATCCCATATATCGGCAAATATGTAACCTGGCACGAAACCTTTGCAGGTGAAAAAGGAAGACTTGATTGCGATTATTGGGTACTTGATTATGAATTGGATAAAGCCAAAGAACAGTTTAAACAGGCACCGCTTATGCTGCGTTGTTTTGAGCATTGGATGGGACCTTATCCTTTTTATGAGGATAGCTATAAATTAATACAGGCCCCACACCTTGGCATGGAACACCAGAGTGCGGTAGCGTATGGTAATGAATTTAAGAATGGTTATTTAGGGAGGGATTTATCCGGAACCGGTTGGGGTTTGAAATGGGATTTTATCATCGTTCACGAAAGCGGTCACGAATGGTTTGCCAACAATATTACCAGTAAAGACCTGGCAGACATGTGGATTCACGAAGGCTTTACCAATTATTCTGAAACACTGTATACAGAATGCCAGAGCGGTGTGGAAGCAGGTAATGAATATAATTATGGCACCAGAAAAGGCATCCGCAATGATGTGCCCATTATTGCTGCTTACGGGGTAAATAAACAAGGTAGCGGTGATATGTATCCGAAGTCGGGTAATATGTTACACAGCATCCGTCATTTTATGCGGGATGATGAGAAGTTCAGGAACATGCTGCGTTTCCTGAATAAGAAATTTTATCACCAAACGGTCACTACAAAAGATATACGTGATGCAATGAGTGGTTTTATCGGGACAAAGCTGGATAAAATATTTGAGCAATACCTCACCACAACGAAAATACCTGTACTGGAATATTATTTTCCTGCTAACAAGTCATCGATCGCTTACCGATGGGCTAATGCAGTTGATGGATTTGATATGCCTGTATTAATGAAAGTGGGCGGTAAAGAAGTATTGATAGAACCAGCAAGTACACAATGGAAATCGCTGGGCCTGAAAGCCGGTGAAGCCGATGTTATAAAACCGGAAGAAATAGAAAAACAATTTTATATCAAGGTAAAGCTGGCGGCTCCCGCTAATTAACAGGGATAAACAATATTATGGGCAGTATCCGCAAGCAAACGATTATCTCAAGTGTACTGGTGTATATCGGGTTCTTTATTGGGTTTATCAATAACTATTTCTATACAGCTAAAACCCCATTCGGATTTTATAAAACAGGTAATATTTTTACCCCCGACCAATATGCGATAACCCGTATCTTTTTTGATTTTGCGCAGATCATGTTTGCTTTTGGATCCCTCGGGGTTATCCCGGTGATTTATAAATTCTATCCATATTATAAAGATAACCTCCCGGAAAAAAGAATAGACCTGTTATCATGGGCATTGCTGGCATCTTTTATCGGGTTTATATTGGTATTGCTGGGCGGTTGGTATTTTGAGCCTTTGTTTGTGCGTAAATTTTCTGAGAATTCAAAGCTGGTGGTGGATTATTATTTCTGGCTGTTCCCCTTCGCCATGGGTATGCTTTTCTTTTCTGTGATAGAGAGTTTTTGCTGGGCAGTACAAAAGTCTATCATCTCCAATTTTCTGAAAGAGACCGGGCTGCGTATTTTAACCAGTGTATTGATTATGCTGTTTTATTTTCATGTGATTTCTTTTCGGTATTTTGTTTACTTTTTTTCCTTTCAATACCTCATTGTATTTCTTGTATTGTTAGGCTATATGTATAAAACAGGACATTTATATTTCAGTTTCAGCATCAGCAGCGTTACCCGTAAATTCTGGAAAAAAATAGTAAGCATGCAGATGCTCATTTTTGGCGGTACCGTTATTGCAGCCGTAGCGGCCACCATAGACAGCCTGATTATTGCCAGTATTAAAGGCCTCGCTGCTACGGGCGTGTTTGTTTTCGCACAATACGCCGCTAACCTCATTCAAATACCTCAACGAAGTATCCAGGCCATTTCTGCAGGTGTATTGGCAAGGGCATGGAAGGACAAAGATTATAAAGAAATCCACCGTATCTATCAACGATCCTGTATCAACCTGTTACTGATGTCGCTTTTTATTTTCGGTAATATCTGGTTGAACGTAAAAGATGGTATGTTGGTACTAACCATACAAAAAGAGTATGCCGATGGGCTGGGCGTTCTTTTTATACTTGGCATGGTTCGTATTATAGATGCAGGTACCGGCCTGAATGCCATGGTGATCAATACCTCTACTTTCTGG
>JANXUL010000038.1 GCA_025356235.1 Bacteroidota bacterium
ATGCAATTAACAGAAGCAGAATGGAAAACGCGTTTAACAGCCGATCAGTTCTACATACTGCGCCAGGAAGGAACCGAAAGGGCTGGTACAGGTAAATATGATCATTTTTATGAAAAAGGAACCTATTATTCGGCAGCTACTTTGCAGCCTTTGTTTAGCTCTGAATCCAAATTCAATTCCGGAACGGGATGGCCTAGTTTTTATGCGCCGATTACCCCGGATGCGGTCATGCTCGTAAAAGACAATAGTTATGGCGAAACCCGCTGGGCAGTGGTTGACAGTAAAAGTGGTTCTCATCTCGGACATGTATTTGATGATGGTCCGGCACCCACAGGCAAAAGGTATTGCCTGAACTCCGCAGCGCTAATCTTTGTTCCCGAAGGTGGTAAAGCTCCAACGGCTTCTAAAAATTAATGGGTACGATTTTGAAAAGAGGATAACAGAAGAAAATGAGTATTATTTTTTCAGGTATCCTCGTATTAAAAGAAAAAATTCACTTAAAACACAATTGAAATGAAATTTATAATAACGGCTCTCGCCGGTATCTTTCTTTTTTCCTCCTGCGTACAATCGCAGTCAATAAAAATTCCATTGCCCGAAAAACAAAAACCATCGGCCAATGAAGCCGTAGCCACATTCGCGGAAGGTTGTTTCTGGCATGCAGAAATCGTTTTTCAGAGTTTAGTGGGTGTAAGGGATGCTGTTTCCGGCTATTCAGGCGGAAGCGATAAACATCCTGATTACGAAACTGTGTGCACAGGTAAAACAGGGCATGCAGAAGCCGTACAGGTATATTATGACCCCACTAAAATTTCTTACGAAACACTAGTTACTGCATTTTTCGCCAGCATGAACCCCACCGAACTGAACCGTCAGGGGCACGACGAAGGAACCCAATACCGCTCCGCTGCTTTCTATCGCAGCCAAACAGAAAAACAGGTGGTACAGGCTGAGATAAAAAAATTGCAGGCTTCCGGAAAGTATAAGCAGCAGATTGTTACCCAGGTAGTGCCTTTTACGCAGTTCTATACTGCAGAAGATTATCACCAGGAATATATCCACTTCCATCCGGACAATGGGTATGTGGCCAATGTGTCTATTCCGGATTTTATTGAATTTAAGAAAAACTTCAAAGGGAATTTTAAATATTAAACTCTCTCTCTCTGCGTTGAAATGCTTAACCTATTTGGATAAAAACCGAATAAAACAAATTTTTATTGCAGAGAATACGAACAGTAACGTTAAGCACAGAGTGATACCTCGTAAACCCTTATCATCTTTCAGCAGTTGGTTGTTGAATGGCAGATGATGAGGGTTTTTCAATTTCCGGCAAGTGAATTGCAGAAATCTTATAAGGATATTTTTTTGTATGAGCAATGTATGTGAATCCGACAAAAATCCGGTGCTTTTATCATAATCTTTATACATTTGATAAATCACCCAAAACCTGTTTCACTTCTAAAACACTGTCTATGCAACGTTCGCTTTTTGTTATTCTTTGCCTTTTTTCAATCCATTCCATCGCACAAAAAACTACCCTTATCAAATGCGGAAAATTATTGGATACAAAAAAAGGCCTGGTCGTTGACAAACAGAATATACTCATAAAAGATAACAAGGTCGTTTCTGTAACAACCTCCCAACCCGCTGCGGACAGCGTTATTGACTTGTCTGATTATTTTGTTTTACCCGGATTAATTGATTGTCATACACATGTATTATTACAGGGTGATATAACATCTGAGGATTATGATGTACAACTCTTAAAATCATCTGTACCCTACAGAACCATACTTGCAACAAAGAGTGCAGCTAAAGCTTTGCAAAACGGGTTTACCACTATTCGCGACCTTGGTACAGAAGGCGCGGGTTTTGCGGATGTAGATGTTAAAAAAGCAATCAATAATGGAATTATTCCCGGGCCGCGCATGTTTGTATCTACACTGGCCATTAATACTACCGGGCACTATCCCATTAAGGCAGGTGATTATGCATGGGACCTGAAAATGCCCAAAGGATTGCAGGAGATTACCGGGGCAGATGAGGGCAGGAAAGCCGTTCGCCAGCAAATTGAACAGGGTGCGGATTGGATAAAGATCTATGCAGACCGGGGTTATTATAAGGTAGAGAATGGTTCTTACCGCTCTATTCCCAACTTTACCACTGAAGAAATCAATGCTATCGGGGATGAAACCATTCGCAGTAGAAAAAAAATGGCAGCGCACGCCATGACACGCGATGGCATTATCGCTGCCATCAATGCCGGTGCAAGAAGTATCGAACACGGAAGCGGCATGGATGAAGAATGTATGCAGCTGATGGCAAGCAAAGGAATATTCTGGTGCCCAACATTATTTGTAAATGCATTTGTGGCCGAAGGCAGGGCCCGGTTGGGAAGCCCTATTAATTTATATTTCCAGCAAACAATCCCTGATATTTTTAAGAAAGCAATAAAGATGGGCGTGAAGCTGGCTTATGGAACAGATATTGGCGGGTACGACTGGAACCTGCCACAGGCAAAAGACTTTAGCTATTTTGTTGAATGGGGACTTACACCCATACAAGCTATGCAAACAGCCACCATTACGGCAGCCGAATTACTTGGTCAGGAAGGTAAGATTGGTGAGATCAAACCAGGTGCTTTTGCAGATATCATCGCGATAAAAAAAGATCCCACTAAAAATATTGAAGTACTGCAGGATGTGAATTGGGTGATGAAAGATGGAAAGATTGTTAAATACTGATGGTGGTTTATGCCTTTGGTTGATCAATATTTGTCTTGAGGCATATATTTAATTTTCATTAACCGCTTATCTTAACCGGTTTATGAACAATTATATCTGAGCCCTTTGCCAGAAAAACAGAGTGTGGTTTTATTCCTTCGATAAAGGGAACAAATGGGGAGCCGTATAGGTTTTTAATATCTGCCTGAAGAAAAAAATCGGTAACAGGATACACCTGCCAACGCGGATGGGCAATCGAATACTCAATAGTAGTGCGATTGTTCAACTTATTATAACCAAAATAGTGTTCAAAAATAAATTCTTCCTCACTGCCGTGGCTGATATTTTGAAGTGATTTTTTTGCCTGTATCCAGATCCTGTTCCAGGATTGCTTACTGCTTTTCCATTTGTATTCAGCTGTTAACTCATCATTCTCTTCTTTAATCATATGCGACATTTTAGCGGTGCTGTAATGCTCATTATACAGGATATTGGCCATATGGGCGATCAAAGGTTTGGGAACAATTTCAGATACAAACCCAACTCCGCGTTTCCACCCGTTACCATCAAAATGTTTAATATAGTAGCGAAGGTTTACCTCTTCAAAATGGGTATGCCAGGGCCATTCAATGCCCAATACTTTTGTATTATTAAATAAAAACCCTACGATACTCACCAATGCTTTCCCATTAAAAAAATCAATTTCGGTATAGGGTGGTAAATGCGGCAGCAATATCGCCGGATCTACTTCGTAATTAAGCATAGCTAAATATTCCCATGTGGCCGATAAAAATATTTTCTGTTGCATCTGAATTGGTTTTGAGAAAAAAATATCTGTTAGTATAACAGGTGATGCTAAAGCAGTACGATTGTAAGATAGTAAATACAAAAAAATCTTTGTTTTGTTTGATAAAAAACTATTTAACGAACTTACTACTGCTTACAGCATTACGATTATATTTTATCGACTAAAAACTTTCTTAAGAAACCCATCAATGTATTTTACCGTAGGCTCAAACCACGGATCAAATAGGCAGAAAGCATGCGGGGCATCTTCGAAGCTGTGTACTTCTGTGTAAATATGGTATTGTTGTAAGGCTTTAATATAATCTTCACGACCAGCATGCATACGGTCTACAGAACTGTTGATGAAAAGAGTGGGGGGCGTGCTGCTGCCCACATAACTTAACGAAGAAGCGGCTTCCCAAATTTTCTCATGGTCTTTTCTCGGATAGCCAAACCAGTAAGTTGCGGCCGAGGTTCTTTTACTGTCATCCCCTTCACCCGATTCAGGGTGAACAAAAGATAAGATGCCATCCATATCTACCACCGCATTAATATTTGTAGCTATCGCTGATGAGGCATTCGTTCCCTCAAACAAAGGCATATTACCGGTAACACCCATAAAAACGGCCAGCTCGCCACCCGCAGAAAAACCCATGGCCACTATCCGTGAAGTATCAATATTATAAGCAACGGCGTTTTTGCGAATCCATCTCACTGCTTCTTTCAAATCATATACCGCCGCCGGAAAAAGTACTTCGGTCGAAAGCCTGTATTGCGGAGTAAAACACGCATAACCAAGCTGGGCTAGTTTTTGTGCCAACGGATAATGTTGTGTGCGGTTACCAGAACGCCACCCTCCCCCATGGATAATGATAATGGCCGTATTTTTATGGTTACTTTTTATTTTTGGATAAAAAGCATCTATCAATAAATTTCGGTTGGCAATAGCCGTATAGGTGATATTCTTTTCTTCTGTAACAGCGGCAGTTTTTATTTCTGCCACCAGTTTAATGGCAGGATGGGTTTTCCTGGTACTTTGGTAGGCACTGTAATTAGTATAGGAAGTGTCACGCCGTCCTGTAATACCAATGGTAGATTGCGCAGTAAGTTTTCCTGTAAATAAGAAACAGGCAATATAGATGGCCACGACCTGTATTTTTTTTATTGGGATAACAGCGTGTTCCCAAAAGATGGATGCCATATACTTATGTTGAAGGCATAAATTACAGACAATCTTTATAAGATAAAAGTTTTTTGGCCGAGAACCCGAGAATGGATAACCTTTACATGGAAATATTATCTACAAGCTATTATGTGGACCTGCCACTTATGTAACCGTGAATTTGTAAAAACCAACCAGGTACATTCCTGCGGGGAGAAGACACTCCCTGATTTTCTGCAAGGTAAAACCGGGCACACCCTTTCCCTGTTCCGCCATTTTACAGAACAATACCAGAAAATAGGTACAGTAACGGTTCATCCAACCAAAACCATGATTGCTTTTGCAGCAAAAAAACGAATGGTTTATATAACCCGGCTGGGAAAAGATTTTATGGATATCGTATTCCCGTTTACGAAACCTTACCCGGATAACCTTTGTTTTCATAAGATTGCCCAGGTGCCGGGCTCACAGCAGTTTAATCACCATTTTCGCATGTGCCTGCCAGAGGATTTGAATGAGGAGGTAAAGTCGTTTATGCAACTGGCATACAAGGAGAATTCGCACGACTAATAGAAGTATAAAATTCATACTTGTTTATTGCGCATTGTCGAACTGCATTTTCTCTTCTGCTTTTTTAATAAGCTTACCAAAGCGGTAACTGATTCCGAGGTATACGATCTGCGCATCCCTTCTTCCGATACTTGCCTGCTTTAAATAAGTTGTATTCAATTCGGATTTTTGTTGGAGCGTGCTTAGTATATCAGAAGCGGCAAGTATTACCGATACTTTCTTTTTAAACATGTCCTGGCGTACGCCCATATTCAATACAAATGACGGATAGTTTTTTCCCTGTGGGGTAAGTCGGGCCGACCGGTAATTGGCGCTTACCTGCAGCATGGTATTGGGTGTAATCGTAAATGTGCTGTTGAAATTGGTACTGAAAGAAATAATTGTCTTGTTATCAAAATAACCGAGGTTGGTGGCATTGATCTGGTTATAAAAGAAATTGGTACTCAGGTTGGATGAAAAGAATTTTCCTGCTTTAGCAGAGAAAATTAATTCGAGGCCGGCCGACTGATCGTTGGAAAGGTTTTGCTGCGTGGTTAACAGCACACTATCGTTTACAGGAACGGTTACCTGTGTAAAACCGTTTTGCTTATAACGGTAATAAAGACTGGGTACAAAAGAAAAATTCTTACCCTGCCATTTATACCCGAATTCTACGGAATGAATGATCTCCGGTAAGAGTTTTGCATTACCTGCACGAACATTGTAAGGATCCTGGTATTCGGGAAAGGGATTGATATCATCGCCTTCGGGCCTGTGAACCCGGCGGCTGTAATTTAATTGCAGTTGCCCGCTTTTAAGTTGATAGGCCAGGTGAAGGGTAGGATATAATTTCAGGTAATCATTATTGATAAACGTATCCTTGGTTACCTGGTTACCTTTTATTATGCTTTCTTCCAATCGTAAACCAAGGGAATAACTGAATTTCTCATAACTTTTTTGATAGGTTCCATACAATGCATGTATTGTCTGGTTAAATAAGAACCGGTTTGTCTTTATTTTATCTACAATAAATTTCCCCGAGGCAATATCATAAAACTCTCCATAAAAATTAAAATCCTGCTGATTAAAAGCTCCGGAATAACCTGCTTCCAGTTTTGAATTTTCCGACAAGGAATTGGAATAATCAATGGTTAGCTGTTGCTGGTTACCATCCTGGCCAATCCTTGTATTATCGTAAGTGGAATTGGTGCCTGGGAAATGATATGCATTCTGGTAGTGGTTATCCTCCAGTTCTCTTGATGCGGCCACATTAAATTCTACGCGCAAGGTATGATCCTCACCCGGAAAGTTATGCTCCCAGAAAGCGGTGGCATCTTTTTCTTTTTCAGTTTCAGGATCATAGCGTAACCTGTTGAAGTTGCTGGTAACGGCATGGCTCTTATCGAAGAAAGATTTGGTGTTCACATCATTTTTAACCTGCTCGCGGTTAGAATAATTACCCGAAATACCGAAGCTGTTGGTTTTGTTGGGGGTATAGGTTGCGCCAATTGTAGCCAGGTGAGTGAGTGGCCGGGCTAAAGAATTTCCCTGTTCAGTATAATACCCACTGGTTGCATGTGTTGTGGCATCCAGGTATTCGCGGTTAATTTCGTTGGTGCGCAGGCGGCTATCCTGCCGTATACCGTAATTGCCGAAAATGTTCAGTTTACCGGGCTTGTAATTCAGTGTTGCGTTGGTGTTATACCTTTCGCGGTTGCCGGCATTGGCGGTAACAGAACCATTCCAGCCACCTTTAACACTTTTTTTCAAAATAATATTAATGATACCTGAAGTGCCATCAGGTTTATACCTGGCAGAGGGGTTGGTAATCACTTCTATTCGTTCAATGGTATTGGCGGGAAACTGTTGTAATACTTCAGCTTTATTTAATTTACCCAATAGTGGGGAAGTGCGGCCATTAATAAGGATTATCACATCGCCTGATCCTCTCAGGCTTAGATTTCCTTCTATATCCACTTCTACTGAAGGAATGTTTTTCAATACATCACTTGCGGTACCACTTTGTGCCATAATATCTTTGGTAACATCATACGATTTGCGGTCGATAGAAGTGTTCAATAAAGATTTTGTTGCGGTTACCGTTACATTGCTGATGGGTTTTGATTGTAGCAATATTTCTATTGTGCCAAGATTCATCCTTGGTTTCCCTGTAACTATAACTGGCATAATTGTTTTTTCATATCCGATAAAACTGTAACGAAGTAAATAACTGCCTGCTTTTAACTGGTCAATGGTGAATCTTCCTTTTATATCAGTAACCGTTCCCGTGATAACGGAACTATCAGATGCTTTTAGTAATTCTATATTCGCGAATTCAATAGGCGTTTTAGAATCTTTGTCAATAATCACACCAACCAGGGATGTTACAGACTCTTGTGCAAAAACAGGGAAACCTATTAAAACAAGAAAAGAAATAGTCACGAGTTTCCGGATGCTCATCTATAGTAGTTTAAATGGCGAAATTATTTGCTGATTCTGGAGGAAATTTGAAGAATAGTACATACAGGGTTAAATATAAAAAAGGGCCTCGTTAAAGGCCCTTTTTTTTGAATGATCGGCATAACCAACTATTTTTCCAATACCAATATCTGGAAAGAACCAGGTATCATTTTTGGCCTTGCATTTTTAGGGGCATCGCTGGCTACGGGCTCATAATCTGCCGTAGGTAAAAACAGCCTGTGTGTCTTTTCATCCAGGGTAATTGTGCGGGCACCGCGCTTGGTAGTAACGTTCTCAATCACTGTATACTTATTAGCAGATACTTCCTTAATAATGGTTACTGTTCCATCACCATTTGAGGTAAAGATTAATTTTGTACCGGGATCAAAAACTGCACCATCGCATCCATCACCAATGGGTAATTTATCAACAATCTTGCCATTGTTGGCATCCATAACAACCAGTAATTTATCGCAGGTGGCAAATAACCTTTTCGTTTTAGTATCAATGGCCAACCCTGTAGGGCCATCACCAGGCGCGAGCGACCAATGCGCAATGACTTCATTTTTTAAGATATCTACGACAACGATTTCGTTTTTGTCTTCTGCATTAACAAAGAGTTTGCCAGCATCATTGCTTACTACGGTCTCCAGTTTGTTACCAATGATAGGTATCGTAGCCACTACTTTATCTGTAGCGGGATCTATTACTGTAAGGCTTCCTGCAGTATGGTTACTGGTGATGATCTTTTTTGAGAAGGCATCGTACAATATCCAATCAGGATTGGTACCTGTGGCAACCTGGCCCAGCACCGCATGGGTTTTCAGATCGAATACGGTAACATTATTAAGGCGGCCATTGCTGGTATATCCTTTACCAAAAGAAGTGGCAAACGCAATACCGTGCACTCCGGTTGTATTAGGTAGATAGCCCAAAGAGTCGCCGGTTGTTTTATCAATGATATTTACCTGTGAACCATGCGATAAATACAACTTATTGGAGCCGGGGTCAGATGCGGGATAGTCCCACCCTCCCGGGCTGGCTATATGAAAGGTCTTGGTAACATGGTAACCGCTTTGCGCCTTCGCGCTGATGCATAAACTACTTACCGCTACAAAAAGTGATAAACAAAGGATGCTGTGTTTCATGATAGGGTTGTTGTGGGTGATTGTATAAAAGTACAAAATCAAAAAATAATTTTGACTTTTTACTTTTGATTTTTAATTTATTTAGTCTTTCGCTTCTTTAATAAACTTGCCATTCGCATCAAAAAGTACATCTTTTCCTTTAATAGCAGCTTCATAATTAATACTACCATCGGCTTTTGTTATTTTGGCCGCGCCTTTTACAGTGATGCCTTTGTAATGATCTTTCATGTAGGCAGTGACGGCCGCGGGTAACTCACTTACTTTAATTTCATGCTCTGATTCCTTTAAAATACCTTTTGCATTGTAAACTGCAGACAGTTCATTGCCTTTGTCAACAAAGGTTACCTCGTAATTCCCATCTTCTTTTTCCCATTTCACTTTGGTGGCGGCGGGATGCGCTTTGGCAAAAGCTGCTTTGGCTACTGCGGGGGCATCTGATTTTTGGGCAAACACTGCAACAGAAAGGCATAAGGTTAAGGCAACAATAATTTTTTTCATAGCTTAATTTTTAATGATAATCCAAATCTAATACCCCATTTTGTAGAAATTCTGAAGTTTTATACTTCCTTCTGTGCAACTCCATATACGCGGTATCTCCGTGTTAAAAAGCAACTCTAAGGTTTTGGTAATTTTTTTCAACACAGAAGTATAGAGGGTGTAGAGATTTACGGAGTAGTGGGTTTGGTTTTGAAGAATAAGCGGATCAGTGTTGGTAGTACAATAAGCAGCAAGGGAATGGCTACAATAAACCCGCCAATCACGGAAATAGCCAGGGGTTGATGCAATTGTGCACCTGTACCTATTCCCAACGCAATGGGCATGAGTGCAATAATGGCACCGAGGGCTGTCATTAATTTAGGACGTAAACGTGTTGAGATGGAATAGATCACCGCCTGGTCTGTATCATTGGATAATTTTAATGATTCCTTAAACTGTAAAAAAGTAAAAATGGCGTTCTCCCCGATAATACCTACGATCATAATCAAACCGGTATAACTTCCTACATTCAATGGGGTATGCGTAAAATATAAACCCATATAGCTACCACTAATACCTAATACAGCAATAAGAAGGATGATAAAAGCAATTTTAAAATCTTTAAATAAAAACAATATCACCCCAAACACCAGTAAACTGGATGTGATTAGGATCATTAATAATTCTTTAAAAGACTGTTGCTGATCAGCGTAAGCGCCACCATACACAATTGCGTATCCTTGCGGAAGGCTGATACTTTTGGTTACTTCTGCCTGTATGTCTTTGATTACGCTTCCCAGGTCGCGTTTTTCTAAACGTGCCGTTACTACGCCCATAGATTGCAGGTTCTCCCGTTCAATTTCTGCATCCCCCGTATTGATATGTACATCTGCCAGTTGATTTATCGGTTTTAACTTACCGTTGGGCAGGAATACAGGTGTTTTATCAATATCCGCTACACTCAAGGTTTTATTACCCGGATAAACCAGGCGTATATTACTAAGCTGGTCTTTATCGTAAACAGTTCCTACAATATTTCCTTCCAGAGATGATTGTAACTGGTACTGTAAATTGGCCGGTGTAATGCCAAACTGTGCCAGCGTTGTGGCATTAGGTTCAATATTAATAGATGGACCGGCAATCACAATGCCATCAAATACATCTGCCGCACCTTCTACATGGGTAACCACGGCGGCTACTTTTTTAGATAGCTCCTGTAGTTTAGAGATATCGTTGCCAAATATTTTTACTTCTACCGGTTGTACAGAAGTCATCAGATCGCCAAGCATATCGCCGATCACCTGTCCAAAATCTATACGGAGCGCGGGTTGCGAAGCTTCTACCTGTTTGCGGATATCGCTGATTACTTCTTCGGTTGTTTTATCCCTTTTCTTTTTTAACTGGATCAGGTAATCGCCGCGGTTCGGTTCTGTAATAAAGAAACCCATCTGGGTGCCGGTTCTCCGGCTGTAAGCTTCCACTTCGGGTACTGTTACCAATATTTTTTCAACCAGGTGTAAAATGCGGTCCGTTTCTTCCAGTGATGTGCCGGGAGGAGAATTATAATCGAGTACAATACTGCCCTCATCCATTTCAGGCAAAAAACCGGTTTCTAATTTTGGATAGATAAAATACACGGAAAAACCTAAAACGAGTATTATGATAAAACTCAGGTAAGGCCTCCTGATAAAAAAACCTACCCAACGTTGGTTTTTTACATTATGCGGTTTCGTTTTTTTACTAAGCGCATTCACTTCACCGGCCTTTCTTG
>JANXUL010000043.1 GCA_025356235.1 Bacteroidota bacterium
CACACTTGATCAGCCCGTACCGCCCATGATGTTGCAGACTTTGGTAGAAAATGCCATCAAACATGGTATCAGCAAACAAAAAGAAGGTGGATTGGTGAGGGTAATATCCGATTACAGGGATAACCATCATGAACTCATCGTGCAAAATACCGGTCACCTCAACGGCAAAATCAGCAGTGTTGACGGATTTGGCATTAACAGCACCCGCAACAGGTTGGCGTTATTATTTGGCGGCAAAGCTACTTTCGACATCAGGGATAATGAGAATAATATGGTGGAAGCAAAAGTAAAAATGCCTGTGCAGGATTCTCATTCTTAACATTCTATTCATAAATTCGTGCTATGGCAATTAAGGCAATTATTATTGATGATGAGAGACTGGCCCGCAATGAGTTGAAAAAATTATTGCAGGACCATTCGGATATTGAAGTAATAGAAGAAGCAGCCAATGTAGATGATGGCATTGAAAAGATCGAGACACTAAACCCCGATCTTATCTTTCTTGATATTCAAATGCCCGGTAAAACAGGCTTCGATCTTTTGGCTGAAGTAGAAAAAGCCCCCAAAGTAATTTTCACTACTGCTTATGATGAATATGCGATCAAAGCATTTGAAGTAAATGCACTGGATTACCTTTTAAAACCGATCGAACCCAAACGTTTGGCTGATGCTATTCAGAAATTACAGGCCGAGATCTTCAAAGAAAATGTAGGCATCAATGGAATGAACCGTGGTCCTTTAACGGAGTACGACCAGGTATTTGTAAAAGACGGCGAACGTTGCTGGTTCGTGAAACTGGGTGAGATACGCCTGTTCGAAAGCGTTGGCAATTATGCGAAAGTATTCTTCGGTACCCATAAACCCCTCATCTTAAAATCGTTGAATGCACTGGAAGAAAGATTGGATGAAAGGATGTTCTTCCGCGCAAACAGGAAACACATCATTAACCTTCGCTGGATAGAAAAAATAGAACCGTACTTTAATGGTGGATTATTGGTTGACCTGAAAGGCGGCGAAAAAATTGAAGTAAGCCGCAGGCAAACAGTTAAGTTCAAAGAAATGATGAGCCTCTAACGATGGGCACGCTAAAACGGCCTGAACGTTATACCACTACTGCTTAATAAACACCAACAAGTTTTCAGATAATTAATGAACCGTTATCGGTCAGGCCGCTTTAGCGTCCCGGCCGGATACAAAAAATAAAGAATGAAAAAAATCAGCCTGATGTTGTTATTGTGTTCAATAGCAACTTTTTCTTTTTCCCAGAATATTGATGATATCATTAATGCCAAAGAGGTTGAACGGATAGAGAAAATACTGTCTGCAGATGATATGGAAGGAAGAAGAACATTTACCCCCGGCATAGACAAAGCCGCAGCATTCATCGCTGACGAATTTAAAAAAACAGGTCTTCAAACACTTACTAATAACGGCAGTTATCTGCAGTCTTTTGCTATGGTAAGGCCTAAATTCATCAGTGCCTCCTGCAATTTCGACGGGGTTTCAGTTGATACAAGAGATGTAATTGTGGTAACTTCTAAAGAGAACCTGAAAATCAACGAGCAATCGGGTTATGAGAAAGTGACCATTGCGGCAGGTGCTAACCTGAATGCGGAAGCGCGCAAATATATTAATGGAAACAGGAACTACCTGGTATTGGTTGACACCAGTTTTGCAAAAACTTTTAATGGTCTCACAAGGGCAAAATCACAACTATATAAATCTGAAAAAAGTATCGTGTTTGTATTAGCTGCGCAAACCCCCAAAACGTTTACTGTTGAAGCAAAACACGAATTCACAGAACAGAAATTAGCTAATGTTGCGGGTATTATACCCGGTAAAAGCAAAAAGAATGAATATGTAATTTTCTCCGGGCACTATGACCATTTGGGTATCAAGGCAGTAAAAGACAAGGATGGCAATGTTCTGGCAGATTCTATTTTCAACGGCGCAAATGATGATGCAGCTGGTACCACAGCCGTTATCATGCTTGCCAGGTATTTCAAAGCATTGAATAATAATGAACGTACCTTAATCTTTGTGGCATTTACTGCAGAAGAAGTTGGCGGGTATGGTGCCACTTATTTTTCTCGTCAATACAACCCCGACGATGTAAAAGCCATGTTCAATATTGAAATGATTGGCACCGAAAGCAAATGGGGTAAAAACTCAGCTTACATTACAGGGTATGAAAAAACGGATATGGGTAAAATACTGCAGGGTAACCTGAAAGGAACCGGCTTTAATTTTTATCCCGATCCTTACACAACACAAAATCTTTTTTACAGGTCGGATAATGCAACCCTTGCCAGACTTGGTGTTCCTGCGCACACCATCTCCACATCAAAAATGGATAGCGAACCTAATTACCATAAAGTCAGTGATGAGATAGGTACGTTGGATATGGACAATATGGCCATGATCATCAAAGCCATTGCCTTAAGTTCAAAAGAAATTAATAGTGGAAAGGAAACACCGTCGCGGGTGGATACTTCTACGCTTAGGTAAATCGTTAGTTGTGAGTCGTGAATAGTGAGTTGTGAGTGATGGGCATGAAAAGTGAAAGGTCAAATGTGAAAAGAATTTCTTCACATTTGACCTTTCACTTTTTTATTCTATAAGTATACAAGTTCATTCACCACTCACCACTCAAGCATTCACCGGAACACTATGCACCGCATTGCTGATTTCTTTGATCAATGATGCATCTTTTTCAATGGCGTTTCCGACCACGATTACATCGGCACCTGCTTTACAATTGAGGTAGGCTTTTTCTGGTTCGGTAATGCCACCACCGATAATGAGGGGGATCTCAATATGACGGGCTACTTTTTCAATCATATGTTCTGTAATCGCCCTTTTGGCACCGCTGCCCGCATCCATGTAAATAAGCTTCATGCCGAGCATCTCGCCGGCCATGGCGGTACACATCGCAATTTCATTTTTATCGGCAGGAATAGGCGTTGCATTCGAAATATAAGATACGGTAGTGGGGGCGCCCCCATCAATTACCATATAACCGGTAGGCATAATTTCCAAACCACTTTTTTTAACGAAAGGGGCACTGATCACATGCTGACCAATCAACAGCTCGGGGTTGCGGCCCGATATCAACGAGAGGTACAATAAAGCATCTGCATATTTACTCACCTGCGAAGGTGAACCCGGGAACAATAATACAGGGATATTGGAAGATGATTTAATCTGCTGGATACATTCATCCAGGTGACTTGAAATAACCAGGCTTCCGCCAACAAAAAAATAATCCACTTTCGCTTCAGTTGACAGCATAAGCAATTGATCAATTTTTTCATTGTCAACTTTATCAGGGTCAATCAAAACAGCAAATGATTTTTTGCCTGATTTTTTTCTCTCAATAAACTGGTTATATAAAGCCTGCTTCATTCAGTAATAGGTAAGTACACTTGCAAAAATGCGGAAAAGTTTTTGTTTAAGGTGCTTATTGGCCAGTTGTTTCTTATATGCGGCTGTAAGATATGTTATTATTTACGATTTGATAACTGCCTCTATACCCCAGTTTGTTGTAAAATTCACAGATTTTCCAGCCTTACTCTTTTACGGAAAATAACTCATTCAACCGTCATTTATTTCAAAAAATCTTTCTACAGCTGTTAATATTCCCGCAAAATCAATGGGGATTTGAGGTCCGAAATAATCTTCATTCCTTATCCACAATGTGTTGATATTTCCAACCTTGAATTCTGAAAATGGAAGGATATTTTCGTCAACCGCTTAACAATTCGTTAATGCGTGGGCTTTTAAAAATAACCCGTTAAACTGCACCCACCATATGTCTAACCCGCGCTCTACCAAAGGCTTACAATTCGGCCGCCGCTTCACCAAAGATGGCGTTAGTCCTTTTGACATGTTTGAATACGATTACCGCAACAGCGTGATCAAGAACCCCAATGGGGAAAAAGTATTCGAAATGAACAATGTGGAGGTCCCGAAACAATGGAGCCAGATTGCTACCGATATCCTTGCCCAGAAGTATTTTCGTAAAGCAGGGGTGCCACAACCGGATGGGTCAATCGGCAGGGAAACAAGCGTTAAGCAGGTAGCACACCGGATGGCCAATTGCTGGCGCGTATGGGGAGAGCGTTATGGGTATTTCGCTTCCGAAAAAGACGCAGTTGTATTTTATGATGAGCTAGTATACAGCATCATTAACCAGGCTTGTGTACCCAACTCGCCACAATGGTTTAATACCGGTTTACATGAGAGCTATGGTATTACGGGTAAGCCACAGGGCCATTATTTTGTAGACCCGAAAGACAGTAAATTAAAAAAATCAACCAATGCATACGAACGCCCGCAGCCGCATGCCTGCTTTATCTTAAGCGTAACCGATGACCTGGTGAATGATGGCGGTATCATGGATCTCTGGACCCGTGAGGCACGTATTTTCAAATATGGTTCAGGTGTGGGTACCAACTTTTCACAAATTCGTGGGGGTGGCGAAAAATTATCCGGTGGTGGTACTTCGAGCGGATTAATGAGCTTCCTCAAAATTGGCGACCGTGCTGCAGGGGCCATCAAAAGTGGTGGAACTACCCGCAGGGCAGCCAAAATGGTTTGTCTTGACCTGGATCACCCCGAAATCATGGAATTCATCAACTGGAAAGTTGGCGAAGAGAAAAAAGTAGCAGCCCTGGTAGCTGCCGGTTATGATAACAGTTATGAAGGTGAAGCCTATGCAACTGTTTCAGGACAAAATTCGAATAACTCGGTACGTATTCCCAATTCGTTCTTCAAAGTATTGGAAGAAGAGGGTGATTGGGAACTGAAAGCCAGGACCGATGGCAGGGTTATGAGCAAAATCCCCGCCCGTGAAGTATGGGAGAAAATTTCTTATGCGGCATGGCGTTGTGCCGATCCCGGAACGCAGTATGATACCACCATCAATGAATGGCATACCTGCCCTAAAGGTGGCCGTATCAATGCATCCAACCCATGTTCGGAATATATGTTCCTGGATAATACTGCTTGTAACCTGGCTTCTATTAACCTGCGTAAATTTCATACGGAAGAAAACAATGTTTTTGATGTTGAAGGTTTTGAATATACCACCCGTTTATGGACCACTGTATTAGAAATATCTGTGTTAATGGCGCAGTTCCCCTCCAAAGAAGTGGCCCAGTTATCTTATGATTACAGAACATTGGGTTTAGGCTTTGCCAACCTCGGTTCTATGTTGATGGTTAGCGGTATCCCTTACGACAGCGAAGAAGCCCGCGGTATTGCAGGTGCCATCTCAGCTATCATGACCGGCGTATCTTATAAAACATCTGCAGAAATGGCCGGCTTCCTCGGGGCATTTGACAGATACGAAGAGAATAAAGAAGATATGCTCCGCGTTATGCGCAACCACCGTGCTGCCGCTTATGATGCAGAAGAAGCCTATGTAGGAATCGAAATCAAACCACAAGGTATCAAAGCGCAATATTGTCCTGATGTACTTTTGAAAGCAGCTACCAAAGCATGGGATGAAGCGGTACAGTTAGGTGAGAAAAACGGTTACCGCAATGCGCAAACCACTGTCATCGCACCCACCGGAACCATTGGCCTGGTTATGGATTGCGATACTACCGGTGTTGAACCTGATTTTGCTTTGGTGAAATTTAAAAAATTAAGTGGTGGTGGCTATTTCAAGATCATCAACCAGTCTGTGCCACAGGCATTGAGAAACCTTGGCTATAATCCAAAAGAAGCAGAAGCCATTGAAAAATATGCGGTAGGTGCAGCCAGTTTTGAAGGATCTCCTTTTGTTAATCCTGCTTCCTTAAAAGAAAAAGGATTTACAGACCAGGAAATTGAAAAACTAAATGGTGCCGCTAAATCGGCTTTCGAGATTGGTTTTATTTTCAACCGTTTTACATTGGGTGATGAGTGTATGCAACGTTTAGGTTTTACCGAAGCGCAATATGCCGACTGGAACTTTAACCTGCTGGAAGAACTCGGATTTACTGAAGAACAGATTGATGCTGCCAATGACTATGTGTGCGGAACCATGACCATTGAAGGCGCACCATACCTGAAAGACGAACATTTACCTGTATTTGACTGCGCTAATAAATGTGGTAAAAAAGGTGAAAGGTATATTCATGCTTACGGGCATATTCGTATGATGGCAGCCTGCCAGCCTTTCCTGAGCGGCGCTATTTCTAAAACTATTAACCTGCCGCATGAAGCATCCATTGAAGAAATAGCTGATTGTTATTTGCTGAGCTGGAAACTGGGATTGAAAGCTAATGCATTGTACCGTGATGGTTCTAAACTGAGTCAGCCATTGAGTAATAAATCTGATAAGAAAAAGAAAGCAGGCGAAACGGAAGATGCTGCTGCTGAGAATGAAGAAGAAGTGGTTAGTGAACCAACTTCAAATATTGTTGACCTGAGCAAATTAACTGTTGATGAATTGCTGGAAGAAGTACAGAAGCGCATGCATGCCTCCACTGATACCAAATTCAAACGGGCTTTATCGGGTATTGTAGAAAAAAAATCTTTACCAGCCAAACGCAGGGGCTATACACAGAAAGCCAAAATTGGCGGACAGGTAATCTTCCTGCGCACCGGCGAATACACCGATGGAACCTTAGGTGAGATCTTTATTGACCTGGCCAAAGAAGGCTCAACACTGAGAAGTTTCATGAACTGCTTTGCCATCGCTATCTCTGTAGGCTTACAGTATGGTGTACCATTGGAAGAGTTCGTTGAAAAATTTGTGTTTACCAAGTTCGAACCATCAGGTATGGTAGATCACCCGAATATCAAAACCACCACTTCCTTGGTTGACTTTGTATTCCGTGCATTAGCATTTGAATATTTAGGCCGTACCGACCTGGTGCATGTGCTTGATAAACCCACCATTGGCAATACCGGTGAGGGCGAAGAAGGGGAAGCTACTTTCCTGGGAAAGCCTGAGTTGAGCAGTATGCGGGTAACTGCGCCTTCTGCCAATGCCACACCTGCGGCACAACCACAAAAACTGCAAAGGGCAGCGTCTTCTCCTGCAAGGGCAGAAGCGGGTATGGATGCTGTTAATGCAGCGGCTAAAAATATGCAGAGCGATGCGCCGGCTTGTAATACCTGTGGCCACATCACTATCCGTAGCGGTACTTGTTATAAATGTCTGAATTGTGGTAATAGTATGGGTTGCAGCTAATCGGTCGGGACGCTAAAGCGGCCTGAACGATTAACCAAAGCTGATTAACAAAACAAATCAAAACATATAAAACCGTTTCGAAATACCGAAACGGTTTTTTTATAATTTCCGTTGTTAATCGCCTTACAACAGGTGTTAGGAAAATTTTCACGCAAAGACGCAAAGAAACGCGCACAAGACACCAGGAATAGCTTTGCGACTTTCTTCCTTATGCGTCTTGGCGTGAAAATACAATGTAATCTCTCTTCCGAATAGCTATTGTCACCTCCGCCGTTGATGATCGCCTCACCAACAACCATCATTTTACGAAATCGTTTTCTTAATAAATACCCATACTTTTTTACTTTTTAACTAAAACCCTTTTTCTAATAAGCGAAATATCTTACATTCATTCCTTCAATGAATACCAAAATCAAATTGCTATATGGGAGATCTCCAGATTAAAAAACAGCCTAAGAAATACGATGCTGTTATTGTAGGTTCAGGTGCTGGCGGCGGTATGGCCGCATACATATTATCCAAAGCAGGTTTAAAAGTTTGCCTGTTAGAAGCAGGAGCTGATTTTGATCCTGCCAAAGATTCTGCACAACTAAAAAATCCATGGGATTCTCCGCGACGAGGAGCCAGTACCAAGTTCAGACCATTTGGTGATTTCGATGGTTGTTATTGGGGTTGGGAAATTGATGGTGAACCTTATACAATGGCCGAAGGCAGTGCCAAGTGGGACTGGTGGCGGGCAAGAATGATTGGCGGAAGAACCAATCACTGGGGACGTATCTCCCTGCGTTTTGGCCCCCGCGATTTTAAACGCAAAAGTGTTGATGGATTAGGCGATGATTGGCCGATTAGCTATGATGATGTAAAACCTTATTATGATAAAGTAGATAGACTGATAGGTGTATTCGGATCGAATGAAGGATTGGAAAATGACCCGGATGGGATTTTTCTTCCGGCACCTAAGCCCCGTTTACATGAGTTGATGATTAAAAAATCAGCAACAGGTCTGGGTATCCCGGTAATCCCATCACGTTTATCCATCCTTACCAAAAAGATAAATGAAAAGCGCGGACAATGTTTTTACTGCGCACAATGCGGCCGTAGCTGTAAGATCGCTGCGGATTTTTCTTCTTCATCTGCACTCATTCAACCGGCTGTGGAAACGGGTAATGTAGATGTGATAACGATGGCCATGGCACGTGAAGTGATTACCAATGCAGACGGATTGGCAACCGGCATTTCTTATGTTGATAAAAGAGATAACATGGAATACCAGGTAAGCGGCCGGATAGTAATATTGGCTGCGAGTACCTGTGAAACCGCACGTTTATTACTCAATTCAAAATCAACACGCCATCCGAATGGTTTGGCAAACGATAGTAATGTAGTAGGAAAATACCTGCACGATTCTACCGGTGCTGCAGTGGGTGGCGTATTGCCACAGCTCTATGGTCGTAAACGTTACAATGAAGATGGAGTAGGCGGTATGCACGTTTATACCCCCTGGTGGCTGGATAATAAAAAACTGGATTTCCCACGTGGGTACCACATTGAATATTGGGGTGGCATGGGCCAGCCGGCATATGGATTTGGTATGGGTATACAAAATCAGAATGGTAAGTACATCGTTAATGGCAAGACCAAAGAAGCGGGTGGGTATGGTGCCGGATTAAAAGAAGATGCAAGATTCTTTTACGGAGCAGGTGTAGGTATGGCGGGAAGAGGAGAAGCGGTTCCCAACATCAACAATTATTGCGAGATTGATCCTTCGGTAGTGGATAAGTATGGCATACCTGTTTTGCGTTTTCATACCAATCACTCAGAGTATGAGATCAAACAGGCGAAACATATGAAGGAAACTTTTAAAGAGATTCTGCATAATATGGGCGCTATTGTTACCTGGGGTGGCGATGATACTGAAAAGAATAATTACGGGTTGAACAACCCCGGTAATATCATTCACGAAGCAGGAACCGTTCGTATGGGAAGCGATAAAAAAACTTCTGCATTGAATAAATGGAGCCAGGCACATGATTGTAAGACTTTGTTTTGCGTAGATGGAAGCCAGTTTACCTCGCAGGCAGATAAAAATATTACCTGGACGATATTGGCTTTATCAATGAGGGCATCTGAGTATATTATTGATGAAATGAAAAAACAAAACCTCTAATCGGGGATTAAAGATTTATGTATGATTTTACGGATTCAATTCCCGACAATCATATTCTAATCAGATTAATCCGTGATAATCATATTTTAAAATCATATCAATTTGTGATATTATGGACAGAAGAAAATCAATCAAAGCAATGCTTATTGGCACAGCCGCTTCCGGTGTGCTGGTAGAAGCATGTAAGAACACCGATAAAAAAGCAATCGCTGCTTCAAAAGATGCCTTTATGTATGAAGGCAGGATGGAAGAAGAAGATAAATATCTTAAAAAACTGACTACCGGTGATAAATTTTTTACCGATCATGAAATGGCTACCATCATTGTTCTGGAGGATATCATTCTTCCAAAAGACGAGGTAAGCGGTAGTGCATCCGATGCCAAAGTGCATGAGTTCCTGGAATTTATTGTGAAGGATATGCCAAGCCATCAAACACCTTTACGGGGTGGGTTACGCTGGCTGGATATATATTGTCTGAACCATTATGAAAAAGCATTTAAAGACTGCGATAAAAAACAACAGTTAGAGATCGTAGACCTGATTGCTTTCCCTGTAGTAAAAGATGCCATCGCAAAAACGGGAAGAAAAGTAAGACCCGAAATGGCACAGGGCATCGCATTCTTCAGCAAAATGCGCGACATGGTGATGACTGGTTTTTATACCTCGGAAATTGGCGTAAAAGACCTGGGTTATATGGGCAACACCCCCAACCAATGGAACGGTGTACCCGATGATGTATTGAAACAGTACGGCTATGCGTATTCTGAAAGGGAGCTGAAGGAGTGTGTTAGTTTTGACAAGGCATAATGAAATCGGGAATAGTTAAAGAAGTTAAAAGGGTTAAAGTAGTTAAAGGCAAAGCCCATACTACTTTAACCCTTTTAACTTCTTTAACCTACCTACTAACTCACTCCTGCCCCGGGATTGATATTTGTTTCGGGATTGATAAAATGAAGTTTACCTGAACTGTCTTCGGCCATTAAGATCATACCATTGCTTTCTATTCCCCTCATTTTACGCGGGGCAAGGTTTACAACAACCGTTACTTGTTTGCCAACAATGTCTTCGGGTGTAAAATGAAGTGCAATGCCCGATACGATGGTCCTTGTTTCAAAACCAAGATCTACCTGTAGTTTTAATAATTTATCTGCTTTCTCTACTTTTTCTGCACTAACGATTTTTCCTGCACGCAAATCAATCTTTGCAAAATCATCAAAAATAATTTCAGGTTTTACCGGGGTTTCTTTCTTTTCTTCGCTGGCTGGTTGAGTAACTTCTTCCATAATTTTTTCTTTGTTCACGTTTGACGATTCACGATTGATAACTGCCGCTTTTAATTTTTCAATTTGATAACTTATTTCTGAATCTTCAATTTTCCTGAATAACAATTCCGGTGAACGAAGTGAATAGCCAACACTCAAGAGCTTTATTTTGCCAGCGTTCTCCCAATCGAGCATTTTGTCAACTACCTTCATCAGGTAACACATTTTCCTCGCGGTGAATGGGAGGAACGGATTGATGAGAACAGCCAGGTTTGCACATAATTGTAAACAAATATGCAACGTATTATCAATGGATTGCTGCGCTTCGGTTGTAGGTTGTCCGTTATCACTCGTCTGTTTCGCTACTATCCATGGCTCTTTCTTCTGCATGTATTGGTTACCGGTTCTGGCGAGGTTAATCACTTCAAATAAAGCCTCCCTGAATTTGTATTGTTCCAAAAGATTCTCTACTTTTTCTTTGGTACTTTTTATTTCCTCAATAGTTGTTTTATCGAGGTCAGTAAGTATATCCAAATGCAAGGGTGGCACTTTTCCTTTACATAGCTTGTGCATGAGCACGAATGCCCTGTTAACAAAATTGCCAAAAATGCCTACCAGCTCGCTGTTATTGGCATCCTGGAAACCCTGCCAGGTAAATTCACTGTCTTTGGTTTCGGGGGCTATCTGCGTTAAATAATAACGTAATACATCTGCCATCTGGCTGCCGCCATTTTCTTTGTTGATGAAGTCGTCAATATAATCCTGCATTTCCAGTTTCCAGTTGCGGCTGGTGCTCATCTTATCACCCTCTAAATTCATGAACTCATTGGCGGGAACATTATCCGGTAAAATATTGCCATGCAGTTTCAGCATTACAGGAAAAATAATGCAATGGAATACAATATTGTCCTTGCCTACAAAATGCACCAGTTTGGTGTCTTTGTCTTCCCAATAAGGCTTCCAGTCTTTTCCATTATCCAATGCCCATTGTTTGGTGGCACTGATATAACCAATGGGTGCGTCAAACCACACATACAATACTTTCCCTTTACCGCCTTCTACCGAATCGGGTAATGAAACACCCCAATCCAGGTCGCGGGTTACGGCACGGGGCTGTAATCCGCCATCAATCCAGCTTTTACATTGACCGATAACAGTACCACGCCAATCGCTGGCATGTTCTTTCAATATCCATTCGCGTAAAAAACCTTCATGCCTGTTCAATGGCAGGTACCAGTGTTTAGTGACTTTTTTTACAGGTTTGTTGCCACTTAAAGTGCTTACCGGGTTAATCAGTTCATCAGGACTTAAGCTCTTGCCACAATTCTCACATTGATCACCATACGCATTGGCATAGCTGCAGTTGGGGCAGGTTCCTTTTATGTACCTGTCTGCCAGAAAACTGTTGGCTTCTTCATCAAAATATTGTTCGGTTTCTTTTATTTCCAGATCGCCATTATCATTGAGTTTGGTAAAAAACTCCTGGGCGGTTTCATGATGTAAAGAAGAGCTGGTACGATGATAAATATCGAATGCAATCCCCAGGTCCTTAAAATTCTGTTCCATAATGGGGTGATACTTATCAATGATAGTCCTGGCGGTCGTTCCTTCCTTGGTAGCTTGTATGGGAATGGCGGTGCCGTGCTCATCACTGCCGCAAACAAAAACAACATCCCGCTTTTGGGCTTTCAGGTAACGCACATAAATATCTGCCGGCAAATAAGCACCTGCCAGGTGGCCAATATGTTTTAAACCATTGGCATAGGGGAGGGCAGAAGTAATTAAATATCTTTTTGGAGTATGCATTTCTATAAATCGTAATCCTTTATTGGAAAGTGTACAAAAATAAGCAATCGTTTGGTAAGCAGTATCCTCTTTATAAAATCCGTTCAGTAATATTGTCAAATGATCAAAATTCCAGCTTATCTGCAAAAAGGAGATACCATTGGCATAGTTTGCCCTTCAGGATATATGCCAAAGGATAAAGCCGCCACCTGTATGGCCGTTTTACAGCAATGGGGCTACAAGGTAAAAATGGGGAAAACACTCGGCAGCCAATTCCATTATTTTTCAGGAACGGATACAGAAAGATTACAGGATATGCAGGCGATGCTGGATGAGGGGGAAGTAAAAGCTGTTTTATGTGGCCGGGGTGGTTATGGTATGAGCAGGATAATAGACCAGCTGGATTTTACACGATTCAAAAAAAAACCTAAGTGGCTGATAGGGTTTAGCGATATAACGGTTTTACATGCACATGTTTACCAGCATTTACATATTGCCTCGCTGCATGCACCAATGGCAGCAGCATTTAATGATGGTGAATATGAGAACGAATTTGTTCAGTCACTTCGTAAAGCATTAAAAGGCAACGTTTCTAATTATTCATGTGATGCACATATATTGAACAGGGTGGGCAAGGCGGAAGGTGAGCTCATTGGTGGTAACCTTTCCCTGGTAGCGCATTTAATTGGCACTGTATCTTCTTTTAAAACAAAAGGAAA
>JANXUL010000037.1 GCA_025356235.1 Bacteroidota bacterium
GTGCTATTGTAAATGCTGAAGTATGGGTGAATGAATTGCGTTTATCGGAATTGGATGAACGAGGTGGCTGGGCCGCACAGGGAAGGGTAGACCTTACTCTAGCAGACCTGGGTACCATATCCATTTCTTCCAATACACACACAACAGGCTTTGGTACTATTGAACAGAGGGTGAATGAAAGGGCACGTGAAAACCTTTCACAGATTGATGCAGCTGCCAATATTGATGCAGGTAAACTGTTACCGAAAAAAGCAAGATTATTAATTCCCGTGTATGCAAGTTTTAACAGGACAGTACTTACACCGGAATACGACCCTTATGACGGCGATGTGAAGTATAAAGACAAATTAAATGGCAGCCCCAAAGAAAAACGCGATTCAATCCGAAATGCAGCAGTAGATCAAACAACCATCAAAAGCGTGAATTTCACGAATGTAAAAATATTGCCGGGTACCAACAAGCCGGGACTATTAAGGCTAAGTAATTTTGATTTTAGTTATGCCTATTCACAAATCACGCAAAACAGTCCTGTGATATTGCAGAATACGGTTACCAAACAACGTGGCGGACTTGGGTATACTTTTGTAGGACAAACAAAATACATTGAGCCATTTAAAAAACTGATCGGATCAAGAACACCCTGGCTGGCTTTGATTAAGGATTTTAATTTTAACCTGAAACCCTCTTTTTTAAGTTTCAGGGCTGATATCAACCGTCAGTTTGGTGAATTCATACCAAGGATAGTAAATACAATAGATAGCAAGGTGGAAAGGGTTGATACTACTTATGACAAGTATTTTACCTTCGACCGTTTTTATAATATGCGTTGGGATCTTTCAAGATCGCTTAATTTGGATTTTAATGCAACCAACAATGCAAGGATAGATGAACCTTTTGGAAGGATTGATACCAAAGAAAAGAAAGATACGGTTAGAGAAAATCTTTTCAAAGGTGGAAGAAATACCCTCTACCAGCAAAGAGCAACCCTTAATTACAGTCTCCCGCTAAATAAATTTCCTTTAACCGATTGGATAACGGCCCGATACAGTTATGGAACTTCTTACAACTGGATAGGTGCCAGCCGTATTGCCATTAACCTCGGCAATACAATAGAAAATACACAGGATAATAACCTTACCGCACAATTTAATTTCACAAGCTTATATAACAAATCAAAATGGTTGCGTTCGCTGGATAATATACCGCCGCCGAAATCTAATCCTCAAAATCCCGCAACGAAAGGGAATTTGAAAAATAATGCAACTGCTATAGGTTCGGTTATCCTTAGCAAGGAAGAAGTAGTAAAAGGGTTAAAGGGTAAAAAAAGAACGGAAGCATTAAAGAAATGGCGTCAACAGAAAAGGGATGAAAGTATTGCCCAAAAATTAAGTAAGGCCAATGAGCCAACCGAGCTTAGTGGGGCAACCAGGGCTGTAGGCAGGTTTGTAACCATGTTAAAAGCCGTAACATTTAACTATTCAGCAAGGTATAGCAGCCGCTTACCCGGTTACACGGATAGCACTCAATACCTTGGTCAAAACTGGAATAGCCTTGCCCCGGGCCTGGATTATGTTTTTGGCAGGCAGCCGGATACTAACTGGTTAAATAAAAAAGCATCACAGGGATTAATTACCAGGGACAGTACCTTCAATTTTCTGTTCAGGCAAAATTTTGAACAGCGTTTCAGTATCACCGCGCAAATAGAACCCATCAAAGAATTTAGGATTGATATTAACCTGGATAAAACATTCACGAAAGAATATTCAGAGTTATTTAAAGATACCACTGGTAAAGCAGGGCTTAATCATTTAAATCCATTGGCCAGTGGCGGGTTCAGTATTTCTTATATTTCATTTGGTACATTGTTTGGAAGCCACAACCCGAATGAGATATCAGAGACTTTCAGAACATTTGAAAGTAACAGGTTAATCATCTCAAAAAGAGTGGCAGAACAAAACCCTTATTGGCAGGCCTTACCTACCGGACAAAAATTTGCAGCGGATGGTTATGCAAAAGGGTATGGCCGTTATGCGCAGGATGTATTGGTGCCCGCATTTATAGCCGCGTATACCGGTAAAGATCCGAACGCATTTCCTTTGATTAAACAGTCGAACTCGAAAATAAGTTCCAATCCTTTCAGTGGTTTACTTCCGAGACCTAATTGGAAAATGTCATATACCGGGTTAACCAAAATACCGGCACTGGCTGCTAAATTCAGTAATATTACTATAACGCATGGCTATGTGGGAACGCTTAGTATGAATAGTTTCAACAGTGCTTTATTATACCAGGATCCTTTCCGGTTTAGTGCACCCGGGTTTATTGATACAGTAAGTGGTAATTACATCCCGTATTTCCTGGTACCGAATATTACCATGAAAGAAAGTTTTGAACCACTAATCGGTATTGAGGTTACTACTATAGACCAACTTAACCTTAATTTCAAATATAGCAAAAGCCGGTTATTAAGTCTGAGTTTAATTGACTACCAGTTAAGTGAGAGCCGCACAACAGAATGGACTGTGGGAGCCAGCTGGCGTAAGAAAGGTTTTAATCTTCCTTTTAAATTACCTGGCGGGAACGGAAAAAAATTGCAAAACGATCTGACCTTTAAGTTCGACCTGTCTATGCGGGATGTATCGAACAGTAACAGCCGTTTAGATCAAACAAATGCTTATGGAACCGGGGGGCAGAAAGAGGTGTCTATTCAACCTTCCATAGATTATGTTTTAAATAACCGTATCAATATCAAATTCTTCTTTGATCAGCGAAGGGTTATCCCGTATATCTCCACTTCTGCACCCATTACCAATACAAAAGCCGGAATAAGTGTACGGATATCGTTGGCACAATAAGTGTTATTGCATTTACCAATCAATCAATGTAAAAATAAAGCCGCAGGTTAGCAGATTATTGAAATGAAATAATCTGCTAACCTGCGGCTAAAAAATAATTACCATCTATTAACTCTTTCTAAAAGCCCATTTACCCATTTCCTTCCAGGTTACTTTTTTGCCATACATTAAGATACCGGTACGGTAAATTTTTCCACTTAACCAGGTTGTAAAAACAAAACCTCCGATTAATGATGCCATACTCGCTGCCAGTTGCCAGTAAGGAACCGTTCCCGGAATACCATAAGCAATCCTTGCCATCATTACCATGGGTGAGCTGAATGGAATAATACTTGCCCAGATAGCAATAGGTGTACTTGGATCCTGTACCGCATTGCTCATAATAATAAAAGAGAAAATGATCGGCATGGTAATAGGCAGCATCAAACTTTGCGCATCCTGCGGATCTTCATTTACCACACTGCCAACTGCCGCAAATAAAGCAGCGTAAAACAGGTAACCACCCAGGAAATAAAAGATAAAACAACCGATTATAACCGGCCAGTTAGCGGTGCTGATGGTATGCTGTACTTTATATATCTGCTGTGCAGCTTCACCGGCTTTCACCATTCCGCCTGCAGGCATCTGACCATTGTATTGCTGTAAAGTATTTACCTGCTCCAGCACATCATGCGGGATGAACGCCTGGGCTACGGTAGTTAATCCAACAATCAAAATAATCCACATCAGAAACTGTGTTAAGCCTACGGCACCAATCCCTATGATCTTGCCCATCATCAATTGAAAAGGTTTAACACTGCTAATAACTACTTCTGCAATGCGGTTTGTTTTTTCTTCCATTACGCCACGCATTACCATGGCACCATAAATAAACATGGTAATATAAATCAGCATACCACTGCCAAAACCAATCGCATAAGATAATGCGGCATTGCTCTCTTTGGTAGTACTGCCATTTTCTTCCACTGCTTTTAACTCGGCAAATTGAGATTGCTTATGAATAGAGTCTAATATTAATTTATTAATACCGGCATCCTGCAGCATTTTGTCTTCAATAGCTGCATTAATCCGGTCACTGATAGTACCCTCAGTAGTGATGCTGATCCTTTTCTTCGACCGGATGATATAGTTTACTTTCTGGCTGCCTTCGAATTTCGGAATCAGAATAATATCGGTATAGCCTTTTGTTAAATAATTAGTGGTATCCACGCCAGCAGGAAAATCAAAAGATACTTCATTGCTATTTTTAAGATTGCCTTTAAAGAAACTATTGTTGTCTATTACGGCTATTTTATGACTGTCTTTTCCTTTGATGGCTAGAAAGGTGGCTGTGGCAATAAATCCAACAATCAATAACGGCATCAAAATAGTTGTAAGAATAAATCTTTTATTTTTTACCCTTGTGAGGTACTCGCGTTGTATGATGAGCGATATCTTATTCATATAGTTAGTTTGGAATGAGAAGTATTGAGTTGATTAAGTAGTCATTTTTTGAAATGCCCGCGAAGTGGCATTGGTGCCTTCAACCAGGTTAATGAATATTTCATTTAAAGACGGCAGTATCTCATTGAATGATTCAATGGTTAGGTTCTGTTGCAAAAAATATTGTAATACATCATTGCTTCTAAACCCTTCATTAATCCTTACGGTTAAGGCGTTTGCCTGCTGATCGGCTAACTCGAAAGAATTACTGTTTACCATTGCCGGCACTTCACTTAATTTGATGCTGAACTTATTTTCTTTGAACTGCTGTTTGATATCGCCTACGGTGCCATCTAATATTTTCTGACCGAGGTTTACCAACACGATATGGTCGCATATCTCTTCTACCTGCTCCATCCGGTGTGTACTGAAAATGATGGTACTTCCGCGTTGTGCCAAACCGTAAATCTCATCTTTTATCAGGCTAGCATTCAGCGGGTCCAACCCACTAAAAGGCTCATCCAGAATAATCAGCTTGGGTTCGTGTAATACGGTTATCACAAACTGGAGCTTCTGGCTCATACCCTTACTAAGGTCCTCTACTTTTTTATTCCACCAACTTTCCATTTCCAGTCTTTTAAACCAGAATTTTATCTTTTCCATGGCTTCACTTCTGCTCAGGCCCTTAAGTTGTGCAAGGTATAAGGCCTGATCGCCAATTTTCATCTTTTTGTATAAACCCCGTTCTTCGGGCATGTAGCCGATTTTAATAATATCGTTCAACGGATCAAAATCCTTTCCATCGAATTGGATACGGCCACTATCGGGAAAGAATATTCCGGTGATCATCCGGAGTAAGGTTGTTTTTCCGGCACCGTTAGGGCCCAGCAAACCAAAGATGCTGCCTTGTTTGATGGAGAAGCTGATATCATCTACCGCTTTTTGGGTAGCATAATATTTTTTCAGGTTGTGGAGTTCTAAAATATTGCTCATAAGTATTTGGTTATTTTCAAATTTACTATACCTGTCAGCGATTCTCTTATTTTTTTGCTGATGTACGGAGGATTAGTAGCATTGTTCACCTAATTATTACAATAACTGTAGCATAAAATCATAATATTGCCACTAAATGTAAAAAAAAAGATACGTATGAAGATGGAGATGTTTAAGCATTGTAAAGTAACACTCATATTAATGGCTGTATTGATCCTTACAGGAAGCTGGGGGTTCCTGGTTCATAAAACGGCACAGCAGCTGGCCATATATGAATTACCCAATGGGATGAATACTTTTTTTTACCGGAATATGGAATACCTGGTAACGAATGCCCCCCGCCCGGATACGCGCCGCAATACAGACAGTACCGAGGCCACTAAACACTTTATTGATCTTGAAATGTATGGTAAAGATGCAGCGCACAAAATGCCGACAGACTGGAAATCGGCAGTAAAGATGTATTCTAAAGACAGTTTATTAAAATATGGCTATGTGCCTTACCATGTTGTTTATATGAAAGGTAAACTTACCGAAGCGTTTAAGAAAGGTAATAAAGACAGTATCTTGTTTTATGCGGCCGACCTTGGTCATTATATAGAAGATGCCAATGTGCCTTTGCATACTACGGTTAACTATGATGGCCAGCTGACCAACCAGAAAGGCCTGCACAGTTTATGGGAATCAATGATACCTGAACTGGAGATTACAAATTACAATCTCTATACACCACACAAAGCCACTTACCTGAAGCAGCCGGGCATAGCGATTTGGGGTGCTATACGCAGAGCTGCATCGTTGTTGCCGGATATGTTACAAAAAGAGAAAGTGATAAGCCTTGGATTTACCGAAGAGCGAAAGTTCCGAGTGCAGATAAGAAGGGGCCGTGAATCGAAAAGTTATACTACGGAGTTTGCAAAAGCATATGCGGCTGCGCTGAAAAATACCATTAATGACCAGCTGATCCATTCTGCCAACCTGGTAGCCGATTTCTGGTATACAAGCTGGGTTGATGCAGGAAAACCAGATCTGGCCGCTCTTACCGGTAACTGGACAAACGAGGATAAAGAAAAACTCAATGACGAACTTAACCTGTTTAAAGACAATAAACTGTTGCAAAACAACCGGTTACTCTCAAAAAAAACAGAAATCAAAGAAACTGAGCAATAAATAAGGCTTACAAAAAAAATGGGTGTAAAAACGGTTGCCAGATGGTAACCGTTTTTTATTTTACGGACGCGAATTGAGCAGAGAGGAGACATTCATGTATACAAAATTAGATAATGCAATAAATGCCGGCATATATTCATCAGATATTGGAATTAATCAGTTTTTTTGTTGCAATTATTTATTACAGGTATTTGAAGGACTCTTTCATGAAGTGGTTTTTACCATTTCTGGGCTTTATTTTTATCTGTGAGGTAATCGGAAACTATCAAAACTCTGTGCTCAAGCAACCAACTGTTATTATAAACTACTTGGTAGGAATAGTAGAATCAGTTTTTTATGGATATATTTTTTATCACTTGAGTCATAGAAGCATACTGAAAAAAGCTATTGTTATCTTTGTCTTAATTAGTGTAATTAGCTATTTAATTACATTTTCTTTTTCTAGAAAGTCATTAGTTTATTTTTTTCCAAATATTGTCATTTCAGGATTCTTCCTGGCGGCCATTGCATTATTTTATTTGTATGAAAGATTTGCAGACGATGAAGAAATACTTTTAATTTCTGAATCGGGATTCTGGATTTCTGTTGGCGTGTCATTGTTTTATTCAGGTGTAAGTATTTCGTTTTCTTTATATAGTTTTATATTGAAAAATGACATTTCTTTATTTGGCCAGAAAGTATTTGTTTTTGCTCCCCGGGTTTTAAGCATCATTTTATACCTAAGTATTTCAATAAGCCTTATCCTATGCAGCAAGAAAAACAAAAAATCGTCATGGCAATCCTTGCCGGTAGCGTATTTATTCTCCTTTTTGGAGTAATTACATTTCTCGTCGTAATAAATTATATAAGACGGAAACGGAAAATTCTTTTAGACATAAAAGTGCGTGAATCACAATTCCAGCAGGAACTGTTACAGGCCCAGCTGGAAATGCAAGACCATACTTTCCGGGTAGTTAGCCAGGAAATACACGATAATGTGGGCCAGATACTTAGCCTGGCAAAAGTGCACCTGAACATTATTACGTTTGAAAGAAAGGGGCATGAAGAATTAAACACCATCAAAGAATTGGTAACCAATGCCATCTCCGAACTGCGCGATCTGAGCAACGGATATTACGCCGACCGTTTAGTGGAAGAAGGCCTGTTAGTGGCTATTCGTCACCAGTTAACGCAATTAACCAAAACCGGCTTGTTTACTACTTCTTTCCATTCTGAAATGGATAACGTGGCCATTGACAAAAGCAAAACTATTTTTTTATACCGAATGATCCAGGAGGTATTGAATAACGCTGTTAAACACTCACATGCAAATCACATAAGTGTAGATATCTTTAAAAAAAATAAAAATGTACATATCAGGGTCCAGGATAATGGTAAAGGGTTCAGTTACAAACAGACCGGTTTTAAAGCAGGCATCGGACTAAGTAGTATCTATCAAAGGGCTTTGATGATTGGTGCCAAAGCCAATATTAATAGTATTATGGGAATGGGTACCAGGGTTAATCTCATATTTAAAGAAAATAACCATGATTAAAATTGCACTGGTTGATGACCATGTCATTTTGCGTAAAAGCCTGGGAATATTGATTGGCATGTTGCAGGATTTTGACATCACTCTTCAGGCAGATAATGGCGAGGATTTTATCAATCAATTAAAAACAAACCCTCTCCCCGATATTGTTTTGCTGGATATTACCATGCCTGTGATGGATGGGGTAGAAACAGCAAGGTGGCTGAAACAAAATTACCCCGAAGTAAAAGTTTTGGCTTTGAGTATGATTAAAAATGACTTCATCATCATACGTATGTTGAAGAATGGCGCCCGTGGATATATTTTAAAAGACTGTGAACCTTCCGAATTGAAAACTGCTTTGCACGAAGTATATAAAAAAGGCTATTACTATAATGAATTGATCACACCTAAAATGAAAGCTAAAGATGACCCGGAAGAAGATATTCCCGTACATATGTTGAATGAGCAGGAACTGATCTTTCTGCGCTGGGCCTGCAGCGAGAAAACACATAAAGAAATTGCAGAAGAAATGAAAGTTAGCCATAGAACCATTGATGGCTATCGTGATTCACTCTTTAAAAAACTGAATGTAAGCTCAAGGGTAGGTATTGCTATCTATGCCATCAAAACCGGTATCGTTCAGGTTTAATGCAGCGGTTATTTCTCCTAAGTCATAACTATTTTTCTCTTTTTCAAAAAAACGGGGTTTTTCCCGTATGTGAGGTCAAATCAGGAGCCTACTTTTAGCTTGTTAAAGAGAATAAGTGGTTATACCACAAATTCTACTGCTTATACCAGAAGTAGCGGCTATTACCGGGGGGAATATAGCCCGCTATTTCTGACTCTTTACAACTTAATTCATGTCCATTTTTGGGTAAACATTACATTTAAATGGCAATTAGGGAAAGGAGAGGTTCTACCTCTCCTTTTTTATAATCATATCCGCCACCCTTTCTCCATCCATGGCAGCACTCACAATTCCGCCGGCATAACCCGCACCTTCGCCGCAAGGATATAAATTTTGAATTTCAGGATGTGTTAGCAGATCAGTATCCCTCGGAATACGAACCGGGGAGGAGGTTCTGCTTTCAGTAGCTACAACTACTGCTTCATTGGTATAATACCCACGCATTTTTTTGCCAAAAGCAACCAAACCTTTTTGGAGACTTTCGAAAATAAAATCTGGCAATACATTATTCAGGCCGGTTGAAGTAATACCGGGTAAATAACTGCAGCCGGGCAGATCAGTGGAAACTTTATTCTCACAAAAATCAATCATTCTTTGTGCGGGGGCAACAAATTTACCGCCACCTGCAATAAAGGCGGCTTGTTCAATTGCCTGTTGAAAATGCATTAATAACAAAGGTGAATTTTGGAATTTCGAAAAATCGGCATTGGTTTTTTCAAAATATTTTTTGGCATCAACTGTTTTTACCTGCACTACCATACCGCTGTTGGCATAGGGATTATTTCTTTTACTGGGACTCCATCCATTTACTACCAACTCTCCATTATTAGTAGCCGCCGGGGCAATGATACCGCCGGGACACATACAGAAACTAAACACGCCCCTTTCATTTACCTGCTCTACCAGGCCATAAGAGGCTGGCGGCAGGTAGCCATCCCTTACCGCGCAATGGTATTGGATAGCATCAATCAGGGCTTGCGGATGTTCGATTCGTACACCCAGTGCAAATGGTTTTGCCTCAATAAGCAATTGTTTCTCATTAAATAGCTGGAAAATATCCCGTGCAGAATGACCCGTTGCCAATATGGCCGCGTCTGCGGCAAGGGTATCACCATCTGATGTGGCAACGGCTTTTAGTATGCCGTTTTGAATGATCAGGTCAACTACTTTTTTTTCGAACAGGAAAATGCCGCCGCTCTCTATGATCTGTTGACGGATGGCAGTAATGATATCAGGTAATTTATTCGTACCAATATGCGGATGGGCCTCATATAGTATCTTTTCTTCGGCCCCGAATTGAAACAGCAGATTCAATATCCGGTTAATATCACCGCGTTTACTGCTTCTTGTATATAATTTACCATCGCTGTAAGTACCGGCACCACCCTCTCCAAAACAATAATTGCTCTCTGGGTTTATCCTCCCTTCTTTATTAAGTATGGCAAGGTCTCTGCGGCGTGCCCTTACATCCTTACCCCTTTCCAGCACAATGGGCCGTATACCGGCTTCGATCAATTTCAATGCTGCAAAAAGGCCGGCTGGTCCCGCACCTATAATAATGACTTTCGTTTTGGCTTCACTTACATCTTTAAAGGGAATAGGTGTGATACTTCTCTCATGAAAAGGCTCATCAATAAAAGCTTTCACGGTAAGGTTAATCCATACCTGCCTGCCCCGGGCATCCATGGATTGTTTTAATTTGTAAAAACCGGTAACCCCGGTTTCTTTTGTACCCAGCGATTGGGCTATGTATTGGTTAATGACTTTATCATCAACTGCTTCGGAAGGGGTAAGCTTTAGCTGGATATCTTTTTGCATACTGTTAGGGGTTTATCCTAAAAAGCGATACAGGGTTCAGATTTTGGAATTGAAAACAAAAAATTCCAATCCCCAAATTTCAAAATCAAAAAGGAAGGTCATCTATATTGTCTGTGGCAGGCGGCATATCAGTATAATTAACCGAATCGGCACCATTATTTGTCTGGTCCATCTTCATGGTTTCCATTCTCCAGGCATCCAGGTTGGTAATATAATTCTCGCGCCCTTCTTTCATCCACTTAGTGCCTTTGATATTGAACTGCACTTTTACCTCATCGCCCAGGTTAAAACGATCGGGCATGGCTGTCTTATCCTGTACACATTGAAATTTTACATAATTGGTAATAACTCTGCCACCAATATCTTCTGATTTTTCTATTACAAATTCCCGGGTCTTGAATGTTTCGGTGCGTTGAACGATATCAAATTTCGCTACCAGTTTACCAATAATTTCGTACGACATGTTTATTTTTTTAAAGTGGTCAAAAGTAGGATTAAAATCCGCTCAGAGCCTAAAAAAAACATTCCTCAGCTGATTAATATTGTATCTTCAACAAGTAACCTGAACTAACTATGCGAAGGAATACCACGCCGCTGCTTATTGTTGTTTTATTCGTTTTTTCCTGCAGTACTCCCCATCAAAGCAGCTCGCTTATTTATAATGATTACAGGATTGAAAAGCAACTCAAACCAGATTCAACCCTTGTAATGATGTTGCAACCTTATTCGCTAACCATGAATGCATCAATGAATAAGGTGATTGGATTTTCCAGTAATAACCTTAATGCCAAACAGCCGGAAAGCGGGCTGGGAAATTTTATGGCCGATTGTATGCGGCTGATGGGTGAAAAAAAATTTGGCAGAAAAGTAGATGCCGGTTTTATGAATCAGGGAGGTATCCGTTCTTATATACCAAAAGGTAACATTACTGTTGGAAAAATATTTGAACTGATGCCTTTTGATAACCTGGTGGTATTGCAGGAAGTAAGGGGATCTGTGTTACAGCAATTTCTTGATAAGATCGCTGCTGATGGGGGATGGCCTGTATCGGCAGGTGTTATTATGGGTATCAAAGAAAAAAAAGCAGTACAGGTATTGATTAATGGAAAACCACTTGATGAAAAGGCAACTTATATCATCGCCAATTCAGATTATGTGGCCAATGGGGGAAGTGATTGTGAAATGTTACGCAAAATCCCTAAAATAGATAAAGGCTATCTGTTTAGGGATGCTTTGATTGAATATGTGATTGATTTAACCAAACAGGGCCAACCTGTTGATTCAAAGATAGAAAACCGGGTTACCAATGTCAATTAACAGGAGAAAGTTCATTAAGGAAACTGCTTTTGCCGGAGGGGCATTGGCTACAGCGTCATTACTACCCGTCAAAGCCGAAGCTGCTGGTACACGGCATATTACTATTTTACATACCAATGATGTGCATAGCCGTTTGGATCCATTTCCCATGGACGGAAGCCGTAACCAGGGATTGGGTGGTGTGGCTGCAAGAGCAGCTTTAATAAAGGAGATAAGAAATGAGACTGACCAGGTACTATTATTGGATGCGGGTGATATTTTTCAGGGTACCCCCTATTTTAACCTGTATAAGGGCGAACCTGAGATAAAAGCCATGACCATGATGGGGTATGATGCATCTACTATGGGTAACCATGATTTTGATGCAGGTCTCGAAAATTTTGCTTTACAGCTGCGTCATGCCAGTTTTCCGATAATAATCTGTAATTATGAATTTGGCGGTACGGCCATGGAAAATAAGTTCCAGCCTTATAAAATATTTCAAAAAGGTAACCTTACCATTGGGGTATTAGGAATAGGTATTGAGCTTAGGGGATTGGTGCCGGAGAATTTATATGGAAATACCATTTACCGGAACCCTATCGAAGCGGCCAATCAAAGCGCGGAGATCCTCCGTAAAAAAGGATGCGATATGGTTATTTGCCTCTCACATTTAGGGGATAAATATGAAGATGATAAAATAAGCGATGAGATTTTGGCTAAAGAAACATTTGATATAGACCTGATTATAGGCGGACATACCCATCGTTTTTTTGAAGAACCCAGAAAATATAAGAACAGGAAAGGTAGCGATGTAGTTGTTAATCAGGTTGGTTGGGCAGGTATTCAGCTGGGAAGGTTAGACTATACTTTTTCCGGCTTTAACAGGAAAAGCTTCTCAAATGCCCATACTGTTGTTATAGGGAAAAAAACAAGGGAATAAAAAATTTTTTTTTCAACATAAAGTCTACATATTCGCAGCCCCAATTTATTTTTTTTACTTATCCACATGTGGAGAAAAAAAGATAACTTGAAGGCTCAGAGATAAAAATATAACTCATTATAATCTTCCTTTTTTGTATGGCTAAAAACGCTGAATCAGTCTGGAGCAATTGTTTAAAAATCATAAAAGACATTGTAGAATGGCAACATTTTAAAACATGGTTCGATCCAATCAATCCCGTTGAATTAAAAGGCAACGTTCTCTTGATCCAGGTACCAAGTCAGTTTTTTTATGAATACCTCGAAGAACATTATGTAAACCTTCTCGCCAAAACACTGAAACGTGAATTAGGTAAAGATGCAAGATTGGAATACAGGATTATGGTAGACAATGGTAATAATGGCCGGAACGGTTCAATGGATATACCTGCAAGTAATATGAAAACATATAATAACAATGAGATGAATTTTCCGTTGGTGATTGATAACCCGGTTAAGAATCCGTTTGTTATTCCTGGCCTGAAAAAAATGCAGATTGATCCGCAGTTGAACCATATGTATATCTTCGATTCATTTATTGAAGGTGATTGTAACAGGGTGGCGCGCCGCGCAGGAAAGACGGTAGCAGAAAAGCCTGGAGCCAATTCTTTTAACCCATTGGTTATTTATGGTGGCGTTGGGTTGGGTAAAACCCATTTGGCGCAATCCATTGGTAATGAGGTGAAAAGATTGCATCCGGGTAAGGTGGTTTTATATGTAAGCAGTGAAAAATTCATTAACCAGTTTCAGGACCATAGCCGTAATAATGCGATCAATGACTTCATACATTTTTACCAGTTGATTGATGTTTTGATCATTGATGATGTACAGTTTTTCAGTCGCGCAGAAAAAAGCCAGGATGCATTCTTTGCGATCTTCAATCATTTGCACCAAAGCGGAAAACAATTGGTATTAACTTCTGATAAGCCTCCGAAAGACCTGGATGGGATGCAGGAAAGATTATTAAGCCGTTTCCGTTGGGGCCTTAGTGCCGATTTGCAGATACCCGATTATGAAACCCGTATTGAGATACTGGAAAAGAAAATGAAGAATGATGGTTTGGATATGCCGAAAGAAGTAGTAAAATATGTGGCATATAATATTAACACCAATGTTCGTGAACTGGAAGGTGCGTTAATTTCTTTATTGGCACAGTCATCTTTAAACAAGAAAGATATTGATGTAGAACTGGCCAAGAAAGTATTACGCAATTTTGTAAAAACAAGCAGCAAAGAAATTACCATTGATGCGATTCAGAAGATGGTATGTGAATACTTTGATGTGTCTTACGACAAGCTATTGCAGAAAACCCGCAAACGCGAAATCGTTCAGGCAAGGCAGATTACGATGTACCTGGCCAAGGCTTTTACCAAGAATTCGTTAAAAACCATTGGTGAACATTTTGGTGGACGTGATCATACTACTGTGATCCACTCCTGCCAAACAGTAAAAGACCTGATGGATACCGACTCAATTTTCCGTGAAAATGTGATGGAACTGACACAGAAAGTCCAGTTGGCAGCAATGTAGGTTTGGCGTTCAATGAAAACATAAGTAAAAAATAAAGCGAGTGCCTGTTGAAACATCAGCAGGCACTCGCTTTTTACATAACTCCCAACGCTAAATTTCAAACGCTAAACTTTTCTACACACATTTTTGGCAGTTCACCCCCGGAAACCTATTTTTGCAACCCTCTCTGAAAAGAGTAAGGAAGGTGAGGTGGGTGAGCGGCTCAAACCAGTAGTTTGCTAAACTGCCGTACGGGTTAAACTGTACCGAGGGTTCGAATCCCTCCCTCACCGCTCTCATCCGCCGCCGCCAAGGCTTTGG
>JANXUL010000071.1 GCA_025356235.1 Bacteroidota bacterium
CACTACTCACTACTCACTGCTCACAAATCAACTACAGATTAAGCTTAACATACCGCTATATGTTGAATACATAGGTAATCTTTTTTGTTTCCCAATTCAAAATTCACCATTCAAAATTCAACATAATTCAGCTATAACCGATTTTCCACTACTTTCGTAAAAATCTTTCTGTATGAAGGTGAATACGATGGCTGAGATGATGGCAGCCGGCGAAATGCCCGATGTTTTATTTTGGGTGGGATGCGCCGGTAGTTTTGATCAGCGCGCCCAAAAAATAACCAAAGCATTTGCCAGCATATTAGATAAAGTGGGTGTGAAATATGCTATCCTCGGCAAAGAAGAAGCCTGTACCGGCGACCCTGCCAGAAGGGCCGGCAACGAATTCCTGTTTCAGATGATGGCTTACCAGAATATCCAGGTATTGAACGGATACGGAATCAAAAAAATTGTTACTGCCTGCCCCCACTGTTTTAATATTTTAAAAAATGAATACCCTGAACTTGGTGGTAATTATGAGGTAACGCACCATACCAGTTTTTTACAACAGTTAATAGATGATGGGAGGATCAAAATGAAAGAAGATGGATCATTCAAAGGTAAAAAAATATCTTACCACGATAGTTGCTACCTCGGCCGTGCCAATGATATTTATGAAGCGCCCAGAAAAGTATTGGAAGCACTGGATGCAGAACTGGTTGAAATGAAACGTTGCCGCAGCAATGGATTGTGTTGCGGTGCCGGTGGTGCCCAAATGTTTAAGGAAGATGAACCAGGCGATAAGCGAATTAATATTGAACGTACCGATGAAGCATTGGCCACAGGTGCCTCTTTTATCGCCTCCGCCTGCCCGTTTTGTAATACTATGATGTCGGACGGCGTAAAAAACCGCGAAAAAGAAACTGAAGTGATGGTTTTAGACATAGCAGAGATGATTGCAGTAAGTATGGTTTAGGCTGGCTATTGTTGGTCAGGCGACAACCATGGCTGAACGAAAAAGAAAATGAAGTGGTGGTTTTATACGTAGCCGAAATGATTGCAGCGAGTATGATGTAGCCGATGCTATTGTTAATAGTATAAATGTTTTTTGTCATAACCTGTTTTAACCCGTATTTTGTTTATACACGGGTATTGACTAAAATAAGTTTTTTCTGTTTGAAAGAAATGCTGAAGGATCTGAAAAAAAAGGCCATACGTACAGGGACCTTATAGAGATGTTATAGAGACCTTATAGAGATATTATAGAGATCTAGGTTAATACGCACTTCATATACACGGTATTGACACGGCATGCCCACCCCTGCTATTGTTGCTCGCCTGACCGAACAACATTTGAAAGGCAGTTCTTCATAAGTTGTGCCAGAACAAAGCAAAATCAGTAAATTTGCAATATGCAGTTCGAGTACCAACACCTCATCCCTGAAGAATTTCACCCCTCTTCCAAAGTATGGTTATACCAGAGCAGCCGTTTATTCTTTATTAGCGAGGCTTTGCAGATAGAAGATATGCTGAATACTTTTATTGAAAACTGGAACAGTCATGGTACACCCGTAAAAGGATATGGCAATTTATTATTCGGCCAGTTCATTGTTTTAATAGCCGATGAAACAGCTACCGGCGTGAGTGGTTGCAGTACCGATAGTTCAGTGCGGTTGATTAAACAAATAGAACACACGTTTAAAGTGGATATGTTTAACAGGCAGAACCTGGCTTTTGTGGTAAAAGAAAAAATACAGACCATCCCTTTATCGCAACTTACCTATGCTTTGGAAAACGGTTTTATAACAACTGATACCATTTACTTTAACAACCTTGTTTCAGATAAAGAAGCATTCTTTACCAAATGGATGATTCCGGTCAAGGACAGCTGGTTGGCCGCGAAGATTTTAAAACAGGCGGTTATTACCTCACAAAGTACAGATTAGTAAACTATTTCCTGATCAGTTTATCTAACGCATCCTTCCGTTGTTTATCATTCAGGTTACTCTTTACCATCACTTTACTTAATTGATAACTGACTGATATCCTGAAATTCCGGGTATTGCTTTCGCTATGGCTTTCAATATTAAAATTCGGCCCATATGTAAACCCATTATATTGCTGAAGGCCAAACGGATCAATCGCAGATAACCCAATCTGCAAACGCTTATTCAGGAATTTTCGCTGCACGCTGATGCTCATATTAATATTACTCCGGCCCCGGCCTTGCGGATTAGCGAAACTGGTATAACGGTTATTGGCTTCTATCACCGTTAGGTTATCGGGTGAATAGCTGTAATTGAAAGTAGTATAAAAAGTTCCACCGTTAATATACCGGTATAGTAGTTTTACTTTCTCACTGTAAATATTATAATTGTATCCCGCACTAATATTTACTTTAAATTTCCGGGTAACGGTAATGCCTGCCCATATACTGCTTTGAAGTTCTTGCTGGTCGGAGATATTCTGGTAGGTGATCTGAGTTTTACCGCTGTCCACCAATGTGCGTATTGAGCTGAATACATTCTTTACCCGGTTATACCCGAGATTGGCATTCACATTGAATTTCTTTTGAACATAACTGATATTAAAATCATAATTATCCGTTAGCGCCGGCTGAATATAAGGGTTCCCGAAACGGATATTATAAGGATCGCTGTAATCTATGCTGGGATTGAGTTCTGTAATGCCTGGCCGCCGGATGGTTTCCCTGAAAACCCATGAAACATTCAATTCCCTGCTGAATTCTTTACGCAAGGTAATATTGGGTAATAAACGCCAGTAAGCATTATTGGCATCAGGTGCATTGCCTTTGATGAATTGAAAATCCGACATGGTATATTCAGTCTGTGCACCCGCTATCAACCTCCATTGAAAGGGCAATCCCACCACAATGGCCGCCCTTGCCGTGAAAATAGCCTGATGAAAATAAAAATTATTACTCAACAAATCATTACCAATAAATACGCGGTCAATTTTTCTCAGAAAACTCGTACTCAAAATATTGTGGTAAGTATTACTTGAAAAAGAAGTGCCGGTTGTTACATAAATCGTACCGGTATCATTCAATGGTTTGTTATAATTGGTATTGAAATAAAAAGAATGGACAAAATTATCGGTAAGTTGAATTTGCGTAGAATCAAGCCCTGTAGGCAGAAAATTAGATTGCAGGAACTGTTGGTAGAAATCCCTGTCATTATTATTCTTGCTGAAACTAAAGCCACTGTAAATCTGTAATTTTTCTACAGGGTTCTTTCCCTTCCATTGGTAGGAGGCAGAAAAACTATGGCTATACCCGTTTCCTTCATATTGATTAGACCTTGAGCTTGCCCGGTACACATTTCTTAAACTGTCGCGGTTTGTGTAAAGGGTATGACTACTGTTCTCAAAAAAATTAAGGTTGCCCTGGTAAACAAAACTCGCCGAGTTCCTTTTATTGAATTCATAATCTGTTTGCAGCCTTGCATTGGGATGCTGGTTTCGATTAAGAAAAGAAGCTTCGGAATAAAAGTAGTTAACAGAATCGGCATATATATTTTGCCGGTGCGAATAAGAGTTACCTCTCGATTCACCCGTTCCGGTACCCAGGCTCGAATTGATGTTTAACTTACTGCTGCGGTAATTAAAACTACTTGAAACAACCGCTTCTCCCTTTGTTCCGCCACTTACACTGATTCTTTCATAGAAGCCTACCCTTCCTTTTTTGGTAATGATATTGATCACGCCCCCCGGATAGGTGGCGTATTCTGGGGGTGGGGTTGTCATGATCTCTACTTTTTCCACCACGTTGGCAGGAAGGCTTTCAAGCAGGTCGGATAATTGCTGGCCGGTTAGGTTTACCGGCTTCTCATCCATTAATATCAAAGGCTCTTTGCCGCGTAACAGGAGTGTGCCATCCGGATTGGCATTCATTAATGGCAGGTTCTTCAGCATGTCAGATGCATTGCTTCCATTGCTGAGCGGGCTTTCGGCAACATTATAAATTACTTTGCCATCCTTGTTTTCAATTAAAGGTTTTTCAGCGTATACAATCACATCATTCAATGAGGAAGCCGCTTCATTTAACTTAACGTCACCGATATTAATATCAAACCTGTCAATATATACATGAATACTATCTATGCTTGTTTTGGCAAAACCGATCACATCAATCGTTAACCGGTAATAGCCAAAACCGATTTTCTCAAAATCAAATGAGCCATTTTTATCGGATACGATCGAATATGTTTTAGAAGAATCACCCAGACCGGCTAAACGGATGCTCGCCAGTGGCAATGGCTTACCGGATTTACTGTCCAGTACATTGCCTATCACACTACCCATCAGTACTTTGGGTTTATTATTTACCTGGGCCTGAAGCGGATATTGGATGATTATACTAAAAACAAATAAAAAAAATTTATACATGTACAATTGCTTATCACAAAGTAAGCGCATAAGCTCCAAATATTGTTTGTAAATATAGTTCTATGGTTATTTTTACAGATACAATTGGTCAATTATGTATATCATTTACGGAATACCCAACTGCGATACGGTTAAGAAGACAATTACCTGGCTAAAACAGCACGCGGTCGTTTACGAATTCTACGACTATAAAAAGAAAGGCATTTCTCCCGCCAGGCTAAAAAGCTGGAGCGAGCAGGTGGGTTGGGAAACCCTGCTAAATAAAAAAGGAACCACCTGGCGACAATTAGATACTAAAATACAGTCCTCCATTACCAATGAAAAAGCCGCTATCAAACTACTGGCAGAAAATACCAGCGCTATTAAACGGCCATTGATTGAAAAAGGGGATACCGTAATTATTGTTGGATTTGATGAGGACAGTTATAAGAATATTTTTAAAAAATAAACATGCCTGGTTGAGCGTGCAGAAGCATATACACCTCTCAACAATGATTATTTCAACAATTCTTTCAGTTTCCTGTTCAAATCTTCTCCACGCAGGTCTTTGGCAATAATTTTACCTGTGGGATCAATTAACATGTTAGCGGGGATGCTGCCAATATGGTAGAGCTGCGCAACAGCATTGTTCCAGTATTGCAGGTCACTTACATGTGTCCATGCCAGGCCATCTGCTTTAATGGCTTCTACCCAGCTGGGTTTGGCCTGGTCGAGTGATACGCCCAATACGGTAAAGTTTTTATTTTTATATGTTTGATAAGCACTAACCACATTCGGGTTCTCTGCCCTGCAGGGCCTGCACCAGCTTGCCCAGAAATCAACCAGTACGTATTTACCGCGGAAGGAGGAAAGTGATACCGGCTTACCGTCTATATCTTTTTGTGTAAATTCAAGGGCTTGTGTTCCAACACCACCTACTCTTGAATCAGCAATATTTTTTTCAATCAGCCTGGCAAAAGAGCCGAATTTGGCCGAAGGCTGTAATAAGTTATACCGCGCATCTACATCATCTAACCCATTCATCAAAGGGGCAACAACAAACAACACAAATGAACTAACCGGTGATGCTTTTTTCTCATTCAGGAATTTATTAGCAGCTTCCAATGTTTTTGCTTTGTAAATTGTGTATTCACCAATCAATGAATCCCTTTTTTTTGCATCTTTTTCAGGATTAATAAGGGCTGCATACATTTTCAGTTTATCAATGAATGGGCTAACCCTTTCTTTATACATCGCATAATCATCCTGCAAAGAAGATCCTTTTACTTTTATATTTTTCATGTCAGCCAAGCTGCCCGATACGGCAACTGCATCATTTTGCATATACAGGTCTACCAACTCATTGGTTCCTGCAACACGTATCAGAAAAACATCCGGTTCAGTCAGCTTACCGGTAAGGGTAAATACCCCCTTCACTGCTTTATCACTAGTAATGGTTTTACCATCATTACCGCTCATTAAAATGACTTCGGTATTGTCTTTAATACCACTGATATTTCCCTTGATCACAAACCCGTTTGTGGGTTGTGCCAGGCCCAGGAGCGGCATAAGCAAAATGATGAATATTTTTTTCATATTTATTTTGAATGACGTTTTTGCAATATATCTACAACACTTTGCAAGTTATGGCCTTTGGCGTTAAGCAAAAGCAAATAATGGAACAAAAGATCTGCCGATTCGTTCAAAAAAAGTTCGTCATTATTGTCTTTTGCTTCAATAACCATTTCCACGGCCTCTTCGCCCACTTTCTGGGCTATTTTGTTAATACCTTTAGAGAATAGTTTGGCCACATACGACTCATCGGGCGATACCTGTTTACGTAACCGGATAATCTCTTCGAGGTATAAGAGAAAATTATCATTTTGGTTTTTTTCGGCCCAGCAGGTATCGGCCCCGGTATGACAAACAGGCCCTGTTGGATGCACCTTAACCAATAGGGTGTCGTGGTCACAATCTACGGCCATGCTTTTCAGTTCCATGAAATTACCACTCTCTTCCCCTTTTGTCCATAACCTTTTTTTACTGCGGCTGTAAAAAGTGACTTTACCGGTTTTTTCGGTTTGATGGAGTGCTTCCTCATTCATAAAACCGAGCATCAATACTTTGTTTGTACTAAAGTCCTGGATAATAGCAGGCACCAATCCATCTGTGTATTTTGCAAAATCTATTTTCATGTTTCCGGCTTTCGGTTCTTTATTCAACAGTGGTTGTGTCACTCACTTGTACTTTTGTAATGTATCTCAGCTTATATTGGATTAACGGTGAAGAAGCAAAGGCACAAAGTTACACTGGTTTCTTTGTGTGATAGGGTTTTTGTAGGTGCGTTTATTGCCTTACTACTATCCCATGCTTATTCAGATACGTTTTTAATTCCGGTATCCCGATTTCTTTAAAATGAAAGATGCTTGCCGCCAAAGCTGCATCCGCTTTTCCATTGGTAAATACATCTACAAAATGCTGCATGGTACCACCACCACCCGAAGCAATCACCGGCACGGGCAATTGCGATGCCAAAGTTGCCGTAATATCCAATGCAAAACCCTGTTTGGTGCCATCGTGGTTCATGGATGTTAATAATATTTCCCCGGCCCCGGCCTCTACGGCCTGTTTCGCCCAGTCAATACAGCGGGCATCGGTTTTAACCCTGCCGCCATTCAAATACACATACCATTCGCCATCTGCTTCCTGCTTGGTATCAATGGCCAATACCACACATTGGCTGCCGAATTCTTTGGCAAGACTTTCTACCAATTTCGGATTTTTAAATGCAGCGGTATTTACTGATATTTTATCGGCTCCATTTTGCAATAGCACACTTACATCTTCCACGCTGCTTATTCCGCCGCCAACTGTGAAAGGGATATTGATGTGATGTGATATTTTATTTACCAGCTGGCTTAAGGTTTTCCGTTTTTCAACGGTAGCCGTAATATCCAGGAACACCAATTCATCTGCACCCTGTTGTGCATATAAAGCACCCAGTTCAACGGGGTCGCCGGCATCACGGATATTCTCAAAGTTTATTCCTTTTACGGTTCTGCCATCTTTTATATCAAGGCAGGGTATAATTCGTTTTGTAAGCATATCGCAATAAAATTATTTTGCACACGGAGGCCAAGGGCACGGCTTTACATTGTTTTTAATTGCTGAAGTGTAATTCTGTTTTCATAGATCGCTTTACCTACTATAGCGCCGGCACAACCTATTTTTTT
>JANXUL010000115.1 GCA_025356235.1 Bacteroidota bacterium
CTAATTCACCTATTTTTGCACTCCCAAAGAAAAAAGGCGTATGCCATTTTTTTATGGGAAAAGGTCAGATTCCGTAGCTCAGTTGGTAGAGCAATACACTTTTAATGTATGGGTCCTGGGTCCGAGTCCCAGCGGGATCACTTAAATCGAACAAAAACCATCGTAAAACGATGGTTTTTGTTTTTTATTCTATAAAGAACTCGGTTAGTTGTTATAGTTTACTGCATTTTATGCTGCTTGAACTATCCTTTTAAAGGTAGCTTTATTTTACTTCCTTTGTATAAAACTTAATTATTCAAAGTATGGCTGTCAAAGATTATTCTACTGCCCACTAATCCGGGTATTTATTTTACTCAAAGCAGTCTATGGAATTTATTTACCTTTCTCTTTTGGGATAACACCTACCTTTTTTTTGAATATTTCCCACTCCTTCATCATCTCATTAAATTTCTTAGGGTTTGTTCTTGACAAATCGTTGGATTCTCCCAGGTCTTCAGTCAGATTATATAAAGCAAATGCAGTTTCATCAAAAGGCTCGCTAATATTTGTAATCTTCCAATTACCTTTTATTAAAAGACTTTTTCCATCATGTTCAAGTCCATAAACATAATCGTCATGATGTATGGTATTACTTTTTCCCCTAATAAAAGAAAGGCCGGATTCACCTAACATTGGTGCTATTTTCTTACTATTATAAATATCCGGGTATTTTATACCTGCTAATTCAAGAAAAGTGGGAGCTATATCCATTACATTAATAAACAGATTTTGAAGACCAGATTTTCTTGTAACATATTTTCCTGAAACGATCAGTGGTGTAACTACCCCTCCTTCGGTGGAGTATGCTTTAAATAATTTAAATGGTGCTGCGCCTGCCTGTGCCCATTGTGGCCCATATGAAACAAATGAGGAAGCTTTACCCATATTTTCATAACTATTATCATAATGTTCACGCAGAAAAGGGCCATAGCCTCCGGGAAGATTATAAAAATCTTCTGCCGCAGCTCCGTTGTCAGACATAAAAACAATCATTGTATTATCTAAATGTTTTGAGTCTTTCAGAAACTGTATTAATTCACCAACATGTTTATCAAGATTGTCAACCATGGCTGCATATAGTTCCATTTTTTTTGATTCAATTCTTTTTTCCTGAGCTGAAAGCTGTTCCCAGGGCTTAATCCAGGTGGTTCTGGGAGGAAGCGTTGCATTTGCAGGAATGATACCCATGCTTTTTTGGCGGTTAAACCGGATCACTCTTAGTGAATCATACCCTATATCATATTGTCCCTTGTATTTATTTATATAATCTGGGGGAACCTGGAGTGGCCAGTGTGGAGCTGTATAAGTGAGATAGACAAAGAATGGTTTATCTTTTTCTTCATTCTTAATGAATGATATTATTTTGTCGGTATAAACATCGGTTGAAAAACTTCCTTCAGGAAAAAGTGTGACTTGGTTGTCCAACCTGTATTGCGGAGGTTCATTTACAAAAATCTGATTATTATTAAAGTGATTAGCTCCGCCATTTAGTAATGCAAAGCTTTTATCAAATCCTTTGGCAAAAGGAAGATGAGCATCTTCATTTCCCAGATGCCATTTGCCAGCCATGAATGTTTGATAACCGTTATCCTTTAGTAGCTGCGCCACCGTTACTATTCTATCGGTCAGATGATGTTCGTACCCCTCCTTACCTTCTCTTGGAGTTCCTATCACTGAAAACATAGAGCCCATGCCAGCAACATGATTATCATTGCCCGATAATATCATGCTTCGGGTAGGTGCACAAAGCGGGGCAGTGTGAAAATTGGTGAATTGAAGCCCTCGCTTTGCAAGTAAATCAATATTGGGTGTTTTAATGTCACCCCCATAGCAGCCAAGGTCTGTATAACCAAGATCATCTGCAACGATCAATAAAATATTAGGTCGGCTATTTTGTTTAACCTGAGCTTTTACGGGATTATTAATACTAGTAAACACTAATAATAAAAGGATCGTACGAATTTTATTTTGCATTATCTCAAATTGATTAAGTGCTGTACATGGTCAGGGGGCGGTAAGCAATTTGGCAATAGCAATCTTTAAGGTCTCCAATATACCGCTGATTAAATATACTAAAACAGGATTTAATATTCCTAACAATACTGTTCCCTAAATCTGGTATTTGAAAATAGAACTTTATTATTACCCTGCCCCTCCCTTTATAGTTTTCCTAATAAAGCCCCCCTGCCTTCCCTATAAAAAATAATTTTTTCAATTTTCGTTCTACATAGGAGAGAGAATACCATCTCAGCCAACAACCCCCACTCCCTCTTGCATGTGCCTCCTATCTCCGATAGCCCTACCACGCTGTTGGATGATTTTATAGCTGAAAGTGCACTTTGGCAAGCCCGATGCCTGTGCCTTCATATACTTCTTTTTTGTGAAGTTTTTGGAACACTTCAAAAATGCGTTCGCCGAAATGGGGTTTGCAACCGATGCCATTGTCTTTGATAGAAATATGACAATAATCTTTTTCGGGTGAACGCCTTTCGATATTCAATTTACTGCCTTTTATAACTCTACTCTTTATTATTATGTGTGATGGTATGTCGGGTTTTGAAAATTTAAGTGCATTGCTTATGAGGTTATACATGAGCTGGTGAAACTGGAAGGGGATGATGTTGGCAGGGCAGGGTTCGGTGGCTTCGATGATTGCTTGTTTTTCCTGAATAGTATCTTTTAGTTCGGTTTTAACTTCTTCTATAATTATATTGAGGTCGATTTTTTCAAACTTGAGCTCTGTAGTGGTGATGCGGGAGAAGGCAAGTAAATCGTCGATGAGTTGTTGCATTCTTCCTGCTGTTAATTGCATTCGCTGGAAATTATATTTGCCAATGTCAGATAGATTTTTAATTTCATTTTCGAGTATGATCGATACGAAGGTTTGTATTTTGCGCAGCGGCTCCTGCAAATCGTGACTTGATACATAAGTGAAAGCCAGCAGCTCTTTGTTAGCAATGATTAACTCTGCTGCCCTCCATTAACAGAGCAAGGCACCACCTCTTTTTTATTATGAACTGTCAGAGATCTGTTTTCATCCTGTCAGCAAATATATTATTACAAATTACCTCACAGGGGTTCTTTTAAATTACTTCTCGCTTCATTTTAATAAATCAAACACTTTCACTTTCCATTCTTCAAATTCCTTTTCCAATACGCCAATTCCTTTTTCCTGACCAGCAGATAATGGCTCAATAGCGGTAGCAACACTTACATACAAATCACTCACCCTTCTTCTGAATTTGAATTCATCAAAGAAAATAGATTTGCGGTTGGTTTCTATAATCTCTTTGCGCACTTCTGTCAATTTATCTAATTTGGTTTTTATAAGATCTTCTTTCTTTTCAATTTTAGTGAGCGTAGCAATGGTACGGTCAAGGGTATCTACTAATACAGCCAGTTTCTCATGCAAATTAAACAAACGCATTCCCTGTTTATACAATTTTTCAACTGACTGTGCACTGAAACCTTTTTCAGGATTTGCCCCGATATTAATAAACTGCTCATACATTTTACCATCTGCCTTTACAACTACTTTGTATTTACCTATAGGAACCCTTGGACTGATCAATGAAGAATACTGTACAGTAGACTGGGTAATAAACCCGCCTAACGCAACTTTTGGCGGATTAATGTTGAGCCCCCAGTACACTTTATTTAATCCTTTCACGCCGGTTCCATTAAAGTCTTTGATTTTTTTATTGGTGCCGTCGTATATTTCTATTTTTACTGCATCATTACTTCTTTGTTTGAGGTAATAATAAATAGACGGCAATACTACTTTGTTCTCTCCCGTCCATCCCTGCAGGTTTGGCGATGGTTGGGGGAACTGTGCAGAATAATCATATTTAAAAGACTGTACCGGATAAAATATCCCATCCTGGTTCAGATCAGATTTTACCATTTCGCGCAATGGCTGCAGGTTATCCATAATATAAATACCCCGGCCATGTGATGCAATGACGAGGTCGTTTGTTTGCGGTTGAATTTTAAGATCACGCACCAGGTTATACCAAGGCATATTCTGGTATTTACTGCGCATCCAGTTGGTACCGCCATCCAGAGAAATAAACAATCCCATTTCGGTTCCCAGGAAAAGTAATTTTTCATTTATGATGTCTTCCCTGATAACATGTGCAAAACCGGTAAATTCTGTGGAGGTAAATCTTTTCCATGTTGTACCTGCATCATTGCTCACCACTACGTACGTATTATTATCTCCATACATGTGGTTATCGAACGTAACATACATACGCTTTGCATCCAACGATGAAATTTCTATACTGCTTATCCAGCTGTTTTCCGGTACACCGGTTTTCCAGATAGCTGAAGCTTTGTTCTGCCAGGTCTTCCCTCCATCCATAGTTAGTTGCAGGTTACCATCATCAGTACCCACCCAGATAATGTTTTCATTTTTAGGATGTTGAACAAGGGTAAAGATGGTGCAATGATTTTCTGCACTGGTATTATCACCGGTAATACCTCCGCTGCTTTCCGATTGTTGTTGTTTGGCTTTATTATTAGTAGTCAGATCAGGAGAAATCCGCTCCCAATTCCTTCCTTCGTCTGTTGACCTGAAAAGATATTGCGCCCCCATGTAAAGATTATATAATGGTTTTCCATTAATCCCTTTCTTTACAGAATTGCCTGTTACAATAGGTGTGTTCCAGTTCCAGCGGTGTTCATCATCACCTGCTAATTTTTTGGGTTTGATACCAAATGCCAGGCCGGTAGATATATCAATGCGGTTTACTTCCCCACCCTGTGACTCAGAAAAAATGATTGCCGGATTGAGGGGGCTTGGCTGAACCCAGAAACCATCTCCACCACCCACCATTCTCCAGTCGGCAGAGGTAACACCACCGGGGGAAGTGTTTGGAGCCATCCAGCTGTTATTATCCTGTAAACCGCCATAGATTTTATAAGGCAACTGGTTGTCAATGCTTACATGGTAAAACTGTCCAACAGGCAGGTTATTGAGAAATTGCCAGGTGCTTCCTTTATTTACGCTTTGGTAAACACCTCCATCTGTTCCAAGGAACATCATATTTGTGTTTTCCGGGTTAATCCATAAAGCATGATGATCTGAATGCGGTTGTACACCACCAATGATTGTGTTACTCCAGGAATACCCACCATCTATTGAATATTCAAAATCAAAAGCGGGTCGGTATACCCTTAAAGGATCTTTAGGATCATAAACCAGTGTACTGAAATAAAAAGGCCTTGCTGTAATATTTTCAGTGGCTGCCAGCTTTTTCCACGATTCACCCTCATCTTCCGAAATGTATAAACCTGGTATCTTTGCTTCCACGATGGCCAGTATTTGTGCGGGTTTGGAAGGATTAATGGTTATTACTATCCTTCCCAAATCACCTTCCGGCAACCCCTTACTTAGTTTATTCCATGTCTTTCCACCATCAATGGTTTTGAAAAGTCCGCTTCCCGGTCCGCCTGAATTAAAAGCAAAAGGTTTTCTCCTGAACTGCCAGAAAGAAGCCAGCAGGACATTAGTTTTTTGCGGATGCATGGCAATATCCGCGCAGCCGGTTACGTCATTCACATACAATATTTTATTCCATGTTTTACCGCCATCCGATGATTTAAATAATCCCCTGTTTGCGGAAGATTTCCATAACGGGCCTGGTGATGCTACATAAATA
>JANXUL010000119.1 GCA_025356235.1 Bacteroidota bacterium
TTTTTATAAACCCTGGACACCTATTACCATCAAGTTATCGGGCTATGCTGGCAAAACCATCCGTATTGAATTTACAACCAACGATTGTACAAGGGGTGGACATTTTGGATATGCTTATGTAGATATAAATGAGAACTGCACTTCCCCTGTTACCGGTAACACATTTTGTAAAGGCGATGACTCACTGAATCTGGTAGCTCCTTTTGGGTTTAGTGAATATCATTGGTTCAAGGGTAATTTTTCAAGCATGGTGGGAGACCAAAATATTTTGAAATTAAAGCCCATTCCGCCAACAGGAACCGTTTTTTCGGTTGAACTAATTCCTTATCCGGACCAGGGTTGCCTGGATACAATTTATACAGCCGTACGTTTTTCAGCGGAGCCTATTAAATTGAACCTTGCCAAAAAAATTGTGAGTTGTATCTCTGATCCGGTAGACCTTACCTCGAGCCTGGTTACAGCCGGAAGCACGCCCGGGTTAACCTTTGAATATTATACAAATTTTTCGCAAACGAATTATTTGGCTACCCCAAAAACAGTAACTGCCAGTGGAACTTATTATATTAAAGCAATCAATGATTCAGGTTGCGTGGCAATAAATCATCTGGAAGTTATCGTGGGCGACTACCCTGTTTTTTCAATGCCTGGTACACCCACAGTTATAAGGCCTGTAACGATTGATTTATCGTCGGTCATTATTTCAGCGGGGGCACTTGTTTTTTCGTATTGGAAAGATTCATTGGCCACCATTGTCCTGCCCAACCCCACTGCTATTAATAAAACCGGCACCTATTATGTAAAAGGCACAAACGCAGAAGGGTGTTCAACCACATTACCTGTTAGTGTAGTGGTTAATGAGCCCATTTTTAATGCCCCAAATACTTTTACACCAAACGGAGATGGTATCCATGATGAGTGGGAAATCCCTTTACTGAAACTCTACCCTGAATGTACTGTTGAAATATATAACCGTACTGGCCAGTTGGTGTTTCGTTCAATAGGATACAGTAAACCATGGGATGGAAAATATAATGGTAATAGTTTAGCAGTAGGCACTTACTACTATATTATCAAACCCGCACCCGTATTAGCTTCTGTAGCGGGTAGCATTACCATTATCAGGTAATTTTTATAGTAATTTATCTGGTTAAAATAAAAAAGTTCCATTTGAGCTAAGCTTGAATTCGCACCCCGTTTTATGTACATTCGTGTTTCAAACAAAGCCCTTTATTTCAATTAACAATAATGGATGTAAAAATTGACGCCAGCTGGAAAGAAATACTCAGGCATGAATTTACCAAGCCTTATTTTTTACAGGTTGTCACGCATTTGAAAACAGAAAAAGCAACGGGTGCCGTGGTATATCCATCGGGTTCCCTGATCTTTAATGCCTTCAATAAAACACCTTTTGAGCAGGTAAAAGTGGTAATTCTTGGTCAGGATCCTTATCATGGCCATGGGCAAGCCCATGGGTTAAGTTTTTCTGTTCCAGATAGTGTGCCGCCACCGCCTTCTTTAGGAAATATTTATAAGGAATTACATAAAGATATCGGTATGCCCATTCCTCCAACAGGGAACCTTAGCAAATGGGCCGCACAGGGTGTATTACTGTTAAACGCAGTATTAACAGTGCGTGCCAATGAACCTGCCAGTCATGCTAAAATCGGGTGGATGGATTTTACTGATGCCGTGATCCGGAAAATATCAGATGAGAAAAAAGGGATAATCTTTTTGTTATGGGGGAAATTCGCCCAGGAAAAGCAAGTGCTGATAGATGAAACAAAACATCATGTACTTAAAGCCGCTCACCCATCGCCGTTTAGTGCGGATAAAGGTTTTTTTGGCTGTAAACATTTCAGCAGGACCAATGAATTATTGATGATGCAGGGCCTGGATGCGATAGACTGGAACCCGATCTCCTGACAACCTGAATGGCAATTTTGAAAACTTTATTAACAGTTTAGCAAAAACAAATGCAGAAATTAAAGAATACAGAGAATAAAAAAACACCCCTGGGGATTTTGGGTGAAGTGTTTGCCCGTATCTGGGCATTGTGGGCATTGTTGTTGTTTATTGGTTCACTTTTTATAGCCATTTTTTTTTATGCTGCCTGTTTCTTTTTAGAGGATCCTGCGAAAGCACGCTGGCACAGGAAAGTATCACGTGTTTGGATGACTTTTTATCTAAACCTGATTGGCTGCCCGCTTACTATAATTGGTAAAAAAAATTTTAAAGATGATACCAATTATGTTGTGGTTTGTAACCACAACAGTTTAATGGATGTTCCCGTTAGCACCCCGTTTATGCCAAGGGCAAATAAAACCATTGCCAAAAAAGAATTTACCAAAGTGCCGGTTTTTGGATGGGTGTATGCATTTGGCAGTGTATTAGTGGATCGTAAGAGCGATGCCAGCCGTAGAAAAAGTTATGATGAAATGAAAAGAATGCTTTCGATAGGCCTCGACATGGTCATCTATCCCGAAGGTACCCGTAACCGTAGCGGTGAGCCATTAAAAAAATTTTATGGCGGTGCATTCCGCCTGGCAACAGATACAAAAAAAGCAGTATTGCCGGCAGTACTGTTTCATACCAAAAAAGTATTGCCTTCCCATAAATTCTTCTACCTGATTCCACATAAACTCGAAATGCATTTTTTACCTGCCGTATCATCAGAAAATATCTCGGCTGACGAATTACAGGAAATGGTTTTCAAATTGATGTGGGATTATTATTTACTGCACGATCATTAATAACTGGAGAATGTCCTGCTCCGGTTTATTTTCAGATCCCTGAGTATACCTGATTTGGGGCTGAACGTAATATTGAACGACCGATACAGGCCCAGCGGCGTAACATTGATAGCCAGTTGCCAGCAATGCATTTCGCGGGTGATGAACATACTTATCTGCTGAATATCGCCTTTGGTTACATCATAAAAACCGGTACCGCCTACTTTCCATTTTGGAGTGAGACTGAAATCACCATTAAAATTTACGCTGGAATAGGTTTGTGTTGCATAGCCCGAAAAATCAGGTTTTAACACACGGGTAAAATTGAGTGAATAAGAAAGACTTAACGTCCATGGAATATTAAAATCGGTAAACTCTGCCGGGTTGGCCCGGGCAAACTGTAATTGCCGTTGCTGTTCGTCGGGTGTCATGAATGGGTCTACCGGTAATTGCCTGTTTTTATCACTCTCTTTGCCATCTGCACTCTTGCTTTTAAAAGAAGTTGAGATGGCCAGGTTACCACCGGTAATTCTTCCGAATTTAAAACGGCGCGGATCCCAAAGGATATTTTTTAACCGGTAACCCTTACTGTCCACATCATACGGATCGAGGTTGGCACCTGCAGTGATATTGATCTTGTCGAACAGCGTACTTCGTGCATAAAAAGAAAAACTGCCCAGTGCAAAACTATCCGCCAATAAATTGTATGATGAGTTAAAACCAAAACCATCAATCAATTTTACCTTCTTGGTAGATTTTCCTGTAGAGTCGCTCTTGTCTTTCACCTTCATCTCCAGCAGGTTGTCTATACCAAACCCGATACCACCAAAAGTCCCTTCAGAAAATGAGCCGATAACGCCGCCATCAAATTGTGAGAACCTAAGCACCCTTCCACTGGTGTCAACTTTGGTATTGTAGTAATATTTAGAGGCAAAATCAGGTTTATAATTGATGGAGATAGTAGGACGAATCTCATGCCGGATAGCTTGTATATTGCTGTTTTTAGAAAACGTATAGGTTCCGAAAATACGGGTATTGATACCTACCCCAAAACTCATTTGCCTGGCCGTATAAAAGCCTTTTTGTATAGTGGTATCTACTTTTGATTTGGCATCGTTCCAAGTGCGGAAAATTCTTTGTCCATACCAACGTTCCTCATACGAAACACTCGGAGAAACTGTAATGGGGCCCAATGCGGGTAATGACAAAGTAATCGGGATATTATGTACCGCACCCCATTGTACTGTATCCAGTAACCTGCGGAGGTTAAAAGCAGTATCATAAAACGATAACTGGTTTTGAAAATTACCGCTATATCCAACCCCAATTTTTTCGTACCATTTACCCGTGCCCACCTGATCTTTTGGCTGGAAAGGATATAAGGTAACCACGTTAAAACTCGCATTGGGCAGGCTCATATTAACCAGGCGTGTAGTACTGTTCTGGTTGTGGTTAAGGTTAAGGGAGAGATTGTATTTACCCCGCCAGTCTTTACTGTAATTGATAGAAGAACTTAACTGATTCTGGTAATTCTGGAAAGGATTGTTGAGCAGGGTCTGGTTAAATTTGGTGCTGCCAAAATTCACGTTAGCAGAAAAATTGGTTCCAGGCCTCGCACGGTTATCGCGGCTATGGCTCCAGTTAAGCATGAACGATTTTGAATTGTTGAATTCCTCTTTCGATAAACTATTTCTGTTAAGTGCCTTGGTATTTTGAAAAGAGAGGTTCACATTTCCGGTAAATTTATACCGGCGTAAATATTTTGAATTAAAGTTAAGGCTCCATCCACCATACGAATAAAGGTTGGCCCTGGTAGTAACATCAACATATTCATTAATCACTTTATAATAGCCCAGGCCTTCTAATCCCAACCCAAAATCTTCACTGGCCGTAAATGCTGGCAACAGCACACCAGAATGCCGGGCCCTGTTTAATGGGAATATTCCGAAGGGAAGAAAGATCATAGGTATGGGCACCGATTCAATCTCCGGGTAAACCCTGCCAGTAATACCTAATTTGTTATTGATAATTTTCATCCGGTTGGCACGGAAAGCAAAGTGTGGTGTATCCAGGTTACAGGTGGTAAACCTTGCCTGACGAGCAAACACTTCATCTGCACTTACTTTTTTTAAGTACCGGGCATTCATAAATATCTCCCCTTCCTGGAAAAAAGTATTTTGTATCAGGCCCTTTCCGGTTTTAAGGTTGTAAGCAATGGTATCACTTACTGTTTTCATTTCACCTTCTGTAAACTGTGGCTTACTCATGGGGTTACCTGTTGAGTCGAGTGCCCCGTAAGCTTTTATCGTTTGTGTATGTTGGTCTAAATGAATGGTATTCGCTTCTAATTTGAGTTCCTTATAATCTACTTTGGCTTTCCCGTATAAGAAAAAATCACGGGTTGACATAATCAAGACTCCTGAATCATCCGCATGGTATTTAATCGGTACATCAATAGAATCTTTGGATATTTTTAAACTATCAATAAAAATGAGGGAATCTGCCCCTGCTTTTTTTTCAGAAGTATCGTTCTGCAGATTCTTTTTTAGAATATTCGGAAATGAATCTTTCTGCAGCTTTGAAGGAGTCGTATCCCTATTGGTTAAGAAAGGCATAAAACCCTGATTACTGTTTTGTGCCGCCTGCACACAAAACGTTAATATGAGCAAAAATGCCGCAACAATAATAGCCAGGGGTGTTTTTACGTTAATTTTGTAGAGTTTACGCATATTCACAAAGGCAAAAATAAGGTCTTAGGTGTGTAAATGCTATTCCGGATTAAATCCTTTAACGAAATGATATGATGAGAGGAAGATATGCTGCTTTGTTTTTGTTAAGCTTTGGTTTAATACTTTTTTCGTCTTATACCGGTAAGCCGCGCAACCCTATACAAAAACAGGCTTTACGGAAGATTGTAATTGATGCCGGACACGGCGGCAGTGATGCAGGTGCATCGGGCCAATACTCAAAAGAAAAAGACATCACTCTGGCCATTGCCCTCAAGCTGGAAGCTATGCTGAAAGAACAAATGCCGGATGTACAGATTGATATGACCCGCAGAACCGATGTTTTTGATCCGGTAACCAGAAAAGCACAAATAGCCAACCAGGCTAAGGGTGATTTGTTTGTGTGTATTCACGTGAACGAAGGCGGCGGCCCCATGCGGCATAAAGAATTCATTGGTTATAAAGAAGAAACCCACTATAAAGGCAAGGGTAAAAAAAGAAAAGCTTACACCGTTAAAGTGAAAGATTATAGAACCTGGACGACCCCTAATACAGCCAAAGGAACAGAAACTTTTATTTATGGGGTTGATAAAAGCAATGCTGCCAAAGCCGCATTAAGTGAAAATGAGGATTTGTACCTTGACAGTGTATCTGCCAAGGAGCTTAAAGATTTTAATCCTACAGACCCTGCTAAGATGATGATCATCAATATGAAAACCCAAAGTTATTTTAACAGGAGTGCCAACCTTGCGTTAACCATTGAAGAGGAATTTCAGAAAGTAGGCCGAATAAGTCGTGAAGCCAAGCAGCGGCAGAAAGGGATTTGGGTATTACAGGCCGTGGCAATGCCCGCCGTATTGGTGGAAACCGGTTTTATTTCCAACCCCGAAGAAGAAGCTTATTTAAACGGCGAAGACGGGCAAAAGGAAATCTGTGAAGTGCTGGTAAGATCACTTAAGCGGTACAAATATTCCCTTGAAAAACAGTTATCCGGTTCGGCTGGCAAATAATAACACCCCATTTTAACAGCTAAGAGTCATGTCTTTCACGGGAAGAAACCTTAGTTTTGTGACATATGAAGATATCGAACGAAACGAAGGTGGGAGCATTAACCGCCATCGCCATCACGCTATTAATCCTTGGATTTAACTTTCTGAAAGGCAAAACCTTATTCAAAACCGGCAATATCGTTTATGCCCGTTATGCCGATACGAAGGGTATCATGGTATCAAATCCTGTTTTTATAAATGGTTTCCAGGTAGGGTCTGTGTTTGATATTGAGAATTCGGATAAGAACCTTTCTTCTATTCTAGTTGCCATTAAATTAAAAGATAATTACAATATAGCTGTTAATTCAGTTGCCAGGATAAAAGACAACCCCCTGGGTGCGCCAAGTATTATGATTGCTTTAGGCGATGCCCGGCAATACCTGAAAACAGGTGATACACTGTTAACAGCTTCTTCTACTGGTTTATTAGGCGATGTAATGAATAAGCTGGGGCCAGTGGGCGACCAGATTAAAGAAACAGTACACACATTGGATAGTGTACTGAAAAACATCAATACGATTTTCGATCCAAATACCAAGAACAACCTGCAGCAGGTGATAGCCAACATGAATAAAACCACGGCCAGCCTGGTGGTATCATCAGCTTCCATACAATCGATGATGAATGAGCAGAGTGGAGCTATCACCCAATCCATGAACCATGTAGCCAGTTTTACGAAGAACCTTTCTGATAATAATGAGAAAGTAACCAGGGTGCTGAGCAATGTAGAAAAAACTACCGATAATTTTGTCAGGGCCGATTTAACAGGAACCGTTGATAAACTGAAAACAACCATTGCCAACCTGAACAGCATTATTGAAAAAGTAGGCTCACAGGATGGTACACTGGGTAAATTAATGAATGATAAAACCTTGTACAATAACCTGACCAATACTGTTCGTAGTGCAAATATATTAATGGATGATCTGCGGGTACATCCGAAACGCTACGTGAATATTTCAGTCTTTGGTAAAAAAGATAAGAGTGGCCCATTACTGGCACCGCTTAATGACTCTACCCAGAAGCAACCCTAATGCTGGCAAAAAAAATTATATTCTTCTTTATTGTATTGATTATTGTCCAGTCAGCTATTGCACAAAGGCCTGCGGCTGATTCCGCTAAACCGGAAGGGAAAAAATTAGACATCCTTCGGGCAGGGCGTTTAAATTTCCTGAAAATAGATTCGTTGCATGATTATACTTCATTGGCAGGTGAAGGAGAATCTCAACCCAGGGTGAAGCAGGAAAAAACTATTTTTTCTGCCGACAGTATGATTATCAACCAGGTAGATAATACATTGGAAGCTTTCGGCAATATCCATATTAATGATGCCGACAGTGTACATACTTACGCCCAATATTTGAAATACCTCGGCCGGGAAAAGAAAGCGTTTTTAAAGAAAAAAGTAAAGTTGACTGATGGTAATGGCGAATTAACCACGGAAGAACTGGAATATGACGTAACGCTAAAGATAGGTACCTACCTGAATGGGGGCAAAGTGAAAAATAAAAAAACCGTATTAACCAGTAAAGAAGGTTATTACTATGGAGATACCAAAGATATTTTCTTTAAACGAAAAGTGGTGTTGATTGATCCTGCTTATAAAATTGTTACTGATACTTTGCAATACAATTCTTCTACTGAAATTGCAACGTTCACCTCTCCCACTACCATCTCTGATACAGGAAGGTTGGTTATCAAAACAAGGGAAGGATATTATGATCTTAAAAATAAACGCGGTATCCTCTATAAACGATCGGTGATTGACGACAGCACCTACACATTTACTGCTGATGATATGGCAATAGATGATTCTACCAAGCTGAGTGAGTTTAGGGGTAATGCGGTATACCGGGGAAAAGATACGGCTCAGGGTTTTGATATGATTGCGAACAATATCAAAACTGACAGGAAGAAAGACATACTACTGGCTACCCAAAAACCCATCCTCCTTATCAAGCAGGGACGGGATTCTATTTTTGTATCGGCAGACACTTTGTATACAGCCAGGTTATCCGACCTTATGAAAACCCGTTTCGTACCCAATATTCGTGACAGTGCAAAAACAGATTCACTTATTCAAAAAAACAAACCTGATAGCAGTAGCAACAAGTTCTTTGAGGCTTATTATCATGTAAAGATATTTTCTGATTCATTACAGGCTACAGGTGACAGCCTGTTTTACTCATTACAAGATTCAGTATTCCGTTTATTCAAAAGTCCCGTGGTATGGGCGAAGGAAAACCAGATTACGGGTGATACCATTTATCTCTATATCAAAAACAAAAAACCGGAACGTTTATATGTTTTTGAAAATGCCATGGCCATCAGTAAGGTTGACAGTTCCGGTTATTTTAACCAGGTAAAGGGCAGAACGATTAACGCTTTATTTAATGACGGCAAGATCAGTTTTTTAAAAGCCAGGGGAAATGCGGAGAATGTTTATTACGGACAGGATGACCAGAAAAAATTTATTGGCGTTAATAAATCCAATGCAGATATTATTGAAGTATTATTTGATGACAGCCAACCAACAAGAGTTACCTTCCGCAGTAACCTGGATGGAACCAGCTTCCCCATGCGTCAGGTAAACCATGAAGACCTGAAATTACGCAGTTTCAAGTGGCTCGACGCTATACGCCCAAAGAGCAAGTATGAGATACTGGCAAATTGATCTTATTTGAGTGGTGAATTGTGAGTAGTAAGTTATGAGTAATACTATATACCCGGCTGATAACTCACTACTCACCCTTTACTATCCCACTAATTCTGAATCAACCTACCTTTCAGTTTATGCCTTTTGGGATGGGTGACGATTGTTTTATTGTTAAAATCGTTACTGATCACACTGATATTGCCATCTACTTCTAACATGGCCAG
>JANXUL010000123.1 GCA_025356235.1 Bacteroidota bacterium
TGCTTTGAAATCTGATCCGAATTTACGTCTGCTTTTCTTTATCATGTACGGTAATTTAAGATGAAAAAATCATTCTTAAACACCTGACCCATTTTTGGGGTACATCATAGCCGATATCTTCTTCAACATCCATATATCACATCCATTATGACCCGAATTACCCATGGGAGCGCTCAGAAATTTAAAACCGAATTTCTCATATACACTGACTGCTTTTTTTAATTCAGGCATGGTTTCCAGATATACCTGTTTAAAACCCAATTCCGCAGCAACTTCCAGGCAACGGTGTATCATATTTCTGCCTAATCCCATTCCTCTTGCTTCTGCTGAGAGATACATTTTTACCAGTTCACAGGTATCAGAAGGTAAGCCATCTGTAGGAAATATACCTGCTCCGCCAATTAGTTGGCCACTTTTTTCAGCGATAAAATAACGGCTCTCTTTCGTTGATTCGAACAGTTCAAATAAATGATCAGTCGAATCATCAAAATAAACCGTGCCGGGCCGGTTGGCGCCAAATTCTTCCAGCGACCGGCGGATGATAGCTGCCATAGCAGCATTATCGCCGTGTTCAATAGGCCGTATTATAATCCCTTCCATTTAAATGATTTTGTGGGAAAGCTGCAGATTGGTATAATAATCCGCGGCTCATTTTTTCTCCGCATTAATTTTTTCTGAATTTCTTAAACGCATTAATCAATCCATTGGTAGACGAATCATGGGAAGCAACTGCTTCTTCATCTATCAATTCGGGTAAAATCTGGTTAGCCAGTTGCTTACCCAGTTCAACACCCCATTGATCAAAACTGAAGATATTCCAGATCACCCCCTGTACAAATATTTTATGCTCATACAAAGCAATCATACTGCCCAGTGAATAGGGTGTAATTTCTTTTATCAGTATAGAATTACTCGGTTTATTTCCATCAAATATTTTGAATGGTGCGAGCCTTTTTATTTCATCTTCTTTCTTATTGGCTTTCATCAATTCCACTTTAACACCGTTTTCTGTTTTCCCATTCATTAAAGCTTCCGTTTGCGCGAAAAAATTAGAGAGTAATTTCACATGGTGGTCGCCAATGGCATTATGACTAATCGCAGGCGCAATAAAATCGCAGGGGATCATTAAAGTGCCTTGGTGTATCAATTGATAAAATGCATGCTGGCCATTGGTGCCGGGCTCTCCCCAGATTACAGGGCCGGTTGTGTAATTAACTGGGTTGCCACTCCTGTCTATACTTTTACCATTGCTTTCCATATTTCCTTGTTGGAAATACGCTGCAAACCGGTGCATGTATTGGTCGTAAGGCAGGATGGCCTCACTTTGTGCGCCAAAAAAATTCGTGTACCAGATACCGATCAATGCCATTAATACCGGTATGTTCTTATCAAACTTTTCTTTCCTGAAATGTTCGTCAACCGTATGGGCCCCTTTGAGTAACCATTCGAAATTATCATACCCAATCGTTAATGCGATGGATAAGCCAATAGCACTCCATAAAGAATATCGGCCGCCAACCCAATCCCAGAATTCAAACATATTGGCCTTGTCAATACCAAAAGCGGTTACTTCTTTTTCATTTGTACTCAATGCGGCAAAATGTTTGGCAATATTTAATTCGTCGTGGGCAGCGGCTAAAAACCATTCCCTTGCCGTATGTGCATTGGTCATGGTTTCCTGGGTAGTGAATGTTTTAGATGCTACAAGGAAAAGGGTTTCTTCGGGGTTTACTTTTTTTAATGTTTCGGCAATATGTGTCCCGTCAACATTGCTCACAAAAAAAGTTTCGATGCCTTTTTTCCAATAGGGGCGGAGTGCTTCAGTAACCATATAGGGCCCAAGGTCACTGCCACCGATACCTATATTCACAATGTATTTTATTTTTTTACCCGTGTACCCTTTCCATTTGCCACTATGCACCTGCTCACAGAAACCTTTCATCTGGTTCTGTACTTTTTTTATCCGCGGCATGATGTCTTTCCCTTCCACTAAAATAGCGGTGTCTGAAAAATTCCGCAGTGCCGTATGCAATACCGAACGCTGTTCCGTTTCATTGATCTTGATACCGGCAAACATATCATGTATCGCATCTTTCAACTGGCAATCCTCCGCCAGTTGCAGAAGTAATTGCAATGTTTTTTGATTGATGATATTTTTAGAATAGTCAAAAATAATATCCTCTAAACAAAGGGAGAATTTTTGAAACCGTTCGGGGTCAGCCGAAAAAAGATCGCGCATATGCCTGCGGCTCATTTCTTCTTCATGGTGCTTTTTTAATAAAAACCAGGCTTGTGTATTCGTTGGATTAATTCTGGGTAACATATCTTTTGCTGATTGTATTTTTTCTCTTTGTAAATGGCCTGTCTATAATGATTGAATCACCTTAATTGTTTGTTGAACATTTTCAGGGCTAATATCTAAATGAACAACAATTCTTACCTGTTTAGGAGAAATCGCTATCACGAAAATGCCCAGTTCCTTCATTTTGGCCGCCAGGTCGCGCGCTGTAAAACGCCCCTTCACTTCAAAAATGATGATATTGGTTTCAACAGGCAATATCTCACCCACAAAATCTTTTTCCTGCAAAGCTGTTGCTATCTCCTGTGCATGGCGATGGTCATCGGCCAATCTTGCCACATTATGTTCAAGCGCATATATGCCTGCAGCAGCCATAAATCCAGCCTGTCGCATCCCCCCACCAAATATTTTACGGATACGCCTCGCTTTTTTAATCAATTCCTTTGGCCCAATTAAAACGCTTCCAACCGGGGTTCCGAGGCCCTTACTCAGGCAGATAGAAATAGTATCGAATACTTCCCCATATTGCCGGCAGGTTTCATTCTTTGCTACTAAAGCATTAAACAACCGTGCCCCATCCAGGTGCAGCTTTAACTTATTTTGAAGGCACACCTCTTTAATAGCTTGTATATCAGTAAAATTATAACAACTTCCACCACCTCTGTTGGCTGTGTTTTCAAGAGAAACCAACGTTGAAGCAGGCTTATGAACATCGTCTGGGTTAATCGATTCCTCAACCTGGGCAGCAGTAATCCTCCCGCGGTTGCCATCCACTAATCGTACAGAAGCCCCTGAATTAAAGGCAATTCCACCTCCCTCGTATTGATAAACATGTGATAACCGTTCACAGATAACCTCATCACCCGGCTGGGTATGGCATTTGATGGCAATCTGGTTAGTCATGGTGCCGCTCGGACAAAAGATAGCCGCTTCCATACCAAAAAGCCCGGCACTAATGGCTTCCAGCTGGTTAATAGAAGGGTCTTCGCCAAAAACATCATCCCCAACAGGTGCTTGCATCATCGCTTCCAACATGGCGGGGGTAGGGCGGGTAACAGTATCAGATCTGAAGTCTATCATAAACAGCGAAGATAAATGGAAACCAAAGTTTAATTCGTTTCCTGCACCGCATTATTTATTCAGACACAGCCAATTACAACCCATTTTTTTGCCCATTTACTTAAGTTTTTCCACAAAAGCTGGCAAAACTCGATGTTGCAACGTACCTTTGCAGGCTTCTAAAGAGAGCCATTCAAAAAAATAACGATTTGCTTTACAGCGTTTATAAAACAATTGAGGTCTTTTAGTCGTTTATATTAAATACGTAATAACACATCATGAGGCAGCTCAAAATCGCTACACAGATTACCAACCGTGATTCGCAAGCCGTAGAAAAGTATCTGCAGGAAATCTCTAAGATTCCGATGATCACTCCCGAGGAGGAAACTACATTGGCACAACGGATCAAGATGGGTGACCAAAGAGCTCTTGACAAATTAGTACAGGCAAACTTACGTTTCGTGGTTTCCGTAGCTAAACAGTACCAACACCAGGGTCTTTCATTGAGTGACCTTATCAACGAGGGTAACCTCGGTTTGATAAAAGCAGCCCAGCGTTTCGATGAAACAAAGGGTTTCAAATTCATTTCATACGCTGTTTGGTGGATTCGCCAGTCCATTTTACAGGCGTTGGCAGAGCAGGGCAGATTGGTCCGCCTGCCTCAAAATAAAATCGGCACTTACAACAAAGCCAATAAAGCGTACATGGCCTTTGAACAGGAACATGAGCGTGAGCCTTCTACTGAAGAATTGGCTGAGATACTTGAAATGAGCGAAACGGAGATCAACAATATCTTCCAGAGCAATACCCGTCACACATCATTGGATGCCCCTGTTCATGAGGCAGAAGATGTTGCCATGGGCGATTTGCTCGAAGGTAGCGATGATACCGATGAAGATGTAATGAAAGACTCATTGCGAGAAGAGATTCGCAGGGTACTGAAATCACTCAGCCCGCGTGAAGCAGAGATCGTTAATGCGTATTTCGGACTGGATGGAGAAAACGGTGTAACGATTGAGCAGATCGGTATGAAGTATGATCTGACCAAAGAACGTATCCGACAAATTAAAGAAAGGGCTATCAAACGTTTACAAAAAGCCCGTTACAGCAATGCATTGAAAGCTTATTTGGGGTAAACTATTTACCTCATTATACAATAAAGCCCCTCTGCAAAAAAAACAGAGGGGTTTTATTTTAGTTTTCACCGGCTTAATAAAAGGAGGATCAGTAACATTTATAGAGTTTACTTGTTATATCAATATAATTTTGCAGAATGAAAAAAGGTTTGGTTGTTTTTCTATGGGTTTGTATGCTGATGGGGTGTGAAAAAACACTTAATCTTCAGCCCGACAAACAGGTCCCTAAATTAGTGGTGGAAGCTCAAATAGAAACCAACCAGGCACCGATTGTAGCCCTATCTAATTCACTGGATTATTTTTCAGAAATTGATACCGCCAAGCTTACTAACTCCTATGTGCACGGCGCCAAGGTAACCATTGATGATGGGAGCAGGGTATACACACTTACAGAATTTACTATGACGCTATCTGCTGGCAATAAATTTTATTATTACAGTACCAACCAGACCACCCCTGCGAATGCATTGGTTGGAGCAGCCGGAAAAAAATATACTTTGTCTATTGAAACAGCCGGGCAGGTATATACTTCATCAACCACTATCCCGGTGTTGGCAAAAAAGATAGATTCGGTTTGGTGGAAGAAAGCACCGAATAATCCCGATACCACCAAAGCGATATTAATGTCGAGGGTAACCGATCCGCCTGGTTACGGTAATTATATCCGTTATTTTACCAAAGTGAACAGGGAGAATTTTTATCCGGGTTATAATAGTGTATATGATGACCAGATCATTGATGGAAAGACCTATGATATCCAAGTTGACCAGGGCGTTTCAAAAAATGAAGTACAGAGAAGGGATGAACATGGCTATTTCAGGAGGGGCGATACCCTGACAGTAAAGTTTTGTAATATTGACAAACCCAGTTATGATTTCTGGCGAACATGGGAATTTACTTATCAATCGGTAGGTAACCCATTTTCTTCTCCGGGCAAAGTGCTGGGAAATATCAGTAATGGGGGGTTAGGATCGTTTTGCGGTTATTCGGCTCAATATATCAGCCTGATTATCCCCAAATAACTAAAATTTGTGTAAAAACCCACAGGTGATAACTGCAAGGGAATGATACTTTTGTTCGTCTAAAATATTAAAAAGTCAGTATGGCAAATGAGGCTACAGAAAAAGTACATGTATTAATCATTGGTTCAGGCCCGGCGGGATACACCGCAGCCATTTATGCGGCAAGAGCTAATATGAAACCGTTATTGTACCAGGGTATACAGCCGGGTGGGCAATTAACCATTACTACAGAAGTAGAGAATTATCCTGGCTACCCAGACGGCATACAGGGCCCGGAAATGATGATCCATTTTGAAAAACAGGCAGTCAGAATGGGCGCAGATGTGCGCTATGGATTAGCCACTAAAGTGGATTTCTCGCAACAACCCTATAAAGTATGGATTGATGAAGCAAAATTGATCGAAGCAGATTCAGTCATCATCTGTACCGGTGCCTCAGCCAAATGGTTAGGCATACCCAGCGAAGAACGGCTGAATGGTTTTGGTGTGAGTGCTTGCGCCGTTTGCGACGGTTTTTTCTTCCGTGGAAAAGAAGTAGCCATTGTGGGTGCAGGTGATACGGCTGCTGAAGAAGCCTTGTACTTATCGAAATTATGTACCACCGTACACATGTTCATTCGTAAGGATAAAATGCGGGCCAGTAAAGTGATGCAGGACAGGGTAGTGAATACACCCAATATAAAAGTGTACTGGAATACGGATACCGATGAAATTTTAGGAGAGAAAAAAGTAGAAGCCGTTCGCATTAAAAATAGCCTAACACAGGAAACGCAGGAAATACCCATCAGTGGTTTCTTTGTAGCGATTGGCCACCAACCAAACAGCGATATTTTCAAAGACTGGTTGACCATGGATGAGACCGGTTATATACAAACCATACCCGGCACATCCAAAACCAATATAGAAGGTGTTTTTGCCGCTGGCGATGTTCAGGATAAAACCTACCGCCAGGCCGTAACCGCAGCCGGCAGTGGTTGTATGGCAGCACTGGATGCGGAGAGGTATTTAAGTGCGAAAGGACTTGCGTAAAAACCGTTTGGAGTTCTTACCAAAAGAATCATAACTACATACTCCAAACACCAAACCAGCTCACATGCTTTCTATCCATCTACACAACATCATCATCTTCGCTCACCATGGTATTTATGAAGAAGAGAAGCTGTTAGGTAATGAGTTTGAGCTGAATATTACCATTAAACATTCTCCGCAGCGTTTACCTGTGAAGCATTTGGAAGATACGGTAGATTATATAGCCGTATATGAATTGGTAAAGAAAAGAATGGCAGTACCCACCTCTTTATTAGAAACATTGGCTACCGAAATAGCCCAGCAAATTCTGGCACAGTTTTCCTTAGCAGAAACAGTGTTTATATCCATCCGGAAATTATACCCGCCGGTTTCACAACTTAATGGCAGTGTAGGGGTAAGCTTCGACTTAAAAAGAAATAGTGTTAAAGAATTGTAAGCTTATGAAATTATTTTTTTCTATCCTCCTGGTTTTTATGGCACTGACTGTCCAGTCGCAAGACATTGGTGTGTTATTCAAGGAGGCAGACAATTATGAGAAGCAGCAAAAAGAACCGGAGGCTTTAGAAAAGTATAAACAAATACTGGGATTAGAGCCTGGCAGCATAAAAGCTTTGGTAAAAGCAGCAGAATTGAATAGCTCTCTCAGTAACCGCCAGGCAGATAAAAACAGTAAACGTCTTTATATTGAAAGTTCCCTCTCTTTCGCCAAGCGGGCAATTATTGCCGACAGTAATAATGCCGATGCAAATTATGCCATGGCCATGGCCTCAGGTAAAATGACTGATGTAGAAACTGAGAATAAAAAAATTGTTGCATTCGTTAAGGATGCAAAGAAATATGCTGAAAAATCTTTGAGCATCAATACCAATCATGCCAAAGCAAATTACACGCTGGGTAAATGGCATTATGAAATGGTGAACTTATCAGGCATCAAAAAAATAGCGGTTAAATTGCTGTATGGCGGATTACCGGGAGGTGATATGGATTCTGCCATTAGTCACATGGAAAAATGTAAAACATTTGAACCGTATTTTGTCACCAATTTTTTAGACCTCGCAAAAGCATATAAAGACAATCACCAACCCGCCAAAGCCATAGAAGTATTAAACAGGCTGGTAAAATTGCCTACCAGAACAACAGATGATGTAGCTTTAAAGGCAGAAGGAAATAAATTATTAGAATCAATGCAATAACGGTTCAGGCCGCTTTAGCGTTCCGACACAAATAAAAATTATGGAATTACAACAACAATTCGAACAGGCTGCCGCCAACAGTAAAACACTGACTGATAAACCAGATAATGAAACCTTACTGAAATTGTATTCACTATACAAACAGGCAACTGAAGGAGATACAACTGAATCAGGCCCAGCTAATGCATTTGATTTTGTAGCCAAATTCAAACATGAAGCATGGGCGAAGTTGAACGGTGTTTCAAAAGAAGATGCCATGCAGCAGTATATTGACCTGGTTGCAAAATTAAAAGGGTAGTAAGAACAGCGATATCTATATTGTCTTTTTCTTCCACCTGCCGCTCTTAATATACCAGAACGAAGGAATTAATATAGTTGTCCAATATATCCATTCGCTGGCCCAGCCCCAGGCAATGGGTAATTTCATTCTTTCCAAAACGATATAAACATAGGCACAGTAAAAACTAATAGCCGCTACTTCAGATACCAGGTTCATTTTCGAATTGCCTGTGCCCGTAACTGCATTCATCCATACCACCGAAACCGACATCAACACCAATGCGGTGGATACTACACGGAGGACAGGGATGGCCGACTGGATAAAATCTTCCCCCTGCCCATAAATTGAGAGGAATAAATGCGGAAAAATATTAAGGAAAAGGCAAACCAGTAAAGCAAATCCTACACTCCAGTACATGATCTTGTTAATCAGCTCCACAACCTTATGCTGCAGCCCCTGTCCAATCACATTACTCACCATCGTATTCGCCGTAGCCGCAAAAGCCCAGGTAAAGCAACCAAAGAATCCAAAAATATTCCGCATGGTATTAGAAACAGCAAGGTCTCTTTCTCCGTGGTGCTCAATCAAAATATAAAAAAATTCCCAGCTCATAATGCTGATGGTATGTTGCAGGATCAAAGGATAAGATTGTTGCAGGATCAGTCTTATATTGGCAGCATCATAGGCCCAGTTCTTGAATAAATGCAATTGTTTGGTTAACCCATTCAGCCGGATAACGGCGAAGATCACCGCCAGTCCACAAAACTCAGAAATGATAGACGCATATGCCGCACCATTAAAACCCAGGTTTGGCATGCCAAACTTGCCATAGATTAAAGCGTAATCAAAAAAAACATTGGTAATTGCTTCAGTAGCTGTTCCTATAATAAGGTATTTACTTTGGTTAGTACCTACCAGTAAAGCATTGCGCATCTGGTACACATACAAAAATGGCAACCCGAGAATACGGATGTTCAGAAAGTTTACGCAAACACGAACGCTCTCAGCATCATGCAGCGACCATCCCAATACGCGGGGAGCCACAAACCAGGTAAGCAGAATACCCAAAACGGCAAATACAATCGCTATGCGGATACCTTGCGAAAAAAGGTTACCAATCGCATCAATCCTGTTCTCACCGGCACGCCGCGAGATCAATGCCTGTAACCCATTATTCAATCCATGGCCGGCTACTGCAAAAATGAGGTAATAAACACCGGTAATCCCGGCCAAAGCCAATGCACGTTGCCCGAGGCCGCCCAGGAAAATATTATTAGTGATAAAATTGATCTGCGGAACAATAATGGCAGCCGTTATGGGCAGGGCAATACCAAGTATCTGCTTATTACTGATATTGACCTTGAGGTTTATGCCGGAGGAAATACTGCTCATAATGTGTTACAAAGCTACTATTTTGCTGTTTCCCCACATCGCTTTCAATAGCCCGTTCTTTTTTTATATCATTGCATGGCAATTGAAACCCATGGCACAAAAGATAATTGGTATTTATAACGATGCACAGGATACCACCGGTAACCATCAACTCATTATCGAGATCGGTAACAGCCAGGTAGCCTGTATGATAAAAAACATGGAATCACAAAAAGTAGAAGAACTGGAAGTGTTCGGGATAGAAAAAGATAGTAGCGACTGGAGTGATATTTTTTATGAAGTTAAAGCCGCCTCACAAATACTAAACAGGCTTTTTCGCGATACACTTTGCTTTTATAATTTTGAAGAAGCCATCATCATGCCTGAAGAAAAATTCAGCGCAACCGCTGCTGAGGATTATCTGTCATTAATATATGGAGAAACCAGCCGGCATGAAATAAAATACGACAATATCCTGCCTGGGTCAAATATGGTAAATGCATACAGGGTAAGAAAATCTATTCATGAATTGGTGGGCCGCCATTTTTTATTATACAAACCCCATCATACCTATTCCAGGATATTGGATGATATTTTACACAGGGATCAGCTCGATAATCATTTTCTTAAGATACAGTTCTACAGTCATCATTTCATCCTCGTTTTGGTAAAGGATAAAAAACTACAACTGATACAGTCATTCCAATACCAAACAGATAATGATGTGCTGTATTATGTGCTTAGCCTGATTAAGCAATATGGTATCAACAATGACCATTCCAACCTTGAGGTAAGCGGTATGTATGACCCCGGATCTTCCCTGCACCAGCAATTTGTAAAATTGTTTGGCCGCATTTCATTTGATACCATTCAGGTAGAAGGCGTATTTGCTTCGGCCATGGCCGGTTATCCTGCGCACTATTTTACCCCTTTTTATAAACTGGCTGTATGAGGATCATTTCAGGTAAATGGGGAGGAAGAAGGATCAGTCCGCCCACAAACATGCCCCATACCAGGCCCACCACAGATATAGCAAAAGAAGGTCTGTTCAATATCCTGCAAAACCGCATGAACTTTGAAGGGATCAAAATACTTGACCTCTTTGGTGGCACAGGCTGCATCAGTTATGAACTCGCATCGAGGGGTGCTGCCGATCTCACCATTATTGAGAAAGACAATACCATGCACGGCTTCATTAAAAAGAACCTCGAAATGCTGGGTGCCGAAAATTGTAAAGTACTTAAGATGGATGTATTTGCATACCTGAATACCTGCACAGAAACATTCGATTTTATATTTGCCGGTCCGCCTTATGCATTAGGAAGTATCGATGAATTACCGAAAATCATTGTAACCCGGCAATTAATCAACAAAGCCGGCTTCTTCGTATTGGAACATACACCACGAAACCAATACCAGAAATTTCCGGGGTTTAGCTTCGAACGCAATTATGGTAGTACTTTATTTTCTTTCTTTGTAAATGAATAAACTTTCTGTGTTAAAAAAGTATCTGGTATTTATTTTCAACACCAATGGACAGAGAAAACGCAGGTATATGGAGAATATAATTAATGGTTCATTCTTACTTTAATAACACCTTATGTGTCGCCCTATATTCATATCAGGCATTGGAACAGATGTTGGCAAAACCCTTGTCGCAGCGATCATCACAGAATCTTTAGGCGCCGATTACTGGAAACCAGTCCAGGCGGGGTTTGAAGGAGGTACAGATGCACAACTTGTGAAAGAGCTTCTTACGAATACAGATTCGGTAGTGCACCCCGAATTGTATAAACTGAAAACGCCTGCCTCACCACATATTGCTGCAAGGAACGACGGCGTTACGATTGAGGTAAAAGCTATCCTGCAAGCGGCAACAATGATTATGGAGTCAGCAAAACCAAAGCAGCTGGTAATAGAAGGGGCAGGGGGATTATTGGTTCCATTGGCAGACGGGTTAATGGTGGCTGATCTTATTATTCAATTGCAGGCAAAACTGATAATTGTCAGCAGGAACTATCTTGGCAGTATTAATCATTCCTTACTCACCGCCGCTTATTGCAGAAGTAATGGGATAGATGTGTTGGGATGGATTTTTAATGATGACTATATGCAGTATGAAAACGAAATCGTTCAATGGAGCGGCTATCCATCTATCGGCTCAATTCCAAAATTAGCGGTGATAGATCGCGCATCTGTTCGGTCACAAGCTGTAGGTTTGCAAAGATCACTGCAGGAGAAACTGACTATATAACATGACCAAACAAATGCTTCGGCAATTATATAAAACCAAACGTGCTGAACTTCATTCCAGGGAACTGTTGAAACTGGATGATCTGCTATTACTTCAGTTTCAGCAACTCGATTATTCGGCTATACAAACAGTGTTATCCTATTGGCCATTAAGTAACCAGGCCGAACCAAATACACATTTGTTTTCAGGCTATCTGAGGCATATGGTTCCTGGACTGGTTATTTGCTACCCGTTAACGGATACTTCGTCAAATCAAATGACGGCTTTGGCCATTAATGAACACACGGAATATCATACCAATACCTGGGGAATAACCGAGCCCAAAGAAGGGTGTGTGGTGCTCCCACAAAAGGTAGATCTGGTATTAGTACCTTTACTTGCTTTCGATATAAAAGGCCATAGGGTAGGTTATGGAAAAGGATTCTACGACCGATACCTTGCCAACTGCAGAGAAGATATTGTTAAGATAGGCTTCTCTTATTTTGAGCCGGTTGATCAAATAACCGACACCGGGCAATTTGATGTACCTTTAACGTACTGTATCACCCCGCAAAAAAACTATGAATTTTAACACGATATTCCTGAAATCTTTCCGTGTTTTATTGTTACCGATAGCGGTTATCTATGGCTTTATCATTTTTATCCGTAACCGGCTTTTCGATAATAACTATTTAAAATCCGCCGAATTTAATTTTCCATTGATCTGCGTGGGTAACCTGGCAGTTGGCGGAACGGGCAAATCACCCATGGTAGAATACCTGATCAACTTGCTGAAACCCAGGTTCAAAGTAGGCACACTGAGCAGGGGTTATAAAAGAAGAACAAAAGGGTACGCATTGGCAAACACATCTACTACTGCACTGGAGATTGGTGATGAGCCCATGCAGTTCCATAGTAAGTTCCCCGATATTGCAGTGGCCTCCTGCGAAGAAAGGATTGTGGGTATCCCACATTTGTTACAGGACGTACCCAATCTGCAGGTCATTATTTTAGATGATGCTTTTCAGCACCGCACCGTAAGGGCGGGATTGAATATCCTGTTAACTGAATACAATAACCTCTATTCGCATGATTTCTTTTTGCCAACCGGCGACCTCCGAGATGAATGGGCCTCTGCAAAAAGGGCGCAGATAATTATCGTAACAAAATGCCCGTACGACCTTTCCGCAGAAATGAAACAAAAAGCCATCCGAAGCCTGAACCCTGGTGCTGTGCAGAAAATATTTTTCACCACCATAGAATACGGCACACCTTATCATATTTTTAACCACGGTGACGAATGGCTGATCACCCCGAGGGATGAAGTATTGCTGGTTTGTGGTATCGCCAATCCCAAGCCATTAAAAGAATACCTGCTCGAAAAAACCCATACTTACTACCAGCAGGATTATTCTGACCATCATATTTTTTCAATAGACGACCTGAATGAGATCAAATCAAAATTTGAAGAAATCACCGCAAAAGACAAACTGATCCTAACCACCGAAAAGGATGCGGTACGGCTGCTAAAGTTCAGTGAACAGCTGGCAACACTGCCTATGTACGTTTTGCCCATCAAACACTATTTCTTATTTGAGGAAGGTGAACAATTTAATGAACTGGTTACTGATTTTATCAGGAACTTTAGTTTCAATCCCGTATCATGAACAAGAAGAAATCAAAACAAAAGTCAAAATCCAAGATAACCGCACAGGTAACACTCAAAGGCCGGTTGGAAGTAACCAGGTCAGGAATGGGTTATGTGATCGTAGAAAATGTGGAAGGTGATGTACTGGTTCGCCCCGGCGATTTTACGACCGCACTCAACGGAGATACTGTTCGCGTAAAAGTGGTGAAAGAAAACCTACGCACAGGAAAAAAAGAAGGAAAGGTCACAGAAGTGGTTACCCGCAAACAAACAGAGTTTATTGGTCATCTGCAACTCTCTACCAACTATGCTTTTTTTATCCCCGATACGGATAAACCCATGCCCGACCTGTTTATTCCTCTAAGTGATTTGAACGGCGCCAAAAATAAAGACAGGGTAGTGGCAAGATTAGTGAAATGGGATAAGGATGATAAAAAACCCGTTGGTGCCATCGTAAGTGTTATGTTACCCGAAGATGAGAATGATGCGGCCATGAAAGAACTGCTGGCACAGGCAGGGTTCCCATTATTTTTTCCCGAAGATGTTATGGAAGAAGCCGCCAGGCTCCCCGATGTATTGGATAGTGAAGAACTGAAAAAAAGAAAAGATTGCCGCGACATACTCACTTTCACCATAGACCCGGTTGATGCAAAAGATTTTGATGATGCCATCTCTATACGAAAATTAAGCAGTGGCATGTACGAGATTGGTGTGCATATTGCAGATGTAAGTTATTATGTAATACCCGAAACAGAACTGGATGAAGAAGCCTATAAACGGGCTACTTCCGTTTACCTGCCCGACCGGGTGAACCCGATGTTGCCCGAAAGAATTTCCAATGAACTCTGCTCACTCCGTCCGCATGAAGATAAATTTACTTTTTCTGCCATTTTTCAAATGACCAACAAGGGAGAAGTAAAACAATACTGGTTGGGAAAAACAGCCATCCATTCCGATCACAGGTATTCGTATGAAGATGTGCAGGAAATCATCGAAACAAAGAAAGGCAAACATGAGGAAGAAATTTTATTGTTGAATGATATCGCGCAGCGCTTACGCAAAACACGTTTTAGCAAAGGGGCCATCAATTTTTCTTCACAGGAAGTTCGTTTCAAACTGGATGAAAAAGGAAAGCCCATTAGTGTAGTAGTCAAAGAAAGTAAAGAGGCCCACCAGTTGATCGAAGAGTTCATGTTGCTGGCAAACAGAACAGTGGCAGAAAATGTTGCCAAAATCAAGATCAATAAAAAATCCCTGCCTTTCCCTTACCGGGTGCACGATCAGCCTGATAAAGAAAAACTCGCACCTTTTTTAGTCTTTGCAAAAAAACACGGTCATACATTCGACATCTCTTCCCCGCAAGCCATTGCACATAGTTTCAACAGTATGCTCGCAGAAGCCAGGGGCAAACCCGAACAACATGTATTGGAGCAATTAGGTATACGCACCATGGCCAAAGCGATTTATACAACAGAAAATATTGGCCACTATGGTTTGGCATTTGAACATTATTGCCATTTTACTTCACCCATACGCCGTTACCCCGATGTATTGGTGCACCGGGTATTACAATCCATCATAGAAGACAAGCCCATCAACGATAAGAAGATGGAAGAAAAATGCAAGCACAGTAGTGAAAGGGAAAGAGCGGCTATGGAATGTGAACGTGCCGGTAATAAATACAAACAGGTAGAATTCCTGAAAGATCATTTAGGTGAGGTATTTGAAGGCGTGGTAAGCGGGGTATCCAGTTTTGGTTTCTGGGTGGAAACCGTTGCGCATAAATGCGAAGGATTGGTAAGTATTATCGGCTTATCTGATTATGATGAGTTCCGCCAGGTAGAAGGTGATTATAGTTTGGTGGGCAGAAGAAGCGGCCGCATCTTCCGGATGGGTGATAAGGTATGGATACGGGTCGTATCCGCCAATCTCGAGAAAAGACAATTGGATTATGAATGGGTGATGGATGCAGGGGGAGGAGGAGAAGATAAAAGTCAGAAGTCAAAAGTGAAAACAGAAAAGAAGAAAGGTAAATAATGTTTCCTCTGTGCAAATTTGTGCATAGAGGTACTTAGAGGTGTAGTAAATTTTACCCGTTTGTTTCATGAAATAAAATACCATGTTTCTCCAAAGCCTTTAATACCGGCTCATAAATCCCGGGAATGATCGGGATATGTAAACCGCTTTCATTGATCTTTCCCTCCAAGAGTAAAATCGCTGCTATACCCAATGGCAATCCTACGGTCGTAGCCATAGCCGTTCGCAAGTTGTTTTCTCCCTTCACCACCAAAGAACTTTTTACTTTTGATTTTTTATTTTTTACTTCATACGCAATCTCATGAAGCATTACCACCATATCCTTATCAGCCGGTTGTAATGCCCATTTTTGTTCTATAATAAACTGAAGTATTTCAGCCGAACTGCAGGCACTTTTATTGATCAATGTTTCGTCAGTCAGTCCTAAAAAAATAAATTGCTCCTGCAAATTTGTATCCGTAAACACGGTGCTGATGCCTTTCTGCCTGAAATGCAATTCAAAAAAAGAAGCGATAGATAAACTGTCTGTCTGATGTACGGTGGTTTCATCTGTTAATCCCAGTTCAACTACCTTCTGCCAGCCTTTACAAAAATCAGGATAACGTAATGTGGTTCTCATAAAAGTTTCAGCCTCCTCCAACTGATAGACAGGAATATAACCCAATGAATCCCTGTTCGGATAATAAGCCAATTGCCCAACTCCATCAATGTTTACCTCATTACAATTACCAAAAAGCTCCTCATACTTTTGACTTTTAATTTTCGACTCTTCTTTATATACCGCTCCCGCCTTACCTGCCAAAACCACATTCCTCGGGTTCCAGCTGATCTTATAATGCCAGGGATTATCATCGCTTTCGGGCGCTACCAGGCCGCCGCAATGAGATATAAAAGAATTGATGCGGCCCCCCTTATCTTTAATCCGGTGAATCAATTGCATGGCACTCATATGGTCAATACCAGGGTCTAAACCCATCTCACAGAGAAATAAAATTCCAGCTGCTTTTATAGAATTGGCCAATGCCTGAATCTTTTCATCAACATACGAAGCTGTTAATAAATGTTTTGACAGCGCAAGGCAATCCAATGCAACCAGGTAATGCAATGCCGCAGGTAACAAAGAGATGACCACATCCGCGTCTGTAATCAAAGCCTGTCTTTCTTTTTCATTTTCAATTGATAGCTGCACAGCTTTTACCAACGCATGATGGCCTACTTTAGATTGAATAGCGTCAAGATTCTCATCAACGATAGTAACCCGCCAGTTTTTTTCTGTTGCGGTTACTTTTAAATAATCAATTAATACAGTGGCAGATTTACCGGCGCCAAAAAGAAGGATATGTTTCATTGGGTTCATGCTCAAAATTATGGGTGCCGGGAGATTTTAATGCCTAAAGATAGTAAGGATGATCTATGCCAATCCGGGCATAGGTAAGCGAAGAATAAAAACTGTTAAAATTACAGTCAGTTTCCGCGCTCCACGTCAAAAAAGAGCTTCACTCTTATCTTCCACAACTGTGGATAAAAGCTACCAAAAAACCACTGTTTTCGGTACTATTTACCCCTCAAAAAAGCTATCTTCGCCATCCCTGAAAATAGGTGTGTTTTGCACCCTATCATTGAACCTAAATTTATCACGGGAATACACACATGGAAGAGAACCAGCTACCTGAACAAACAGCCGATAACGATCGCATTATACGGGTAAATATTGAAGAGCAAATGAAGACCGCATACATTGATTATTCAATGTCGGTGATCGTAGGCCGGGCCTTACCCGATGTAAGGGATGGTTTTAAACCCGTTCACCGCCGTGTTTTGTATGCGATGAGCGAACTGGGCAATGCCAGCAATAAACCTTTTAAGAAATCAGCCCGTATTGTGGGTGAGGTAATGGGTAAATACCACCCTCACGGCGATAAATCCATTTATGATACATTGGTAAGGATGGCCCAGGAATGGTCTATGCGCTACACACTTGTTGACCGCCAGGGAAACTTCGGTAACCAGGATGGCGATCCGCCGGCTGCCATGCGTTATACCGAGGCACGATTACACAGGGTGGCAGAAGCCATGCTGGATGATATTGAAAAAGATACGGTTGATTTCCAGCTCAACTTTGATGATTCATTAAAGGAGCCAACCGTATTACCCACCCGCATCCCGCAATTATTGGTAAATGGCTCATCGGGCATCGCCGTAGGTATGGCCACCAATATGATGCCCCATAACCTTCGTGAAGTGGTAGATGGTTGTATTGCCTACATAGGTAACCGTGATATCGCCATAGAGGAACTTATGACACATGTAAAAGCCCCTGATTTTCCAACAGGCGGCATCATTTACGGAATGGAAGGCGTGAGAGAGGCATTGATGACCGGACGTGGCAGGGTAGTGGTACGTGGCAGGTGCCATGTAGATATGAAGGCCAATGGCCGCGAACAGATCGTGATTACCGAAGTGCCTTACCAGGTGAGCAGGGATACGTTAACAGACCGGATCGGTCAATTGGTAAATGATAAAACCATCGAAGGCGTATCCGGCGTAAACAATGAAAGTAACAAGGAAGGAACCCGTATCGTGGTTGAACTGAAACAACGCGATGCTGTGGCACAGGTGATCATCAATCAACTGTACAAATACACAGAACTGCAAACCAGTTTCGGTATCAATAACGTAGCATTGAGCAAGGGCCGGCCACGTATCATGAACTTGAAAGACCTGATCACCGAATTCATAGAATTCAGAATGGAAGTGGTAATCAGAAGAGCAAAATTTGAATTACGCAAGGCAGAGGACAGGGCACATATACTCGAAGGCTATTTAAAAGCGTTGGATCATTTGGATGAAGTAATCCGTTTAATTCGCGCCAGCCGTACACCCGATGAAGCCAAACAGGCATTGATACAAAAAAGCCGCGAAGAAAAATGGTACCTTAACCAGGATATCTTCTCAGACCTGGCCAATGAATTCTACAAACAGGAAGACGGTTTGTCGGAAGAACAGGCCAAAGCCATACTGGAACTGCGCTTACAGCGTTTAACCGGCATGGAACGTGATAAGATCGTTGATGAATTCAATGAACTGATCGCCACCATTAAACACCTGAAAGAATTACTGGCCAGTGAACCACTCCGCTATGCACTCATCACAGAAGAATTACTTGAAGTAAAAGAGAAATTCGGCGATGAACGCAAAAGTGAGATCCAATACCTGGCCGATGAAATGCGTATTGAAGACCTGATAGAAGATGAAGATGTGGTTATTACCATCTCACATTTAGGTTATATTAAAAGAACCTCCGCCACCGAATACCGCCAGCAACGCAGGGGCGGAAGGGGAGCAGTGGGTTCTAAAACAAGGGAAGAAGATTATGTAGAGCACCTGTTTGTAGCTTCAACACACGATACCATGATGTTCTTTACCGAAAAAGGACGTTGTTTCTGGATGCGTGTTTATGAAATCCCCGAAGGAGAAAAACAAAGTAAGGGCAGGGCCATTCAAAATCTTATCCAGTTACCGGGCGATGATAAGGTGAAAACCATTATTGACGTTAAGAAATTAGACGATAAGGAATACGTTCAAAACCATTACATCGTACTTTGTACGAAGAGGGGTATTATCAAAAAAACATCCCTGGAAGATTTCAGCAGGCCAAGGGCTAATGGTGTGATCGCGATCACTATTAATGAAGGTGATGAGCTGTTATCGGCAGAAATGACCGATGGCAACAAAGAGATCATGCTAGCGGTGAAAAGTGGCCGAGCCATCCGTTTCCCAGAAGCAAAAGTGCGGCCAACGGGCAGGGGAGCCATTGGTGTAGCCGGTATTGAAGTAGATGACAATACCGATGAAGTGGTAGGAATGATCTGCGTAAATAAGGAAGATGCCCGTCGTACAATTCTCGTGGTTAGCGAAAAAGGCTTTGGCAAACGTACGGCAATAGACGAGTACCGGATAACCAACAGGGGCGGTAAAGGTGTTAAAACTATTAATGTAACAGAGAAAACCGGGCGTTTGGTAGGCATTTTGTATGTAACTGAGCAAGAAGACCTGATCATCACCTGTAAATCAGGCGTAACCATCAGAACAGGCATTGTTGATATCCGTGCAGCCGGAAGGGCCACACAGGGTGTTACTTTGATCCGGTTGGATGAAGGGGATGAGATTGCAGCTATTTCACAAATAGAAGAGCAGGAGGAAGAAATAACGCCTTCAGAAGAAAGTATGGAACCGGGACCAGAAACAAATGAAATTAAAACAGAAGATAACAACGATATAACAACTGAAAATCAATAATAAACCCTCCATTATGAAGAAGCTTTTATTGTTTGCCATGCTTGTGGCTGCCATTCAACTGGTACATGCGCAGGATTTTACAAAAGTGAAGACATCTTATTTGATCAACAAATTTGAAGATGCAAAAACAGAGATAGACAAAGCAATGGCCGACCCCAAAGCACAGGCCAAAGCGGAAGGCTGGTTTTGGAAAGCAACCATATATGCTTCACTAATCAACAGTAAAGATCCGATATTGGCTAAAAAATACGCTTCTTTAAGTAAAGACGCTGAAGATGCCTTTAAAAAATATGCTGAAATGGATCCTTCTTTTGTCCAGGTAAAAGAAAAGGGCGCCCAGGGCTATTTTGACATGTATTCGAATTCTTATAATGGTGGCATAAAAGTATTCAACGACAAGAAATGGGAGAATGCAGCCCAACAATTTGAATCGGCTATTTATTATATAGACCTGATCATAAAAAATAAATGGACCAATGCCAGCCTCGCCTTTGATACCTCATCGGTATTATACGCCGGCTATGCCTATCAGAATGCAACAAAACCGGATAACGCAGTTAAATATTACAGGATACTGGCTGACAATAAGGTATCCGGGAAAGATTATATAGACATTTATAAATTTTTAGTCGCTCATTATACGGTTACTAAGAATGAAGAATTATTTAAAAAATATGTTGCTATAGGAAAAGAATTGTATCCGAAAGAGCCATGGGAAGAATTTGAAATAGAATTCATGGATAAAAATTTTACCCTGACCCAGAAAACAGCAATGTATGATAATGAAGATGCTGCCGGAACCTTAAGCGAGATCAAATACCTGCAGTTTGGCGACCTGTTTGTAAAAGCGAAAAACGAAGAAAAAAATATGGACAGTGCCAAGATGCGTTCATACACTTTAAAGGCAGCCGAAGCCTTTAAAAAAGCATTTGGCAAAAACCCGCAAAATGGCATTGCATCATTTAATGTTGGGGTTATTTATTACAATATTTATGGCGAGTATGATGATATGTTTGCCTCAAATATCAGGGCCATGCAGGCACTCAATGCCGACAGGGTCGTGGAAAAAGACCCAAAGAAAAAAGCCACTGCAGATGCTAAATTCAAAGCACAGATGGATCTTATAAAACAGGCAAATGCAGCTCTTGAAAAACCCCTGACAGAAAATCTTGATGTGGCTGTTACATGGCTGGAAAAAACATACACAGTATTAAAAGACAAACCCGGCAGGAACAATACAGAAAAAGGTGTACTTAATAAATCAGTTGATTTCCTGGCTAACCTGTATGCGTACAAACGTGACAGGATGCGGGGTAAAGATGCAAAAGCCTTTGATGCTTTTGATGCTAAATACAAAGAGTTTGATGCATTGCACGGAAAGTATTAATCTTAGAAATATATTAAAATACAAAAAACCGTGGGCCCTCAGCCCGCGGTTTTTTTATGCTACCAATTTTTTCTTACTTACTGGAGTTCCCCATTCCCCGCTTTGCGAAAGTTATTTTATTTTTTTAATGACTTGATATCGTTTAAAAACTGGTTTAACGATAAACAGGCACTGATACCATGGGTAGAATTATTGATAACGGAAGAAACCAGTTTCATAGAACTCAACACAATGCCCATGGCTGCCGCACCGGGATCATCTGTATCGGCGGTGGTAGCCTTTGCATTTGAGATCACCTGAATCTCTTCGGAGGTCTGCCCAAAAGGTGTTACCAGCAGATCGGCAATACCAATTACTTCATCATCATCAATAGTAGCACCTAATGCAATAATAGGGCCCCCTGCATTCCCTTTATTAAGGGTAAGGTCCAGTAATGCCACTTCGCGGTTGATCTTCTTTTGTACACCATTCTTTATAACATAGGTAGAGCTGTCAATATATTTGGTTGACAGTATGCCTTTGGATATAAAAGGCTGCGGCATACTATTGGGATAACCGCAGGTATACACTTCCTGTCCTTCGGGTACTTTGTTGAGGTTGCCGGGATTAAAAAAAATAACCGGTTTGGTAAAAGGCTTAACAGGAGACAGCAAACAATAATCATTACTGCGGGCACTGATGTATAGCTGCTTGTAGAAAACAGCGGGAATGGATACTTGTGTTTTTGCAACTTCGGCCGATTGGATATAGATAGGGGAAATACTCACCACATTACCCAGCGAGTCGCGGTGTAATGCGGGCTCAATTACATGCCAGCAGGTTAATAATTCGCCGGAGGCCGATATAAAAAAGGCCGTGCCGGTTTCCCGGCTTCCTTCAATAGATACATGAACAGTAGCAGATTTTATTTTAGCAACCCGCCCCGGGCTTAATGATTGCGAAGATGCCAACAGGGGGTAAAGCAATATAAAAAATAATATTTTTCGCATACTCTAATATACAACCTCTTCAGTAAAATAGAAAAAGCTGAATAAAAGGGCATTTACCCGTATAGAGAACTGGAAGATGAAAGGGGGTAAGGCCGTTAATTAAAAAACATCATGCTCTTTTTTTTCGCTTATATTTTATTTCGGCAAGATAAATTTCGATGTAGTTTTCAATTTCTGCTAATTCCATTTCGGAAGCATTTTCCTTAAGGGCTTTAATATATTCTTCTACATACTTTGCAAGCATATCCAGAATAATTGAATCGGGTAAATTTTTAAAAGCCTCCATTTGAAAATCATTAACTGTCTGCGATAAAAGCTTATTTTCAAATAGTCAAAATTTATGCTAACCCTTTCAAATGTTAGCGAATTCTCATTTACTAAAAGATTGGGGAATTAATTTCTCGATTGTAGGGAAAAATCCACAATCGTCGCTCTCACAAATCATTACCTGGCAAAACTAGGCTACCCTCATAGTTAATTGTAAAGAACGCCTCCTGATTATTTCTGATTGGAGAAAGGAGATAAGGTATTCATAATGGGCCAGTATTTGACCGGGTGCCCCCTGGTGAAACATACGGGTGTATTCCAATGTAAACCTGGCAAGCATATCCATCAGTTCATCCGTTGATCTATCTTTTAAGTCGTCCATTACGATTATCTTATATGCTGGTTTCTGCAATAATTATACTATCCCTCCGGCTGCATTAAATGTGAACTTTGTTCTACATCTTGGTTTTCATTCTTACTAACTCAATGCCTTGCATGTTCGTGCATGTCTATTAAAGATAAACAATCATAACTCAATATGATATTACACGGTTAAGGCTGTGTAACCCATTTCGTAAGTTTTTAGCGGAGCGTTTACGAAAGACCCGATGCGGGAGAAAGCCCTTGTTTTCTTTTTTTGTGATGCGGCGCAATTCGCTTTGATAAATCGGGAAGGGGTGCCCGAAGGGCAATCCGATGTCCAGTACGTGTTAAAACTCACAAAACACAACTAATATTCAGTATTTTTGAATAAAAATGGGAATTAGACGGCAATCTATTCCCAGTAATTAATTTTCAAATAAGATTTTAAAGCAACGCAAAGTAACACGTTTTGTTCGTAAATTCAAAATCTTATACCATGTCAACCAAACTGTTAGATACCGATAAAGAAGAGTCCAAGATAGGTGAGGGAATTTATCTCACTCCGGACGTTGCCCGTATACTCAATCTACCTTACCAAAAGGTATATAGTTTAATGAAAGGGTTTTGGCAGGGCTATGCCTTTGGAGACAAGGGTAATAAGGCGGTTAACTTCTATTCCTTGATTGAATTTTATATATATTTTCAATGTCGCCAAAACGGGATGTCAGCACAAAAATTTAAAAAATACCACAGTAGACTGTCCGCAACATTGAAAACAAAGTATCCTTTCGCTCACCATAAAATCAGAACCGATTTTAGGAATATATGGGCTGAGGTGGAAGGGAATTTAATTAAGGCAGATGGCAAACATCAATATGATTCCCTCCATCTACTGGAGAAATTCTTGCATAATGTATCATATGGTGAAAATAATATGGCTATAAAATTTTATCCTCTCGGGAAACAGACCAAAGTTGTTGTTGACCCTAAACATCAATTCGGGCAACCGGTAGTGGACGGAACTAACATTAAGACCAAGAGCTTATATAGTCTGCATTTAGGCGGTGAAACAAACAAGACTATTAGTAACTTATACAATATATCATTAGACAAAGTGAGGGACGCAATTACATTCCATACAATGGCCGCTTAATGTATTTTTTATTTGATGAAAACATGCCAATCCGACTTGCGAAGGGAATTCAAATGTTGGACGTGGACAATAGTTTTGGGAAACAACCTAAGCATACATTGGATCACATTCTGGAACACGTAAAAGATGGTGAGCCAGATGTTAATGTAGTAAAGGTGGCGCATAAACTTAAGGCGATTGTTGTTTCACAGGATGATGACTATAAATCTATTACTGCCACTTACGAATTGATTAAGAAGTTGAAAGTCGGATATGTCCTTTTTAAGCCCCCAAAAAAAACAGGTAGTAGCTACGAAGAAATTGTACGGTCGTTCGTAATTGCGTGGCCAAAACTAAAAC
>JANXUL010000152.1 GCA_025356235.1 Bacteroidota bacterium
TGCTGAATAGCATAAAAACGAACAACAGCGGTATTGACTACAAAAACGATTTTAACCAGTATGGTGCAGAAAACTTCCTGAATTCAATTGATAATTCCCGGCCCGGCCCATTGCTGTCGGCTATTACTGCAGAGAATCCCAATCTTCCGCTTCAGAATTATTATTTCAACAGGTCAGGCGCACTAAATGCAAACAATCTTTATAACACAAAAGATAGTTTGCAGTTACGATCAAACATACAATTGTACACAGACCGGAACACTTTTGATTATACCAGTAAACAGGATAACTATCTCCCCGGGTACACCATTCGTTATAACCAATTACAGCACGCACTACGCAAACCGTTTGCTGTCAATACTTCTTTTGCTGGACTGGCCAACCGATCGCATTACTACCTGGTTGATAAATTCAGTTTTAGCCTTATGGGAGAGAATACTTATGGTTACCTGGATTTCAACGGCGCCGCTTTTAATCAACAGTTAACGGGGCGAACCTATAATTTCTCCAATGATTTTAACTGGATACCATTATTAAAAGGTAAAGATCTTTTGAGCCTGCAATGGGGCATCAATTTTAATAAAGGATCGCAAAATCTATACGCCGATACCGGGCTCAATAACCGGGTCCTCAACAACGGCAAAGATTATAGCGCAACCGGGCAGTATGCAGCCATCCCTGTTTTTTTCAGTAATGCATCGCTTGAATATATTATCGGTGGTAAACATTTGATCAGGGCGGTATATGGAGCGGGTATTGTTAATGAGTGGCAGCAACTCAATTCGGTACTAAGCCTTACACAAAAAGATGGCAGTTTACAATTGTATCAAGGCGATCCTGGCAATCGCCTGCATTGGCAGCGCAATAAGGCTTACCTCAACGCGACATGGGTTGTCAAAAAAAAGGACTGGGAGGCAAGCGTTTCTGTGCCGGTATATTGGCAATCTATTCATTACTACCAGGATGCATACTCACTTGATCAAAGCAATCAAAGAACTTTTGTAAACCCACAACTCAGCATAAAGAGATATGTGAATTCAGAAGATTATTTTTCGGCGAGCTATACTTACAACAATCGTTTTGGCAATATATCCGGCGTTTACAGGGGAAGTATACTCACCAACTATCAAACGCTTACTGCCAATGACGCAGCGCTACAGGAAAGAGTAAGTTCATCTGCCGGTATACAATATAATTTCCAACGATCGATCATTTTGCTTTTTATGAATGCGGGGATACAATATAACAAGGTTACTGCCAGTTCCATCCTTTCGAGCGTTATTACCAACACGGGCCTGCGAACCGTACTGTTGCCTGTCGAGAATGACCAGAGCAGTGTTAATGCCCATGCAGGAATCAGCAAATATTTCTTCAGTCTGAAAACAAAGCTAACCATCAATACATCCTGGAAAAGAAATTACTACCAGCAGTTCATCAATACACAGAGACTGCCTTTTACTAACGATGCATTCAACCTCGGCATTGGTATCGACGGCAAGCTTGTCAAAGATGTTGTGTTCAGCTATTCAGGATCGGGAAGCTGGAACAAGAGTTTCAGTGCTTCAAACGGAATTGAAAATAAAATACAAATATTTGATCAAAACATGGGCTTCGGCTATACACCAACCGAAGGCTTTTTCCTGAATTTGAAGGCCAGAGAATTGTACAGCAAGCAATCCAATCTTTCAAACATTGATTACTGGTTTGTTGACGCCAATGTCCGTTATAAACTAAAAAAACTGCGTACCGATCTTGAACTCGGGCTTACCAATTTACTGGATGTAAAAGAATACAGAATGCTTAGTTTGTCTTCCAACCAGTTCACTGCCAGCAATTATGAGATCAGGGGTAGGATGCTGATCGTGCGCGCTACTTTTAATTTATAGCGCTTTACCTTAGTGAAACTTGAGATTGGGTAGTCAATGAAATCGGAATTGGCATTAGGTATTTTAATTTACATATTAAATGGATTTGGCCAAACTTAAGTGTTTTGCCATTCAGAAAATTAAGCTGTTTTTCTTAGGCTATTCTTTTTAAAGGCTGACAACTTACCGGAAAATTCCTTTTTCATTTCGTTTTCAAAACTATCAAGGTAATTCTCAGTAGTCTTTACATCTCTATGTCCCAACGCTTCCGAAATAAATTCAACACTTGCACCTGCGCGTTTCATGACTGTTGAAAAAGAATGCCTGGCCGTATAGGTAGTAACCTTAGTCTGGATACCTAATTCTTCTCCTATTTTTTTTGTCCACTTATTGATGACCTTAGTAAATTGCTGAATATCCTTTCTTTGTTTTACAAGATCTGTTTTAGGGTCAATAATTGGGAACACAAAATTATCCGGTGCTGTATCTTCATTGCCCCAACGCTTGATTACACTTTTGATCTCGTCATTAATAAAAATGCTGATGGGCTGCGGGTTGCTCCGGGTGGTTCGTAAGGTTTTAGCCCGCTCGATCACAATATATTCACCATTAATATTTTTGTATTTCAATAAAGCAATGTCTTTAACATTGATGCCGTTTCCAAAATAGCTGAATAACCAAAAATCCTTTGCCCTTAAATAGGCAAGGTAATTAGGGTCGTTTTTTTTCTTACGGAAACTGTAAAATTTACCGATGTCTGCTAAAGACAAAGCTTTCTTAACATTCTTTCCGGTTGGAATCTGGTATTTCTTCTTGCCAAAGGGATAAAATTCTTTTGGCACAAATCCTTCATCAATTGCTTCATTGAATACAGCACGTAATGAACGCAGATATATCCCAACGGTAGTGATAGATTTGCCTTTTGCAAGCATCCAGTTTTCATATTCGTACAAAAGATCGCCGGTAATTTTTTCAAGTGAAAGTTTTTTATCAAACTCGATCAAGCTGTTATAGCAGGTCTGGAAACAGGTGGCTGTTCCCAGCCTTCCCTGTTTATTCAGCTTTTTTATTTGATTGTTGAACAAAGAAGCCAGTAAATTCTTTGAAATCGGATTATCGATATATTTCTTCTCAAAACCGGCAAATGAAAATGGCCGCAGCGTTTTAACAATTGCATTGGCATTTGTTTGCATTGCATTTATTTCTGCTTTCACTTCTAACAATGGATCAATTGTTCTTTTATCACCGATATTTTTAAACTCATCTTTGGTCAGGTCAATATTAGCCGGGTAATATTTAGCTTCCCGGTTATAGGTGACACGAAGCTTCACCGGATATTTATTGTCCTTCTTTTCCCTACGGGTATCTTGAATAATCGCAATTCTGATCATTTTATATCGATTTTATTGGTTCTATTGGCCTTTAGCGAAATAATTTTGCGCCCGAAAAATTAATTTTGCCTCACAAAAGCCAATGTTTTCGTGATTTTTGGCCTAAAATCATTTGCAAACAATTTGCAAACAAAATTGATTTTTGATGGGTAAATCGTTGCTTCAGTAAAGATAACCATTTCTTCTGAAAGTCAATACAGTAAAGGATTACAGGGTAATCTGGGTAAAGGTGAGTTAAGCTAAAACAGGTCTTTTTTAAAACTGTTAATCAGAGGGTCTCTGGTTCAAGTCCAGAAGGGGGAGCCTTAGTAGACAAGCCACGATTTTTCGTGGCTTTTTTATTTAAGCTAATCTCTAAATCCTTATCTGCACTGTTTATTAGAGCAATCAAAGAATTAGTTGCATCATTTTCATAATGAAATCTAAAGAATAGTATTAGAAAACCCAAGTGAAATCTTTGCTCTTAGAGGCTCCCCATCCGGTTTGAAATGTGTATATGAAATATCAAAGGAAACGAGGACTCCTTTGAATGCAATTTTCTTGCCACATTGAACCTTTACAAAATTAGGGCGGTGAATATCCCCGTTGTAAGTGTAGACAATTTTTTCTAAAGCATACCAATAACACGCAACATTCCTACAGTTACATTTGGGGAGATTAAATGTCTGAAGAGAATAGTATAAAATAAATCTAAAAACTTTTTTAAGTATCCTATTAAAGAGTAAAGTATAAATCAAAATTGATATTTGCAAGCATTAGTATGAAAAAGAAATGATTTTTGATAAAATTGAGGTTCTTGTACCAACTATAAATAGTGCGATATTGGGGATCGGTAATTTATCCGGTATTTATATCTGAATTACATAACCCTGAGGTCACGAGTTCAAATCTCGTTCTCGCTACAAATGAAATAATTAGCCCCTTTGGGGGGCTTGTGTAGTATTGATACTGATAAAATAAGAGTGTCTGTCCATCATTAAGTATAGGGTTTATAACGCTTTGTTTTTAGAAGAGGTACATGTCAATTAAATTTTATAGCATTACTACAAACTTTGCATACTTGCTAATAAGTTTGCAAAATTCAAAGCACGATGAACCTAACTTGGAACACATATTCGCGGATGCGGGCTATCGGGGTAAACTGACAAAATGGGTAAAAGAGAAGCTAAAAATGAACATGATCATTGTAAAACTAAACCCACACAATGGATAAACTAATATTACTACATACCCATTCTATCATGGCCTTTATACTGGCCACGACACAATTTGGAATGCTGGTTTTTTTATTAAAGCTAAAACAGGCCACCAATATTCGGAAGTGGATGATCATTAACTATGTGGCATCAGTTATTTGGCAGGTAGATCAAACGATCCGTTTTAGTCTTGCCCCTTCTGCACAAGGCTCGCTGTTATACAAAATTGAGACAGTGCTGATCTATAGTCCGGCGCTAGCGTTGTTAGTGCTTAGTTATTTTCAAATCTTATACCTGTTTTTGTATCAACCTTATGAAAAAGAACGACGATTAATGGTTAAGATCGTGGTTCCGGTTGCTATTGGTTTAGTAGGCTTTAATGCATGGAATGAGGTTGCCAACAATAGCAACCTTTTTGTGTTTCAGGCCACTTCTTTTTTATTCGGACTCATTACCAATATTTGGGCTTTAGTGATCAGTATTCGAAAATCCCGTTTTTTAAAAACGGTTGACCAGCAAGCATCAAAAGCACATAATTTATTGGTGTGGGTTAACCTGGGTTTTATTGTGATGTGCGTTGTGGCGGTAGTATTTGGTTTTTATAGCCCGGTTGGTTATTGGACATTTTTCATCCTTATCTGGCTTTGTAATCTGGCTCAGATAATTATCTATATTACTTTTTCGGCGGTACCTGCAAGTTTCCAAATTAAAATTGCAGGCTTTAGTTTTGTAACAGTTGTAACATTCCTTACTATAGTAACTTTAGTGTTTTTCCCACCCTTGATCCCAACGGAGATAGAAGCTCGTTTGGCACAACAGGAAGGCTTACAACAGATGTTTATTATTATTGTAGTAGCTGCTTTGTTCATTGTGAGTTTACTGCCAGGACTTTTGCGTAAAAGCTTATCAGAGCCCTTGAAGCGCTTGCTTTCGGGTGTAAAAAAAGTGAATGCAGGCGACTTACAAGTGCAGGTAATTGTAGGCTCTCCAGATGAGATAGGTGATTTAACGGTGAACTTTAACCAGATGACCCATTCATTAAAACTGGCAAATGATGAGCTGCGTGAATATGCCGAAACACTGGAAGTAAAAGTGGAAGAAAGAACTGCTGCATTAAAACAATCCCTTGATACCTTGCAAACTACGCAAGTCCAATTGATACAGTCTGAGAAAATGGCAAGTCTGGGTGAACTAACGGCCGGTATTGCCCATGAGATCCAGAACCCGCTAAATTTTGTCAATAATTTTTCTGAAGTAAGTGCAGAAATGATGCAGGAACTGAAGGAATATTTAGAAACCGGTAAATTAACAGATGCCATTGAACTGGCAGAAGAACTAACGGGTAACCTTACAAAGATCAACCATCATGGAGGAAGGGCTGCAGGTATTGTAAAAAGTATGCTGGAACATTCAAAAGTGAGTGATGGGATCAGGCATTCGGTAGACATCAACACCGTATGCAACCAATATGCACAGTTGAGTTATAACAGCATGTTGGCAAAAAACAAATCTTTCGCCTGCGAAATTGAAATAGAAAACGATGCAAACGTTGTGAATATTGACGTCATTTCTGAGGATATTGGTCGTGTTTTTCAGAACGTGTTTATCAACGCCTTTTATGCGATAGATGAAAAGGTAAAACAACAAAAAGAATCGGCAGTTGCCTATGAACCCAAGATCTTTCTAAACACTAAGATGTTGTATAAACCCGATGGTTCAAAAGATTGTATGGAGATCAGGATCAGAGATAATGGAACAGGTATGCCTGAATTAGTGAAGGCAAAAATCTTTCAACCCTTTTTTACTACCAAACCCACTGGGCATTATACAGGGCTTGGTTTATCTATCAGTTATGATATCGTTACCAAAGGACACGGCGGTACGTTTCTGGTAGAAAGCTCGTTGGGTGAAGGCACGGAAATGATTATCAGATTACCCATTACAAACAGCATTTGATATAATTAGTTAGAAATACCTAATATATTACTTTATATTAGTTACCCAAAACTCACTCACATGATTGCCAATCCCACAATTGACACATTAATGGTAAATGGGGTAAGCTATCATTTACCTGCTACAGTAGACGACGTAGTTTTTCTAGTTAATCAGGCACAGCAAGCGAAACAAGTTGTTTGCTTAAGGGGGGCGGCTCATTCCCGTCCATTGATCAGTAGTTTAGAAGCCGAAGTAAATGCGGGAAGGTTATACATGTTATTGGTGAAGATGATGGCAGTAACCTATAATGATGCCTTGCAGCAGGTTACTGTTGAAGGGGGTTGTCACCTGGGTTATGATCCTAGTGATCCACTTGCTACAGCACCTGCAGAACTAGCACCCTTCAGGTCAACTGTAGAGAACTCCTTATTATATCAACTGGACAATCATCGGATCGATCCACAAAATCCGCTGAAGGGATGGGCATTGCCCGATCTTGGTGGTATCATACATCAAACCGTTGGTGGGTTTTTATCAACCGGTTCATCGGGTAGTAATCTATTCGCTTCTTTCAATGAGCAGTTGTTAAGCGTAACGGTTGTGACTGGTGGAACAGATGGTGCTCAGGTTCGGGTGTTTAGTAAAGACGACCCAAAATTTCCGGATAAGAACGAAAATCCTTTCTATGCAGTTGGTGTTGGATTGGGCATGTTTGGGGCGATAGTCTCAGCCACCTTTCAGTGTATTGATAATTTTAATATCAAAGGTCAGGAATCAACAACTACTGAAGCTGACTGTCCCATCGATCTATTTGGCGACCAGCCAGGGAAACAGTCGCTTGTAGATTTTTTTACCAAGAATACCTACAAAAGGATCATGTGGTGGCCACAGGCCGGAGTAAATAGAACGGTGGTATGGCAGGCTGAGCCAATGCCTGTTGAAGATGGTTTTGTTGCGGCTCCATATCAGGAAGTGCCTGAGATCAAGATCTTAGGTATAGAAACACCGCTGCCACTTGAGATATGTGCTAATTTAATGATGAGGGGCTTTGCTGAAATAGATGTTTTCTTAAGTGAATTGAAAGCCCAACACCCCATAGCCTATGAGATTTTAAATGCGTTAGATAAAAAAGACCTGGTTCCTTTTTTATTGAAAATTTTTGTACCACTTAACCCGGTAGTA
>JANXUL010000160.1 GCA_025356235.1 Bacteroidota bacterium
TCCAAGTAATTGAAATGCCTGATCTTTTTAAAAAAACCAGGCATATTTGCGGCGGTGTAATCGGAGCGGTAATAGGCGTAAGTAATATGGGCAAAGCAGTGGACTTTTACAAAAACCTCTTGGGTATTAACAAAGAAATATATCATATCAGCACCACTGAAAAAGACATTTTGTTAAACAATAGTACAGAACAGTCTGTGCATAAAGTGCTGCTTACTAAAGATGCCGGGCTTACCGGTGCCTTCAGTAAACTGCTGGGCCATATTGAACTGGAACTGGTAGAATCCACAAATAGGCAGCCACAAAAAATATATCACCAGCGCTACTGGGGGGATTGCGGGTTTATTCATCTTTGTTTCGATGTATTGAACATGAACCTGCTCAAAGAAAAAGCCATTGCTTCGGGTTATTCTTTTACGGTAGATAGTGCCGATTCGTTTAGTATGGGCGATTCGGCGGGAAGGTTCTGTTATGTGGAAGACCCCGACGGCACTTTGATTGAACTGGTGGAAACACATAAAGTACCTGTTCTGAAAAAACTCGGACTGTTCATAGACCTTACCAAACGCAAACACAATAAACCATTACCAAATTGGATGGTGGGTATGCTGGCGTTAAGCAAGATCAAATAAACAATTCCTCTGCATGTATCGCAGCCAAACTGTACTTTTTAATGAATACAGTTTTATTTATTTGTATACAAGTAACAGATCGTTTTTTTTAATTGCGTAACAACGGTCAAGGCCCGGAAATTATAAGTTTATTTTAGCAGCATCCACCACCATCATAAAACCAGGTTGATCCGGAAATAAAAATATCCTCTCTTTCCAGGGCAGCAAGGTTACCTGCTGTTTTATCACATACCGCCAATGGTTGATTCGGCATAAGAACATGCCCCATTTCATCATCAAAATACTCCTCAGTTCCGTAATAAATGGCTGTTTTGCCGGTGAACACACAGGGGCCGTCTGCAGGCATGGGGTCTTTGATGGCGCATACTTCCACACTTTCTATAAAAATTAATTCCTGCGTATCATAATTAACAGGATCAAGCATACGGTATGGCCTTTTGGCACGGATCTCTATAGTGCCAAATCCTATATCTGTTATCATTTTGATGTATTCGTTCAAAGGCAATGCACCACTTAAACAAAGTGCCCGTAAACGCTCGTCTTCCTGCAATGATACAGGCATAGCTGTTTCGCAGGTAGGGTCAGAGAGTACTAACCGGCCCCTTGGTTTTAATACACGGTACATTTCCTCCAAAGCTTTTATTAAATCCTCGTGCTTAAAAATATTGAACAGGCAGTTCTGTGCAGCAACATCTATGCTATTATCGGCTACCGGTAAATGAAGTGCATCGCCTTTCTTCAGTTCCACAAATTCAGAACGGAACCATGGATTTATTTTTTCTGCTTCAATAAAATTCTCTTTACAGGCGGTAATCATTTCATCCACAATATCAATGCCCACCACAGCGCCAATTCTCCTGCTGAAATATGAGAATTGTAAAAGTTCCATTCCGCCACCCACACCTACATAAAGGATCGAGGGGTTATTAACCAGGTCTCTGGGGTTAACAGTGCTTCCGCAACCATAATTCATTTCCAGCATTTTTTGCGGAATATCCAGGCCGGGTAATTGCCATACGGGTGTAGTAGTACAACACAATCCTTTCTGCGGGTTTTCAGCAGCTTCTTTGTAAACGTTTCTGGTGGTTTCTAAGTAAGACATAATCCTGTTTTATTGATAAATTTTTGTTTGATGATCCAACCAATCTTTCTCCGTGTCAATATCTGATAATTCGGGTAATAAAAAATAAGAAAGGGAAAGTTTTTTAATATCTGCCAGCGTGGAGGAAAATATTTTTTCAGTACTCCATTCTTTTTTGTAAAATATACTGGGAATCAATAAGCTCATCCCTAATAAGTAGTAGCCTCCATCTGTAGAAGGGCCTATGACCACTTCATTTTCATGCAGCCTGTTAAACCCGGTTTCAATAATATCTGTGGTGAGTTCTATACAGTCACTGCCAATGATCTGGATAGAGTGGTACCCTAAGCCAAACAATTCCCTGAACGCGAATAGCATGCGTTGTCCAAGGTCATTGCCTTGCTGCAATTTTTTATGATAGAAAGAAGTTTCCCAAAGATCATTTTCGGTAATCTGATCGGCATAGAAAACAAATTTATCACACGAAATATCTTTTGTAATATGATGGGTATGCAATAAAAGTTCCTTATACACTTCCAAAGCTTTTTCATTACCCATGGTTTTGGCTATCCGGGTTTTTACTTTACCGGGTTCAGGGTTACGGACAAAAATGATTAGTGCAGATTTCAAAAAATGCGTTTAAGTAAAGTGTATGATCTTTATTCGGCAACAACACCACCACAACTGGAACCTGCACCTGCCGTGCAACCGTAACAATGTTGGTTAACAACAATATCCCTTTTATCAATCAGCGAAGCATTGTAATTTGATAAATGGGTAGATTCTGTGCAGCTGAGCTTGAGGTCGAGCATCTGGTTAAAATCACAATCATACAAAAACCCATCCCAGCCAACGGATATGGTATTCCTGCACATTACATTTGTTGCCGCAGTTGGGTTGTATGCGGCAATCAGTTTTTCCATATAGGAAACATAGTTGCCGCTTACCAAAAGATAATCGAGGTAGCGGCTGATAGGCATATTGGTAATTGCGAACAGGTTATTGAAAACGATGCCGAAGTCTTTTAATAAAGCTTCTTTATATTCTTTCTCCAGCGCAGGCTGGGAGGGAGGTAAAAAAGCACCTGCCGGATTATATACCAGGTTTAAAATAAGGCCACTGCCTTCTTTCGCATACCCAACTTCATTTAACATCTGTAATGCTTTGATAGAATCTTCAAATACACCATCCCCACGCTGCCTGTCTGTTCTGTCTTTTGTATAGGATGGTAATGAAGAAACCACTTCTATCGCATGGTGCTTAAAAAAATCCGGAAGGTCATTAAACCGTTTATTGGCTAATATGATGGTTAGGTTACAACGTACAATGATATGCCTGTTCATTTTTTTGATCTCTTCCACAAACCACCTGAAATCAGGATTTAATTCTGGAGCCCCGCCGGTAAGATCAACAGTGGTAAACGATTCGTTTTTTTTCAGTACATCCAGGCATAATTGCATGGTTTCCCTGGTCATGATTTCTTTACGGTCCGGACCCGCATCCACATGGCAGTGCTTGCAAACCTGGTTACACATCTTACCTACATTCACCTGGAATATTTGTGATACAAGTGGTTTAAGCGGAAACAGGCCAATTGGTTCCAGCTTATCCCGGAACAGGGGAAAGTCCTTTTCATGTTCCAGAACATCTACCTGGTGTCCTGCATCAGCCAAAGCATGTTTTAAAGCCTGTAATGATTTCATCTTGTCATTTTCAATTTTCAAATTATCACATGGCAATTCCCTTCACCTTATTCATCATCTGCACCCCGTGCACCAGTGCCGCGCCCCCTTTAATAGCAGCTGCCACGTGCACAGCTTCCATCATCTGCGCTTCGGTCCACCCTTTTTCATAGGCATCTCCGCTATAAGCATCAATACAATAAGGGCACTGAACAGCATGGGCAACAGCTAATGCAATCAGTGATTTTTCCCTGGCGGTTAAAGCACTGTCTTTAAATACCTCACCATACCAGCCAAAGAATTTATCGGCCAGTTCTTTCTGGTATTCGCCAATAGCACCGAATTTGCCCAGGTCTTCTGCATTATAATAATGATTAGCCATCGTTAGTAGGTTTATAGTTTTCAAGGAAAAGATTCCAGTCGTATTTCTTAAATTTAATAGCAGGATCCTGTTCGGGTGTCAGAACATTTATTTTATGTAATAGTTCTTTCATTTTCTTTTTACCACCAAAATCCCCCCTGAACCAGCTCATCATGGTGGGAAGATAAATGCTGTTTTCGGAACTATTGTATTCGCTCTCCCCTTTTAAATAGGTTTTTGTCGCCACATCTAATTGCTTATCGAGTTGTTCTGGCCTGTAAAAGGCAATCGGGGGGCAACTTTTGGCCCCGCAGTTTAAGGAAAAATGTATCCGGTAATCAACAGTATCTACCCGGTTCTTTTTTTCAAATCCCGATGGAAACAGCTTATTAAGGTACCCTTCGCCCCATTTTACTTTCGATCTTCTGAGTATGCCATGTTCAATATCATCAAGGCTAAGCTGTTGTCCTGCGATGGCAATTTGCCTGCCGCCAAAAAAGGAACTTCGTTTTTGGTACATACCCGGATTTTTTGAAAGCAGTATTTGGGTATAAGCATTGTATAGGTTTATCCAGAATGCTTTTTTATGATTATCGTCTGTTAATTGATTTTCAAGGTCTGATGCCGGAATATTTGTGAGGATGGCGGTTAACGAATCGGTAACCTCATGGCGCTTTGCAGCCAGCAATATTTTTTGAGAGGTTTGTATAAGGTCAATGGTATCTGTCATACTCTTTTCTGCAAAAGAATCTTTTAGGAAAATAAATGTAAGAAGCAGACCAACAGAACATAATCTTTTCATATAGTAATTACGTTTATGCACCAGAGATAGTTTTATTTTGCATACTGAAAAAATAACCGTTTTATGGAAAATTTGTTGCAAAAAATAGATGAATCTACCGATTTTCTCAAACACCGCGGATTTACAGGTGCCACGGCAGGCATTGTTTTGGGAACAGGCCTGGGCTCATTTATCCAGTCAATACAGGTTGAGCAAACCATCCCCTATCATGAAATACCTCATTTTCCCGTGTCTACGGTAGAATTTCATAAAGGGCAATTAATCATAGGAACGATAGGCAGTACAAAGATCATTGCCATGCAGGGCCGTTTTCATTTTTATGAAGGATATACCATGCAGCAGATCACTTTCCCCATTCGGGTAATGCAAAAACTGGGGGTTACCTACCTGCTTTTAAGCAATGCCGCAGGAGGGATGAACCGGGATTATAAAAAAGGCGACCTGGTATTGATTAACGACCATATTAATCTTCAGCCCGAAAATCCTTTGCGCGGCTTGAATGCACCTGAGTTTGGTAATCGTTTTGTAGACATGTGCAGGCCATACGATCCGGAATTGAATAAACAACTGCAAATTGCTGCCCAAAAACTATCTGTTGATTTAAAAGAGGGCGTGTATGTTTCTGTAATGGGCCCGAATTTAGAAACCAGGGCCGAATACCGCTACCTGCTTGCGGCAGGGGCCGACATGGTAGGTATGAGCACGGTACCCGAAGTAATTGTTGCCAACCATATAGGACTGGCTTGCGCCGCCATAAGTGTTATCACAGATGAATGCGACCCAGATAACCTCAAACCTGTTCAGATAGCCGAAATACTGGAAGTGGCGCATAAGGCAGATGAAAAACTCAGTAAAATATTCGAAAAAATGATTCTCGATGTATCTATTATAGTAATATAAGTGCCTGATGAGAACTGCAAAAACAAACCTGTTTTTTTTAAACGGAATAACAAGATTGACCTAAAATGAGGCCTTTTCTTCAGAATGAATAAAAAATTTGCACAACAAAGGGTTTCGCAAACGTTTGCA
>JANXUL010000301.1 GCA_025356235.1 Bacteroidota bacterium
TTTATTTTCACCCATTCGTTGTATGGAGTGCGATTAAAGGGTTTGTTGATTACCTGCGAAAGAAAAATGCCTGGGGCGAAATGACAAGACAGGGCTTTGCCAAAAAAACGGGCACTTCCGCAGTTGCCATAGAAACAGCCCCTGTTGAACCCGTTATTGAACTTATTCCGGTTATTGAAGTGATACCCGACCCGCCGGTCCCCGAAGTAGCTGTGGAGCCATCTTCCCTATTTAAAAGAAAAGTTATTCCGGCACTAAAAAAACTCCCCGACCTTGTTTTTAACTCTTTTAAATATTTTATCAGTCATGCATTTATATTGCTTGCGTTAATGATCTTGGCGCGCGCTTTTGAACTGATTTATGATATTACACAACATGGAACCCCTAAATTATTTGGCAAAGTAATTTTATACGGGCTTGCGAAAGACCTTGCATTCTTTACCCAACTCTGTTTATGGACCTTTGCGCCGTTTGCCCTTTTATACCTGCTGCATAAAAAAATTGCACATGTGGTATTTATGATATTCGCGGTTGTGTTGCTGTTAATACAAGTATCATTGGCCCAATATTTTATCACCACGCTGGTACCCCTTGGAGCCGATTTATGGGCATATTCCTGGACTGATATAAAGCAAACGGTGGGCTCGGCAGGCGGGATTAAGGCAGGAATGATTATTGGATCTCTGGTACTTATTTCACTCGTCCTATCGGCACTAATCTATTTTCCAAGAAAGCTACAGGTAAATGGTGGCCTTGCTACGGTACTGTTACTTTGTTTGGTAACCGCAGGTATCAGGGATGTGTTAACTGTTACCAATTCAATGATGCTTGGGCAGGAATACAGCAATAATCTTTCGCTTAATAAATCTTACTTTTTCTTCAGGTCATCGTATCAGTATTTCTTCCCTGCAACACAGAAAAAAGATATTTATTCTGATAGCTACTCAGGTGATTATGCTTCTATTAATAGCGATACCAGTCTTTCAAAAATTACGTATGTTGATGAAAAGAACTACCCATTTTTGCATACAACAGATAGTACAGCAGATGTATTATCACCGTTCTTTACGCCTTCTGATACGCCCCCCAATATAGTAATCCTGTCGGTTGAAGGGCTTGGCCGTGCGTTTACCAATAAAGGGGCCTACCTGGGAAATTTCACGCCTTTCATTGATTCACTTGCAGAGAAAAGTTTGTACTGGGAAAATTTTTTGAGTGAAGGCGGAAGAACGTTTGCGGTCCTCCCTTCTTTATTAAGCTCTTTGCCATTTGCAAAAAATGGTTTTGCAGAGTTGGCGTCAATGCCTAAACACCTCTCGCTTTTGAACATTTTAAAGAACAATGGATACAATACTTCTTTTTATTATGGTGGCGATTCGCATTTTGATAATATGGATGCCTTCTTACAAAAGAATAGTATTACGACAATCAACGATGAAAAAACCTTTCCAGCAGGATATACAAAAATGCCAGAACAAAATGGATTTACCTGGGGATATGGTGATAAAGAATTATTCAGGAGGTTTTTTGAAACAAAAGTCACACCAGAACAACCTTATATAAGTGTGGTAATGACAGCTTCTACGCATAACCCCTTCCTTATAAACGAACAGGATTATTACTTGCAAAGAGTAGAACAACGCATGACAGAACTTGGCTTTGATGATATAAAAAAACAGGAATACAGAAGTTATAAAAAACAGTATGCCAGTATACTTTTCATGAATGATGCCGTTAAGGGATTTATCAATCAATATAAGCAAAGACCCGATTTCAATAATACGGTCTTTGTCATCACCGGCGACCACCGTATGCCGGAAATTCCTATGAGCACAAAAATAGACCGTTACCACGTGCCGCTGCTTATTTATTCGCCATTGTTAAGCCGTAGGGCGAAGTTCTCGTCTATTTCTACCCATTTTGATATTACACCTACCCTTTTGGCCTGGCTTAAAAAAAGCCATCACTTGCAAACGCCATCTATCGTAAACTGGATAGGCAGTGGGTTAGATACGGCCCGACAGTTTAGGAACAGACATGCTTATCCACTTATGCAAACCAAAAACGATATTATTGATTTTGTAATGGGGGAGTACATGCTTAACGGAAATGACCTTTACCACATTAGTAATACAATGGACCTTAATCTAGAACAAAATGAAACAAAATCCAATGAACTGAAAGCGGCATTTAATCAGTTTAAGACAAAAAATAATAATTTTATAAAAACCCTGACATTAGTACCCGATAGCCTTTTGCAAAAATATACGCCGCAATAATACCGAGTTTAATATTCATTCCTTATCGGACGGGCATAGGAGATTGAATAAGGATTGCTTGAAGTTGATTTCTTTTATGCGATATTCCCTATTTTTTTAAACTAATTCACTTTCCTGCTATTGTAATAGTCATTAAATATTGTGGTTACCAGGGGCCGGTATAATTGCCAGAAAAAACTTTTTCGTTCCTGCGGGTCGCTCGTATTATACATTAACCAGCTTACATAGCTGACGCCTTTGAAATAGGAAGAGCTTAATTCTACCGGGTTATCACAAAAGTCAGCCGAGAAATAAAAAAAACGGTAATCATTGTTAACATGCACGGTAACAGCCGGAAAAGAAGATGGTATATTATTCCTGCGTAATTCTTCTTTGCCATTTTCATTTACATCAAGTTCAAATGTGGCGACTGTATGATTATAAGAGGTATTGGGCTCAATTACATCGAACCAAAATGAGTATTTGATTTTTTTTGGCATCCCATAATGTTTTTGCCCTTCTCCTGATGCATAAATATGTGGCAGCTCGTTACGCAAATGCGTTTCATTTTCCAGTATCACGATTCTGTCATCGGAATGTACCAGCGCGATACCACTTTTGTGAAAGGGCCATGCGCCATTGTGCCGGGCTTTGTAATTATTAATGAGCCAATGAGGTAATTCTTTATTAACAGTCGTATCAAAGGAATCGAAATACCGGCCTATCCAGCCGGTCCATTTTATATCAAACATGTTTTCAAATTCATTTCTGATAATTGGTAGTGTAGGCGATCCAAGGCAATTGAACTCTGTAATGATAAGTTTATGCTTCGATTGCATTTGTTTTAGAAAGCCGATATCCTGCCTGCTCATGCCGCCATATACAATACCGGACCGTTCTTTAGCATCACCTTGTTTGTACCACTCGTTCTTGAATATACCATAGGTGTCTGTAAAATAAGTGGCATCAACATCATTGCTCAGCTGTTCCAACTGGGTAAGGCTAAACCGCTCTAATCCTTTTAGCTGGAACTTTTCGCCTTTACCGGGAAAAAAACCATAATAGTCCCTCTGTTTTTCATATAACTGATTATTGCTTTTTGCAAACCGTTCCTGGTTCAATACCCAGTCGAGAGAAATATGTTCCCTGCCCTTATCTGTTAGCACCGTTTTATCAAGAATTGCAATTTCGAGTTTTCTTTTAGGTGTTAGCCACCAGATCAGGAACATCCACAAGGGCAGTAACAGTACTGCGAAAAGCAATACCCGGAAAAATGACGTTTTATATTTGCCTAAAAACGATAAAGCCATCCGATACTAAATTGATATTGATTGCCTTTGGTTTGCGGAAGATACTCCTGGTTAACCCAGCTACCGTCGATGCTAATAACGCTGTATTTTGTAATCTTCTTTTTAAATGAAAGACCAGCTTTATAAGAAACAAGCTTTATTTTACTGTCTATCTGGATAGAATTAAACCGGTCGTCAGGAGAAATGCCATAGCCAAGCGTTCCGCCAAACCAATCATCTGCACTGCCATAATAATATCGTGCAGCAACGCTGTAAGATGCAGACACCGTATTGGTAAACGTACTTGGGGTGATATAGGTTCTGCCACTAAACAGCCAACTCTTATAATATTTACCCAGGTATGCCGTATAAATCCAGGTAGGATCTCCCGAAAACTTCAGGTAACGAAATCCCAGTTCCCCTTCAAAACTTTTAGGCAGATTGGCATACAAAGAAAAACCACCACGCCATTGTGGAAACACACCTACATTGTCTGAATAGCCGGCATTAATATATGTGTAAAATACTTTTGAAATTCTGGGATATGCATCGAACTCATATTGAACACCGTTTTCTGTAAACCGGTTCGCATAGTTTACCCTCCCGGTAACTGAACCAATACCGGTTCTGCGGGTATATTCAAAACTGGCCAGGTGCCATGGATCGCTGAACTGTTTATCGAAATAAACATAATCATAACTAAATCCTATTTTATTCTTACTGGATAGTTCTTTGATCCTGTTGGCTAATGAGCGTGCACCGCTGTTGTTTTTGTCAATATTCAATACCTGCTGTACAAAAATATTCGCTTCAGTAAAACGCCGCAGGCTACTTAATATTTTTGCTTTTCGAATAAGCAAAGCTTCAGATGCCGGGTGGTATGATAATGCCGAATCACAAATACTTAATGCCTTACTATTATTATCGTTCCAATATTCCATATCACTATAGGCAAGTGAAGCATCCTCGTAACCAGGATTGCTTTTCAAAACATCAAAAAAATAATAACGGGCGCTGTCATAATTATTTGAAAAGGTATGCAGCCTCCCCAGAAATATTTTGATATCTGCATAATCCGGACTCAGGTGCAATGCCCGGTACAAATAACTTTTGGCCAGTGGATAATCTTTTTTGTCAAACGCCGCTGTTCTTGCTGCTAATAATAAACCATCAGAAGAGCTGGTATCCTGCTTTGGAGAAATGGGAATAATATTATTATCTACATTCTTTTTTTTGCCTGCATCCCGGAAGCTGTTTGATAACCCGATGGCTTCTTTGTTGTTAGCATTCAGGAATAATAATTTCTGAATAGCCCGGTCCGCTTCATCAAAACGTTTCAGTGCATTTAATATCTTGGCTTCCCGCAGCATTAGTGGCTCAGAAACGGGATTGTTTCTTACCCCCGTTTTGCAAATCTCCAGTGCTTTCTCATAATTATCGTTAAAATACTCCAGGTCAACATAAGCAACCGTAGCATCTTCATTTTCCGGGTTTGCAGCCAGTACTTGTTGAAAAGCTGCGCGGCCACTATCGTAATTTTTTGTCCAGGTATAAATCCTGCCCAGGAAAATCCGGATATCTGCATAATTCGGGCTTATGCGTAAGGCGCTAAATAAATAGGCTTTTGCTTTGGGATAATCGTTGCTATCAAAAGCTGCTTTTCTTGCCGCCTGAAACAACGCATCGGAAGAAGAAGTATCTAAAGCCTGTCCCTTAGCTGTAATGGTTACGGTGACTATGAAAAACAGCAGGCTAAGGGGTAATATTTTTTTCGATAAAATCATATATCAACAAACTGTATTTCGTTAAAGATGCACAGGAATGTATTATCACAAAGATTAGCCGGGATTGTTCCTTTGGAACTGGCTCATTAACCGTTTTACACGTATAGCCAGCTCATTCAGGCTAATCTTTGTGATAATACATTCCTGTGCATCTTTAACGAAATACAGTTTGTTGATATATGATTTTATCGAAAAAAA
>JANXUL010000247.1 GCA_025356235.1 Bacteroidota bacterium
CTGACATTCAAAATGGTAAAGTAGATATTCATTATACCGTAGAAGAACGCCCAAGTGATCAAAGAGAACTTTCAGGTGGTTGGGGTGGATATTTTGGTTTTGTAGGAACATTAGGTTTAGTGTTTAATAATTTCTCTGCAAGAAAGATTGCCGATGTAAAAGCTTGGAAACCAGTACCACATGGAGATGGACAAAAATTATCTGTTCGTTTTCAAGCAAATGGAAAACAATTCCAAACTTATTCTTTAGGATTTACAGAACCTTGGTTGGGTGGTAAAAAAAGAAATGCATTAACGGTTAGCGTTTTCAATACAAAGTATGGTCAAACCTACGATCCGCTTACAGGCCAGTACAATCCAAACGTTGCCGATTCAAGATATATTTCTACTACCGGCGCTACGGTTAGTATTGCCAAACAATTAAAATGGCCCGATGATTATTTCTCACTATCAATGGGAATTAACTACACGCGTTATAAGTTAAGTAATTACCTGATTGACCCAACAAATCTGCCAGGATTCGAAAATGGCGTGGTAAACAACATCAACTTTAAAGTTGCTCTTCAGCGATCATCGGTTAACCAGCCATTGTTTCCGAGCTCCGGTTCAACTTTCCTGTTAAGTTTACAGGTAACACCACCATATTCTTTATTTGATAAAGGCATAGCCACAGCAGCTAATCCATACCAATTTATTGAATACCATAAATGGAGGTTTAACGGCGAATGGTATGTGCCATTAGGTAAACCGCATGGCGAGGAAAGAAACAAACAGTTTGTATTAAAAGCCTCTGCTAAATACGGGTTCCTGGGCCGCTTTAGTCCTGATCTGAAAATATCTCCATTCGAAAGGTTCCAGGTAGGTGACGCCGGATTGAGTAACCAGTTTGCTTTATTAGGCTACGATATCATTGCACACAGGGGTTATCCGGTATATGATAATTCAAATCCCAAAATCAATCCTGACAAACAATCGGCCAGTCAATACTTTACTATTTTTAACAAATACACACTTGAATTGCGTTATCCATTGAGCCTTAACCCGAGCAGTACCATTTACGCACTGGGCTTTTTTGAAGCAGCCAATGGCTGGTACACATTTAAAGACTATAACCCTTTTAAACTCAGGCGGTCTGTTGGATTGGGCATGCGCTTCTTCCTGCCGATGTTTGGTTTGCTTGGATTTGATTATGGCATAGGATTGGATAGGTTTACAGCCGGAGGTTCAACAAAAGACGCAGCAAGATTTACCTTCATGCTGGGCTTTGAACCGGAATAAACCAGTTAAACCAACCATTAAACCTTTGTTTATGAAAAAAACATTACTTCTTTCTATCGCTTTCCTCTCGTTTGCTTTGGCAACTCAGGCCCAACGGTATGCTATTATTGATACAAAATACATACTTAACAAAATACCCGAATACAAAGACGCGGATAAGAAATTACAGCAGGTAGGCGAACAATGGCAGAAAGAAATAGATGATAAACAGGCTCAGCTGGATAAGATGTATAAAAACTATGAGGCTGAACAGTTTATGCTGACCGACGAACTGAAAAAGAAAAGGGAAGATGAATTGTTTGTAAAAGAAAAAGAAATACGCGACCTGCAAAAAAGGCGGTTTGGTTACGAAGGCGACCTTTTCAGGGAAAGGCAGCGGTTGGTAAAACCATTGCAGGATAAAGTGTACAATGCAGTACAGAAAATAGCCGTAGCAAAATCTTACGATTTTGTACTGGATAAAAGTGAAGGAATTACCATTATATTTGCCGACCCCAAACTGGATAGAAGCGATGACGTTTTAAAGGAATTGGGTATTAAAAACTAGTTCAAACTAAAATCAATTATAAATTCACTACAATGAAGAAATTATTATTTGTGTGTGTGGCTTTTGCAGCAAGCCTTTTATTTTCGAAAAACACAAGTGCACAACAGGCTAAGATCGGTTACTTTGATGAGCAACAAACCTTATCATTATTTCCAGGTATCGCCAGGATTGATACGCTGATGGGAATCTACAGAAGCGACTCGTTAGGGGTTGAGTATAACTATACCTACAGTGATTACCAGCGAAGGGACAGCATTTTTAGAAAAGATTCTCTTTCTATGCCTGCCAAAGCAAGGGAATTGGCTATTGGTGAGTTGAACCGTGCGAAATATAAACTGGTTAACTGGCAGGAATATTCACGCCAGATGGAAGAAGCCAAGCTGGAACAGTTGCTTACACCATACAAACAAAGAATGTTTGATGCAATGAAACTTGTTATTGCAGAACAGAAGTATACAATGGTTTTAAATGAATCATCATTATCTGTTTATGGACCGAAACCATTGCTGGATAATCTTTCTATCCGTGTAGCAATGAAACTGAAACTGCCATTGCCTAAAGAAGTGGAAGATGCCTGGAAAGCAGCATCCGGTGGTGGAACGTCTGCCCCTACAAAGAAATAATTCGCTGTTAAGCGCATATATAATCTGAATAAGAACCTCGTCCTGCCGACGAGGTTCTTACTTTTGTGGTATGCAAGCAAAAAGCCCGATAGGTGTTTTTGATAGTGGTTATGGCGGTTTAACTGTTTTAAAAGAAATAGTAAAACAACTGCCGGAATACGATTATATCTATATGGGTGATAATGCCCGTGCCCCTTACGGCCCTCGTTCTTTTGATACAGTTTACCACTATACCCTTGAAGCGGTTCAATGGTTCTTTGCACAGGGCTGCGAGTTGGTGATCCTTGCCTGCAATACGGCGTCGGCCAAAGCATTACGGACCATACAGCAAAAAGACCTGCCGAAACTGGCCCCCACTAAAAGGGTATTAGGAGTAATCAGGCCCACTACAGAAATGATAGGCAATTATTCTAAAACCGGAAAAGTAGGTGTACTGGGCACAGCCGGAACGGTGCAAAGCGAAAGCTACCCGATAGAAATCGCTAAATTTTTCCCGCAGGTAAAAGTGTACCAGGAAGCCTGCCCCATGTGGGTGCCCTTAATAGAAAACAACGAATACGATAAGCCCGGTGCCGATTATTTTGTACAAAAACACCTGGATCATTTAATGGGTATTTCGGCAGGTATTGATACGATACTGTTGGCCTGTACCCATTATCCTTTACTAATAAACAAGATCAGGTCATTTGTGCATCCCGGAATCACCATTATATCACAGGGTGAAATCGTGGCCCATAGCCTTGTCATTTATTTAGAAAAGCATTCAGAACTGGCCGGAAAAATTAGTAAAAATGGCCAGATCAGTTTTTTTACCACCGATTCCATTACCGATTTTGATAGCCATGCCAGTAACTTCTTCGGCAAACCGGTACGATCCCAACACCTCGATCTCGGCATAAAATGAAGTAAAACAGGTACAGAATTGATTTTTTAACCAAAAAACGCAGTTCTAACATCCAATTTCTAACTTTAATCCCCTACTTTTGCCGTCCTTTCACAAGCAGCAGTATGGTGACTGCAGGCATGAAACGAAACAATATTACCGGGTTAGTAAAAAAAAGAGATCATGAAACGTACATTCCAACCACACAAACGTCGTCGTAAAACCGTTCACGGTTTCCGCAAACGTATGGAATCTGCCAATGGCCGCAAAGTATTGTCCAGCCGCAGAGCGAAAGGTCGCAAGAAACTTAGTGTTTCCAGCGAAAAAGGATTAAAATAAAACCTTACCCCCCATCCCCAGGGAGGGGGCTTAAGAAAAAATATAGCCTCATCTTTTTGATGAGGCTTTTTTAGTGGTATATTAAACGTAAATGAACGATTATTTGGGAGGGGGGTGAATCTTGAGTAGTGAGTATATAAGGGTAAGAAGCGAATCCACTCACTATTCACTACTCACTACTCGTTTAGCATTTCAATGACATCCACCTATTCATATCATTCAAAAGAAAAACTCAAAAGCCGCAAGATGCTGGACCAGCTTTTTACCAAAGGCCGGTCGTTTTCTGTGTTTCCGATAAAAGTTTTTTACATGCCTTTGCCTGAAGTGGTAGATCATCCTGTAAAAGCGGGTGTAGGCGTAAGCGCTAAAAATTTTCGGAAAGCCGTTCAACGAAATCGGATCAAGCGTTTATTGCGGGAAGCTTACCGGTTGAATAAAACAATATTGCCTGCGAATGCGGATAGAAAACCGGTGGCTGTATTTTTTTTATACATCGGCAAAGAAATGCCCGACTTTGTTTTGTTGAATGAAAAGATGCCATTAGTATTAACCAAACTAGAATCAGCCATTGCTTGATATTGATCCAATACCCGACCATTCCCGCTCAGCTATCAGGTGGCTATTGATTCTGATCAGTTACCCGTTTATACTACTTATCAAAATCTACCAATATATAATTTCACCTGCTATCGGTCCCAAATGCAGGTTTACGCCTACCTGTTCCCAATACGCTATTCAGGCCCTACAAAAATATGGAATACTAAAGGGGGGATGGCTTGCGGTAAAACGTATCAGCAGTTGCAGGCCTGGTGGTGGACATGGATATGATCCTGTTCCGTGAGGATTTTCAATCGAAAAAATCCAATATTATTTTATTTTTTTTCTCCAACAGTCAGTGCTTCTAATCTGGTAATCATTTCCCTGATTTCTTTAATGCTGTAAAACCTATACACTTCTGGGTCTTTACCATCCACTTTTTCTGCTGAGCGCATTTGATGGTAAGGGCCAACAATCATGGCATCTTTATTATCAGTGATCCTGGCAGCGTGATTAGGCAGTATGAAAAAATTACGGTTGATGGCACTTACATTTTTTCCTTCGGCTAAAAGCTGCAATGAGTCTATCTTTTGTTTCAGGTTTTCCTGTGTGATCATATTCTGCGCCAATCGGGGATCGCTGTACTTCTGGTAACTGCCGATGATGGTATCATTTTTTACATTGATGATGTAATAACCGTTCTCCAGTAATTCAACCGTTGCCTCACCGGCAGATGTAGATAAGTTGAAAATAATCTTACCTCCGTTCATGATCACCAATTGCTCTTCGTGGCTGGCCCCATCTTTCGCTTTAATGGTTTTGGCATCGGTATTAATATCGGCCTTGCCTTTACTCATTACGAGTATCCGCTTTTCCCTGTCGCAGGAAGATAATAAGATGACCACACTCAGTAAAGCAAATATTTTTTTCATAAACAGGGTTTAATAAAAAGTCCCGCTGGTTAGCGGGACCTAAAATAATACTATTTTTTGAGAGGCGTTATTTTACTGCGGCAAAACGCTCTGCTACTTTGTTCCAGTTCACTACATTCCAGAAAGCGGCCAGATAATCGGCACGGCGGTTCTGGTATTTAAGGTAATAAGCATGTTCCCAAACATCGGCTCCGAGAATGGGTGCACCTTTTACGTCTGCAATATCCATCAAAGGGTTATCCTGATTAGGGGTTGAGGATACTTCGAGTTTACCATCTTTTACAATCAACCATGCCCAGCCACTTCCAAAGCGGGTCATACCGGCTTGCGCAAATTTTTCTTTGAATGCATCAAAAGAGCCGAATGCTGCATTGATGGCATCAGCTAAAGCACCCGATGGGGCACCTCCTGCATTAGCTGCCAGGCTTTCCCAGAAAAAAGTATGGTTCCAGTGACCGCCGCCGTTGTTACGCACGGCCGGACTGATAGAACCGGCTGCTGCAACCAGATCAGCCAATGGTTTTCCTTCATTGGGGGTGCCGGCAACGGCTTTATTCAGATTGTCAACATAGGCTTGGTGATGTTTGCCATGGTGGATCTGCATGGTAGTAGTATCAATATGCGGCTCGAGTGCATCGTGTGCATAGGGTAAGGGAGCTAATGTAAATGACATGGTTATTAGTTTAAGATTTGAATTTTCTTATGATAAACAAATTTACTGTTGTTCAGCCGATAACGATACGGCTAATATGATTTCTTTCCTAATTCGAAAAGGATGTAGGAATTATGTAAGGATTGTAAGAGAGCTAGCGCTTGCTTTTAAAAAAAGACCGCATGAGGAAGGCGCATTCGTCCTGCAAAATACCTTTTACCAGTTCTGTTCTGGGATGAAAAGGCCAGGTTTCTTTGGTTATGTGTTTGTAACCGTTTTTTTCATCAGATGCGCCATAAACAACTTTCCCTACTTTACTCCAGTACAAAGCACCGCAACACATAAGGCAGGGTTCTACTGTTACATAAAGGGAAGCTTCCGGCAGGTATTTGGATCCTAAATAGTTAAATGCGGAAGTAAGTGCCAATATTTCTGCGTGGGCGGTAGCATCATTCAATAACTCAACCTGGTTATGGCCACGGGCGATGATTTTGTTATTGATTACCACTACTGCCCCTACAGGTACTTCATCTGCATCATAAGCCAGCTGTGCTTCTTTTAAAGCCTGCTGCATAAAATAAATATCATCGTATTCTAACATGTTATTGATATGGAAATTTGAAAAGACATTCCTATTTTTTTTAGAAACGGGCTGGGTTAATTAACCTTAATCAGGCAATAAAAAGTTTACATAAATAACTCAAACAGTTTCTTGCTTTCGCTGGTATTTCCAGTTAAGTATTTTTCCTTCAGTTAACCATTCCAGGGTAGTGGCAAGCCTTTTTTCTTTTGTGACAGTTGTTTTTGCCTCTGTTATCCAAATAATATATTCATTTCTATGGCCGGGACTGAATTGTTTAAAGGTGGCAGCAGCTTTTTTATTTTTCTTCAATGCGGCGGCTAATTCAGCAGGTATAGATAATTCCTTTTTAATGGTTGCTTTGGGTTTCGAAGGCAGTTTGATAGCTGCTTCATTCAGCCCTACGGCTTCTTTAATGTACCCGATCAGTATTTTATCTGAAGGCAGGTCTTTCAGGGAAGTGATCCTGTTAAAATGCCCCATGGCACCGCGGTCTTTTGTTTCCAGGATCTTCTTAGGGTCTTTCATAATAGCCGCTTTCCAGAAACCAAACGCGCAATGTTCTTTAAAAGCAGCCATGCTGCAAACAGTTCCCTTATAATTAAAATGTGGAAAGCTCCATTTGATTGTTTCTTCAATAGCTGGATAAGCTGAATGTACCAGTAACCTGATATGTTGCAGGATAGATTTTGCAAAAGGGGCGGCTTTTGCAATGTAAGCATCTACGCGCGGATCAATCTTTGGCATAGCAGAAGGGTTTAAAAAAGAGATTGGGAAATTCTGCAATTGAACATTCTTTTGTGTAGATCAATTTCAAAACTTCCCAATCCCAAATTCCAAAATGCACCGGTAGAATTCATTGTTGGATAAAACCGTATTATAATTTTTTGATCATGATATTTTTAAACCACACATCATTGCCATGGTCCTGTAAAGCAAAATGGCCTTTAAAAATGGTGGCAAAATCAGGCCATTGCTTAAACTTGCTTTCGGCGATCATTTTCTTCCAATTATCATCTCCATAAGTGGTAGACACAACTGTTACACCATTCAATATAAAATCAAGCTTACCCTTGTTGCTGATCACCTCTGCTGTGTTCCATTCGCCTACCTCTTTTACAACGCCCTCTTTTCCGGCAATCAGATCATACAGGTTACCTGCCCGGTGTTTGAGAATCTTACCATCAGGATGACCATCATTATCCAGTACCTGCATTTCAGGACCTGTATAATAAGTCTGTTTGTATTTAACGGTATCTTCCTGCACCCAGAAAAGTAAACCACTATTTCCGTTCTTGGCAATCTTCCAGTCTAATTTTAGGTGAAAGTTTTCGTATTCTTTCTTGCTTACAAGGTCCCCGGAACCTTTTTCTGACCTGTCTTTTTTTGATCCATTCAAGAAGATCATACCATCCTCTACTTTCCAGGAAGCATTAACTGTCTTTTTCCCATATGTATGCCAGCCTTTGAGTGACCTGCCATTAAATAAGGCGGTCCAACCTTTCTCTTTCCGAAGGGGGTTATTTACCGAAGTAATTTCTTTGGGTGTAAATGCCATTAGGCCAAGGGCTAAAATGGTAATTGCTGAAAATGATTGCATGTTTATTTATTTCGGAGTAAAAGAATGTATTTAACCATTTGTTTGGCATCAGCTTCGCTGAGGGCTGCATGCGGGGTCATAGGGATAGCACCCCAAACACCCGATCCACCTTTTAAAACTTTGCCTGCGAGTAGTGTAACATTCTCATCTGTATTTGCATACTTGGCAGCAACATCTCTGTAGGCGGGGCCGGTAAGTTTTTCACTAACCTTATGACAGGTGAGGCAGTCTGATTTAGCAACAAGCTCCAACCCTTTCTGGTAATCGGGATTTGCGCTTAAATCGTTGGCGGCGGCGGGTGCCGTAGCTTTGGCATCTTTGTTTTCTGTGCTATTGCTGCTGCAGGCACCAATAAAAGCGAATAAGGCGATGGCTACATAATACTTTTTCAAGGCGGATAGATTTTTTAATTACAAAATTTGCGTTATTGATAGTCTCTGAACTCTATGAAGGTATTAATCAATTCCTAAAATACGGCGATTAAAATTTTCATCAGAACCGGTTCCGGCAAAATCATCGAAAGCTTTGTCGGTTACTTTAATAATATGTTGTTTGATGAATGGCGCACCTTCCGCTGCACCTGTTTCGGGGTGTTTGATGGCACATTCCCACTCCATTACAGCCCAGCCTTTATAATCATATGCTGCCAGTTTACTGAAGATGGAACTGAAGTCAACCTGCCCATCGCCCAGGGAACGGAAACGGCCAGCGCGGTCAATCCAGTTTTGGTAGCCGCCATACACCCCCTGCTTGCCGGTTGGATTAAATTCGGCGTCTTTTACATGAAACATTTTTATACGTTCGTGGTAATGGTCAATATAACCCAGGTAATCAAGACACTGCAAAACAAAATGTGAGGGATCGTATAATAAACAGGCTCTGGCATGGTTGTTTACCTTTTCCAGGAACCTTTCATAGGTTACCCCATCATGAAGGTCTTCTCCCGGATGTATTTCATAACAGAGATCTATACCCGATTCATCGAACGCATTCAATATCGGTAACCAGCGTTTACCTAATTCTGTGAAACCGGTTTCTACTAAACCGGCAGGCCGTTGGGGCCAGGGATATACGGTATGCCATAAAAGTGCACCGCTAAATGTAGCATGTGCGTTCAATCCTAAATTTTGCGAAGCTCTCGCAGCATATTTTAATTGCTGAACGGCCCATTCGGTTCGCGCTTTGGCATTACCGCGAACGTTTTCGGGCGCAAACCCATCAAACAAAAGATCATAGGCCGGGTTTACCGCTACCAGCTGGCCCTGTAAATGGGTTGATAATTCGGTGATCTCCATTCCTGCTGACTGTACAATACCGTTCAGTTCATCACAATAGGTTTTACTTTCTGCTGCTTTCTGCAGATCAATACAACGGCTATCCCAGGTAGGTAGCTGTACCCCGGTAAAGCCCAATGATGCGGCCCATTTACAGATAGATGCCAGTGAATTGAAAGGTGCTTTATCACCCAAGAACTGTGCAAGGAAAATGCCGGGGCCTTTGATGGTGGTCATTGATTTTTTTTTAATGAATGGTGAATGGTGATTTGTGAGTAGTGAATGGTGAGTAGAGAGTGTGAGCAAGAATATTTAGCGTTACTCATTACTCACCACTGCCCACTCACTATACTTCATACTTCGTCCACTTCTTATCCGATGCTGCTGATGCTACAACATTATCTATAAAGGCCATTCCGCGGATACCGTCTTCAAAAGAAGGAAAATCAAGGATTTCTTTGGAAGGGATGGTGCCATCAATTTTTGCAGAAAGGGTGAGGGCAAAATTGCGGTAGATATTTCCAAATGCTTCCAGGTAACCTTCTGGATGTCCGCCGGGTGTGCGGCAATTATGGGTGGCGAAGCTGGATAACCTATCGCCATAGTTGCCCCCCGCACGTAATATCTGTGCAGGTTGATCGAGCCATCTTACTAATAAAGTATTGGGTTCGTGTTGTGCCCATTCAATGCCTCCTTTCTCGCCGTACACGCGGATCTTCAAAGCGTTTTCTTCACCGGCGGCTACCTGCGATGCCATGAGAACGCCAGCGGCACCGTTATCAAACTTCAGTAATACATTGCCATCATCATCCAGCGCGCGGCCATCTACCATAATGTTCAGGTCGGCACAGAGATGTGTGATCTTTGCACCGGTAATGTATTCAGATAAATGGGCAGCATGGGTGCCAATATCACCCATACAACCGCTTTTCCCCGATTTTTTCGGATCGGTACGCCAGGCAGCCTGGGCATTGCCTTCTCTTTCGCTCAGCTTGCTTAGCCAGCCCTGTGGGTATTCAACCCAAACTTTTCTAATCTTGCCCAACACGCCTTCGGCCACCATGGCTTTTGCTTGTTTTACCATAGGGTAGCCCGAGTAAGTATGGGTAAGGCAGAGGATCAAACCGGTTTCTTCTACTTTCTTTTTTAATTGTTTGGCTTCATCAAGGGTGAAGGTCATGGGTTTTTCTATCACTACGTTAAAACCATGGTCCAGGGCCATCATAGCTGGGGCAAAGTGCGCGAAATTTGGGGTAACTATGGTAACAAAATCCATGCGTTTATCGGCCGGAAGCCGGCTTTCTTTGGTGATCATCTCTTCAAAAGTAAGATAGGTCCTGTCTGGAGAAAGAAACAGCATCTCACCCGAGGCCTTCGCAACTTCAGGGTTAATACTTAAAGCACCACATACGATTTCGATAAGACCATCCATGTTAGCGGCAAGCCGGTGTATGGCACCGATAAAAGCATCTTTACCACCACCTACCATACCCATTCTGAGTTTACGATTCATGATTCATTGTTTTTTAAGAATGTGACTGATTTATTGATAGAAATGTAGTTGATATTCCGGAAAGTTGTAAAGCTTATAAAAAAAAATGATGAACAGTGATTTTTTACATCACGATATAAAAATAAAAAATTACATTTAGCCAACGATTGCTTTTTCAACCAACTATTAACGATATGCAAACTAATGTACATCACAGTAAGTTATTCCTTGCCAGCCGTATTGCCCTGATTTTCACTTCTATGACATTTGTCTTTCGTGCCTCACTGGAAGGTGTTTGGGGAGATGCTTTTCATTTGACCAAAGAACAGCTCGGCTGGATATTCAGTCCCGCCTTCTGGGGTTTTACATTGGCTATGATATTCGGCGGACCATTATGTGA
>JANXUL010000314.1 GCA_025356235.1 Bacteroidota bacterium
GAAAAATAACGACAACCAATATTTGGTTTTGTGCAAGTGGGGCCTGACTGAAGCCATTAACGTTAAATCTTTATTTAACTTCATTTCCGAAAAAAAAAATTTACAGCAGAAAAAGGGGACTTCCCGTAAACAAAATGTATAGTTCTTTGTTATAATATTGATTCAATCTTATTCATTACTTTAAAACCCTTTTATGCAAAGAATTTCTTTTACAGTTCTTACAGGTTTATTGAGTTTTGTTATCAGTTCAAGCACCATTGGACAGAATATGGATTCATTGAAAATTAAAACAACCCCTATCAGCGCTAATATTTTTATGCTCGAGGGGCAAGGTGGCAATATGGCGGCAATCAATGGAAAAGATGGCCTGGTATTGATAGACGATGAATATGCCCCGCTTTCTGAAAAAATAAAAACTGCCCTGCATGCTATCAATTCAAAACCTGCGCGGTTTTTGATCAATACACACTTTCATATTGATCATACAGGCGGCAATAAAAATTTTGCCGGTGATGGAGCCATCATTGTGGCACAGGAAAACAGCCGCAGACGAATGACAATCGATCAGTTTATCACTGCTTTTAAAATTGCACAAAAAGCATCTGATCCTGATGCATTACCTAAAATAACGTTTACCGATTCGCTCAGGTTGTACCTGAATAATGAAACATTACAGGTAATTCATATTAAAAATGCCCACACAGATGGCGATGCGATCATCTTTTTCAAAGAGTCGAATGTGTTACATGCGGGTGATGTGTTTGTTCGTTATGGCCTGCCTTTAATTGACCAGGAGCATGGGGGCAGTATTGATGGAATGATCAATGGTGTTAAACAGATACTGTTATTGATTAATGAGCATACCGTGATTATACCCGGACATGGCGGATTAGCCAAAATGAAAGACCTGCAGGATTACCTGCAAATGCTCGAAACCATCCGTTCACGCATTGTAAAACTGATGAACGGGGGGAAAACATTGAAAGAGGTTATTGCCGCTAAACCGGTGGATGATTTTCCGGCAGCTTTCCTAAGAGAGGTTTTTGTGGAAACAGTATATAATTCTTTGAAGAAATAATACTATAGATGAGATAACTTTATTTGCGTGGCAATGACGAAATAATTTCAACCTTAAATCATTCATCTTGCAAAAGTTTTTCCGCTTACTCTTTATATTGTCTGTTTTTAGTTATCTGCCTGGTTACAGCCAGACAATTAAAAAAAAAGTTGCAACTATCGATCCGCAACAAACAGTTGTAGAAGCCACTATTGCAGGAGTTCAGCAATCTATTAAGGAAGGAAAATGCAGTTGTGAGCAGATCGTAGAAGCTTACCTCAAAAGAATTGCTGCTTATGATCAACCTACTAAATTAAATTCCATCATCGTAACCAATCCCAATGCACTCATCACTGCCAGGTTATTGGATAATGAATGGCAACGCACAAAAAAAATGAGGCCGCTATTTTGTGTGCCCGTCATTGTAAAGGATAATTACAATACGGCAGGTATTCAAACCACAGCAGGTTCTTTAGCAATGAAAGGTTTTGTTCCGGCAAAGGATGCCACAACGGTAAGAAAAGTAATTGATGCGGGTGCGATTATATTGGCTAAATCGAATATGGCAGAATGGGCTTTTAGTCCGATGGTGAGTATTAGTTCGATTGCCGGTGAAACGTTGAATCCTTATAATCTTGCTTACGTTCCCGCAGGATCCAGTGGCGGAACAGCTGCTGCGATAGCAGCCAGTTTTGGTTTGGTGGGATTGGGAACCGATACCGGTAACTCTATCCGTGGCCCTTCTTCGCACAATTCGCTGGTAGGCTTTCGTACGACATTGGGTTTGATAAGCCGTGAAGGCATTGCACCACTCTATTTAAGAAATGATGTGGCCGGCCCCATGACCCGTACTGTAGAAGACGCCACTAAAATGCTGGAAGTACTGGCCGGCAATGATCCGGCAGATAGTTTAACGGCTAACAGCAAGGGAAAAATCCCTGCTAACTATACGCAGTTCCTCAATCCAAATGCATTAAAAGGCACCAGGATTGGTGTATTAAGATTGTTGAGTGAGCGCAATCCGGATGCGCAAGTAAAAGATCTTTTTGAGAAAGCGATTGCCGACCTGAAAAGTCAGGGTGCAGAAATTATTGATCCCATTGAGATACCTAATTTTGACAGCCTGCGTCAGAACCAATGGTGTTCTGTGTTTCAGCATGATATTAATGAATATCTAACAACCTATGGTGCTCCGGTAAAAGACCTGAAAGAGATTATTGCATCCGGAAAATTTGCTCCTTACATTCTGAATAACTTAAATAATCATGTAAAAAATGCAGTTACAACAACGGCAACCACTTGCACGGATGCTTATCATGATTCGAGAAGAATTGCTTACAGAAATGCTGTTCAGGGAGCAATGGATGCATATCATGTAGCTGCGTTGATTTATCCTACCTGGAATAATCCGCCCGCCAAAGTGGGTGATTTTGCAGGTTATAAAGGAGATAACAGCCAGATCATTGCACCTCATACTGGCCAGCCGGCATTTACCCTACCAATGGGTTTTACCTATGATAACCTGCCCGCAGGACTTCAATTTTTAGGAAGAATGTATGATGAGCCAACACTTATAAAGCTGACATATTCATTTGAACAGGCTACAAAACACAGAAAAGCACCGATATTATTTCCTGTTTTAAAAAACGGTATTGTTACCGGAACTGAATAATAAATATTTTAAGCCTAGTCGATTGAATGATCTTTCACAAATAACTCCAGCCCTTAGGCTGAGGCTAGAAACAGACTAGACAATAAATTTTAGCCCTGACTTCATTTTAATCATTCTCTTTTAAAATGCATAAATGATTTCTTCTCAGTAATCATTTATGCAGGAAACTGTTTTGGCTGAAGCCAGAGAGTTCTTGCATAGTTTGGCCCTATGCAAATGCATGGGTTAGTGATTTTGAAAAAAATCATTTATCCCAAATAGCCCCCACCCCTGCTTCCCACAATGATTTATTGAAAGCGGGGATATTGTTCTCAAGTATTCCGTTGCCACGTGTTTGTAAGGCTGCCCATTGGGTATTTAATTCTTTCAAAAGATCAAGATTGGGTTGATTTACCCTGGGAATATCATTTTCTGTCTGGTTTGCCAGGAACATATAATTAGCAGTGAACTTATTCGGAAAGTTTTCTACATCATCATAGGCTTTTGATTTTCGCTGAATCATGTCTTCATCCCATGCTTTCATTTTCTTTACCAGCGTCTGCCCTTCTGTTCGCAATGTATTATATTTTTCTCCGGATGGCAGGTTTGCCAGAATGGATTCCAATTGTATTCTTTTAGCGTTCATATTGTTAATCATCCGGTGCATGGTGGTTAAGGCCGTTTCCATACCATTCATCACGGTATGATATTCTTTATAGGTAGCCTTAGAAACAGAATACAGTGGATTGGCCAGGATCTCTGCTTCTGCTGCTATTTTTTGATCGCCCATTTGTAAGCTCAGGGTATATTTTCCCGGTGATGCTTTGTGACCTATGTAACTACTTTCAATATATGCATTCGTAATACCCGGTATGGTAGGATAACGCATATCCCATACAAAACGATTTAATCCTTTTGTTTTGGATAATACCGCGTCTTTCGGTGGAGCGCCATCATACTTCTTATAAGTACTATCGGGTTTTGAACTGAATGTGCGTACAATATTTCCTTCTGCATCTTTTATTTCCAGACCGATAGAAACCCCATCTTTTACCGTTGGTAACTGGTAATAGATCACCACTCCGGTAGATGGATTTACACCCCTGTATTTATTTTGTCCGGTAAAACTTTCATCAGTCTCATCCAGCTCGCTGGAACCGGTTACCAGGTAAGCTGGTGAAGGATTGAAAATAGTTAATGCACTATCTTTCTTGTACTGTCTTACCAAACTCAGGTCATCTAATATCCAGAAAGCCCTGCCTGAAGTGGCGGCAATCAGGTTGCCCTGGTGTATGCGAAGATCGGTAATGGGGGTTAGTGGCAGGTTCAACTGAAAAGGCATCCAGTCTTTTCCGCCATTCCATGAAACATACACACCTGTTTCTGTACCTGCAAATAAAAGGTCTTTTCGTTTATCATCTTCTCTTACAACCCTGGTAAAAGCGCCATCAGGTATTCCTGTGTTGATCCTTATCCAGGTTTTGCCATAATCTGTTGTCTTATATAAACCTGGTGTATAGTCATTGAATTTATATCGCGTAGTAGCAATGTATGCTGTGGCTTTATCAAAAGGGGATACTTCAATCGCGTTAATCAGGCATTCGGGTAAACCGGCAGGTGTTATGTTCTGCCAATGTGCGCCGCCATCCCTGGTCACCGATACCACACCATCATCACTGCCTGTATAGATCACTCCTTTTTCCAATGGCGATTCCATAATATAACTGAGTGTACCATAATTTTCCGCACCTACTGCTTCATTGGTAAACGGCACACCCGGTTTTCCCTGTTTATCTTTTTCATTACGGGTAAGATCGGGGGATGCTTCTGTCCATGTTTTACCCATATCACTTGTTTTCAATACATATTGTGAGCCATGATAAAAGGTATTTGGTTCATGTTTGCTCCAGATGATAGGTGCATTCCAGTTAAAGCGGTACTTCATATCTTTGGCATCGCGTCCCAGGTATTGAATGGGTGCTGCCATAATACTGGTACTGGCTTTAGCTTTTGTGTCAAGCACTTCAATGGTGCCCTGATAACTGCCTCCCATTACATAACGTGGATCATCAGGATCGAAGGCAAGAAAAGCACTCTCTCCACCGGCAGAAGCTGTCCAGCTTTTTTCGCCAATTCCTCCGCCGGCTAATTCCCTGCTAAGGATATTTACCGAAGAATTATCCTGCTGACCTGCATAAATATGATAAGGGAATTGATTGTCGACATTGATCCGGTAAAACTGCGCAGTTGGCATATTGTTTATAGAACTCCAGGTCTTACCATAGTTAAAAGAAATTGGCGATCCCCCGTCATTTGAAATGATCATGTTAGCCGAATTATTGGGATTGATCCACAGGTTATGATAATCGCCATGTGGGGAGGAAAGATTCGACCATGTTTTTCCCCCATCTGTTGAACGAAGTGCAGGTGCATTCATTACATAAAGTGTGTTATCATTCAAAGGATCCGTAAAGAGTTTAATATAATACCATGCCCTGCCTATAATACGGTGATCATTGGTTACCTGGCTCCAGTTTTTACCGGCATTGGTGGATACATATAATCCACCTGCTTCTTTATCCCAATCACTTTCAATCAGTGCATATACCTTTTCGGAATTGGATCGGCATACCGCGATCGACATTTTACCCATTTCTTTAGGTAACCCTTCCTCCATTTTTTCCCAGTTATCGCCACCATCGGTTGATTTGTATAAACCACTTCCATTTCCACCACTGATCACTTTCCATGGTAAGCGGCCATGCTCCCACATGGATGCATAGAGGATTGTGGGATTGTTCATATCCATTGACAAATCTGTGCAGCCTGTCTTTTCATCAACAAACAAAACATTTTTCCAGGTGGTACCGCCATCGGTTGATTTATAAATACCCCGTTCTTTTGAATTGCTGTACAAAGCGCCCTGGGCGGCAACCAAAACAATATTGGGATCTTTGGGATTTACAACAATACGCGCAATGTGCTGCGTAAGCGCAAGCCCGATCTTCTTCCAGGTTTTTCCTGCATCTGTAGATTTGTACATACCATCGCCATGATGGGTCATTACGCCTCTTACCGCATGTTCGCCCATGCCTACATAAACCATATTGGGATCACTCTCAGATACTGTTACCGCACCAACTGATCCTGATGTAAAAAAGCCATCAGAAATATTTGTCCATGTTATACCCATATCGTCTGTTTTCCATAAACCGCCACCAGTGGTACCCATATAATAGGTACTGGTGTTTCCTACTACTCCTGTTGCAGTTACAGAACGTCCGCCCCGGAATGGGCCTATAGATCTCCATTTTACAGGTTTAAAATAAGCGTTGAGGTCGTGTAAGGATGTATCGGTTTTGATCTGAGCACCGGCACTATAGCAAAATGAAAAGAGGATACATAAATAGCATATTCTGTTTAACATAGGTAAGTTTATTTAGCCTGAATATAAATATTCTTTACAAAGATATTTTTCGGTAACATGGCATGTACGCCTACATTACCATCCACCAGCTGAGTGATATTTACATCTACTGCCACACTGCAGAGCATATAAGCATCTGCCTGGGATAAGTTTTTTTCTTCCATCAGGTAACGGATCATTTCCCGAACGGCAATATGGGTTGCTGCATTTAAATCCCTGTCGCAGCCCATGGAGATAATATGCGTAGCTGTTTCGGCCCTTGGCCATTTTAGTGTTTTACCTTTGTGTACAATAAATTGTAGTTTCCCTTTTAAAGAAGTTTCAATAGCAGTTATGTCTACTTCCCCATTGCCTTGTGCTGCATGGCCATCACCAATTTCAAAAAGAGCACCTTTTATATGTACAGGAATAAACAATGAACTTCCAGCCACTATTTCTTTATTATCCAGGTTGCCGGCATTAATCCATGGTGGTGCGCTATTCCAACGGCCGGCTTCTTTGGGTGGGGCCACGCCCATACTTCCAAAAAAGGGACGTAGCGGAATGTCTATTCCATCAATAAAATGTCCGATCATTTTTTCTCTGTCGAGTTGGATGATCCGGGTCTTTCTCTCTAATATTTCATCAGATAAAAATCCGTTCTGGCCAATTGCATTATATCCGTAAGGTATGGCTAGTTCAATAGTATGAAAAATCACTTCCAGCACATCGCCCGGTTCGGCTTCTTCAATATAGATAGGGCCGGTAAGTACATGGCCACCAGGCCCGCGGTCTTTAACAGCCTGCACATCGCGCAATTCTTTTTCTACCTGTGCTGGCGGAACACCGGCTGCTTCAAGCCTTTCGGGGTTAGAGGTAATGAGGGTATGCACTTTCACATAATCACCCGATTGAATACGGAGTGCGGGTGGCATCTCCGACCAATAATGGCCCCATGCGACAGTGGTGGGTGAAGGATTTAATGTGTACGGATTATTTACTGACCCCTGTTTCTGAGCCGCTGCAGAAAGCGTCAACACAGAGAAGATAAGTATTGCCCTTATTTTTAAATGAAATACAGAACGCATTGCTTTCAGTTTATTTTTTGTTCTGTAAGGTATTGTCACAAAATCTTATTTACAAAAAAATAATTGTGTGACAATAACACTTTTTTAGATTGATTTTTAAAAATCCTGAAAAGTTTCAAAATATACTCGAACATATTCTTCCCTTAAAATTCTTTGGGTGTTTGCTGGATACCTGCCACAATAAAGGCTAAGGAAAGTGGGAAAATTAACAGGTGTATAAAAGAAAAACCTACTACAAGTAGATGCGTGAGGGTTAAAAAAGAAGCAAAAATACCTTCAACAATGATCAGGTATGCATAATTGTGTATTTTACGAATGGTGCCTGCCATGGCTACGATGCTGAAAATCCCTACAAAAAAGAAGACGATCCATCCCAATATAGAATGATTTGAAAAAACAGAGGTATTAATCAGTTCTTCGGGATATGGAAACAGTACTGAACTTTCCATGGGGTATATAGCTATTCTATAGCCACGTACAATGCCGATAATACTGGATACCGATAATAATGAAACTGAAATTTTACGCAGTTTGTCCATTGGATGGATAAATCTATTGAAACTTTTCAGAATGAGTAGTATACAGAAGGAATAATTTAGAAATTTGAAGATTTTTAAATGGATGGTTGGTACATAAAAGCTGACTGTTTGTGAATTATGCTAAAATAAACGAACTTTAATACCATGCTATAGCGGTAAAGGTTAATCAAATTTGCTTTAACAATGTATTAAAGCCCGGGTCGGTCATTTCTTAACATTTTTCATAAAGGACGGTTTAAAATTAACAAGCATAAGTTTTTGCAATTACGCTAGGGTTATTTCAATGGGTACATTATTTCTAATAATTTATGATGCATGACATCCTTTTTTAATTATCTTACTACTTCATTCCCGGGCCATTGAAGGCAAAGGATATGTACAGAATAATCATTCTCCTAAACGATTTATGCTATGCCCTTTAAAGAACCGATTTCACCAACCAATTCTCGTCGTAATTTTCTGTACCAGACTGCCTTCGCTTCAATGGCTATTGTCTGTGCTGGCCAGTCTGTCTGGGCCGCCCGTTCTTTACATGTATTGGGGGTAAAACCAGATTCTAAGATTAAAGGTGTGCAGATTGGTGCCATCACTTATTCATTCCGCAGCTTGCCCGGTAGCCCGGAACAATTGCTTCAATATTGCATAGATGCCAATATCAGTGCGGTGGAATTGATGGGTGATTCAGTCGAAGACTATGCTGGTAAGCCTGCCAACCCGGTTAAGTTTCCGCCAAGGGTTCCCGGTCAACCGATGAAACCAACAGATGAACAAAAAGCACAGATGGCTGGTTATCAAACACAAGTAGCCAACTGGCGTGCCAATGTTTCTATGGAAAAGTTTGAAGAAATACGTAAAATGTTTAACAAGGCAGGTGTAAGTATTTATGCATTCAAACCCAATGCCCTTAACCCCAATAATACAGATGCCGAAGTTGAGTATGCTTTGAAAGCGGCAAAAACTTTAGGTGCAAAGTCGGTAACTCTCGAATTACCAACAGACCCGGCCCAATCCAAACGCCTGGGCAACCTTGGTGAGAAACATAAGGTGTATATCGGTTACCATGCACACCTGCAGGCTACAGATACTGCCTGGGATACAGCACTTGCACAATCGCCCTATAATTCTTTGAACCTCGACTGTGGCCACTATATCGCCGCAGGTGTAAATAATACCAAAGAAACATTACTCGCATTAATTGAAGCCAAACATGACCGTATTACCAGCTTGCATATTAAAGACCGCAGGACAAAACAAAACGGTGGAGCCAATACAGTTTGGGGCCAGGGCGATACGCCTATCAAAGAAATACTCACACTGCTGAAAGAGAAAAAATATAAAATTCCTGCAACCATCGAATTGGAATATGATATTCCTTCAGGATCGGATGCAGTAAAGGAAACCGGAAAATGTTTGGCGTATGCGAAGAAGATGCTGGAAGGATAAAGGTTTTACAGGCACAATTGAGTGCAGGCTGTAATTCAGTTAACCTGCTTATTATTTTGCTGCAACAAACTTTTTATACAAGTGATATGATCAATGATTTTTAAATTAAATCTGCCATTTCACTTTTTTCATCAATGCCAAATCTTAAAATCTAAAATTTATTTAACCCTCTTAAAATCCAGGTCCTGAAAATCAAAACTGAAATCGGTTAATGGTGAGATTGCTTTCATTTTAATTCCGTCTGCTTTTCCATCAGTATCTACACTAAACATCACATAGGCATCGGCATCCATACTTCGATCGTTCCATTTTACTATGAACGTACTACCTTTATAAGGCAACAATTCTCCTGTTAATTTTGGTGAACGCTTAGAATCAAACCAGGATTTCCCTTCCTTTACCGAAATCATCACATCGCCAAACCACTGATCTGTATAAGTGCCGGTAAACCGGGAGATATCTGGTTTAACCGCATTATTTTTTTGTTGTGCATCTATATCTTTCCATATTCCGTCCGTAATATTTTTGGCATTGGTCTCACCAGCTACTACCCTGTTGTGCAACAGGTTCACCCAGTCCATACTTTTTACTCCGATATAACTATCCATGATCGTATTCGTAATAGCAGTAAATGCCGCACCTGACTGTTGATTGGTAAAAACAATAATACCCAGTTTTAATTCCGGTATCATCGTTTCCTGTGTAACAATGCCTGCCAGTCCGCCGGTATGACTGATATGTTTGTAACCTTTCACATCACGCAAAAAGAAGCCTAAGCCATAAGAAGCGAAATGGGAATAGTAAGGGGCTATGGTACGGATCGGTATAATGGTTTGTTGTGACCACATCTCTTCATGAACGGCTTCACTGAATAATTTTTGGGTAAGACCCTCTCCATACTTTCCATTATTCATCTGAAGGATGATCCATTTACTCATATCAGTAATATTCGTCCATATACCACCGGCAGCATTAGCTGTTTCACTCCAGTCAAAATTAATTGCCTCTACCTTACCATTAACCGGTGCATGCGGACTAATAGCATTGGATCTGTCTTTTAACCTGGATAAAGATGCGGCACTATTTGTCATATGCAGGGGCAGCATGATCCTTTTTTCAATAAAATCTTCCCAAATCATACCGGATATTTTTGCCACTACTTCACCGGCAACAATATAAAGATTGTTATCATAATCGTACTTCGTTCGGAAAGCGGATACTGCTTTCAAATAGCGAAGGTTATGAATGATATCTTTTTTGGTGAAATCACTACCGTCTGGAAACATCATAAGGTCACCTGCACCCAGGCCAAGCCCGCTTCTGTGAGTGAGTAGGTCTTTAATGGTAAACTCGTCTGTTACATACGGACTGTATAATTTGAACTCGGGAATATAATCGGTTACCTTATCATCCCATTTCAGTTTGCCTTCATCTACTAGCATACCTAAAGCCGCGGAAGTAAAAGCTTTACTGTTAGAGGCAATGCCGAACAATGTGTTCTCATCAACTTTTTTACCCGTTTTAAGTGATTGTACGCCATATCCTTTTGCATGAATGACTTTACCATCTTTTATAACTGCTACGGCAATACCCGGCACATTAAATGTTTTTAGGGTAAGTTCCGTTAACGAATCAATTTGTGCCGAACTGATGGCCTGTGCATTTGCCATATTAGCAGCGAGAAGAAGAATAACTATAGCAGCAAAGCAGGATTTTTTCATGAACGGGATTTTGACAGATGATTGTATGGGATTGAAAATAACAATAAAAATCCGGAATCAAAACCACTTCTGATAATTGGAATGATCTTATTTATATGTCAACAGTTACTTTGAAAGCTAACACAAATCATATTTTATCTGATAACCGCAATGCATTTTTGCACCAAACCAACTGAATGACGGATAATCATCAATACACATCGGCGAAAAATGCATTACAAATTGTTAAAAGCGGGCAAAGATTATTTATTCATGGCAGTGCCTGTACACCGCTCTTCCTTATGCGAAAACTGGCAGAGGAATCAGGGAGGCTGAAAGATGTAGAACTGGTATTCATAACCGTACTAGGTGATATCGAAGTACAAAAACCACAGTACCAGGATAGTTTCCATATCAACTGTATGTTTGTATCCGCGCCTATACGGGAAGCGGTAAGCAGCGGACGTGCGGATTATATACCGGTTTTTTTAAGTGATATACCTGACCTGTTTACCAAAAATATTTTACCTATTGATATTGCCTTGGTACAGGTATCGCCACCCGATAGCCATGGCTATTGCTCTTTAGGTGTATCTGTTGACATTGCGCGATCTGCTGTAAATACTGCAAAATATGTAATAGCCCAGGTAAACCCTAAAATGCCTAGGACCCATGGGGATGGTCATATTCATGTAAGTAGTTTTACACATATGGTTTATCATGAAGAAGATCTGCCCGAAGTAGATTACGGAATAAATACGACAGCCAATGAATTGGCCATCGGAAAATATATAGCCGGATTGATTGAAGATGGAAGTACGTTACAGTTGGGCATTGGTACCATACCGGATGCTGTATTAAAAGCATTGAATACCCATAAAGACCTTGGTATACACAGTGAAATGATAAGCGATGGGATCATCGACTTGTTTGAAAAAGGTATTATAAATAATAGCAAGAAAAAAATCCACCCGAATAAGGCGGTAACCGGTTTCGCCATTGGTACCAGGCGGTTATATGATTATGTTGATGATAATCCATCCATTACCTTTCTGGATATTGATTATGTAAACAACCCCCATGTAATTCGCAGAAATCCTGATATGGTAGCTATTAACAGTGCCATAGAAGTGGATCTGACCGGGCAGGTTTGTTCAGACAGTATTGGTTCCCTCCAATTCAGTGGTATTGGCGGACAGATGGATTTTATGAGAGGTGCTGCTTTAAGTGAAGGAGGCAAACCCATTATTGCCTTAACCAGCAGAACCCATAAAGGTGTACCTCGTATTGTGCCTTGCCTGAAAGATTTTGCCGGCGTAGTTACCACCCGTGGACATATACATTATGTGGTAACTGAATATGGAATAGCGTACCTCTACGGAAAGAACCTTCGTCAACGGGCAAAAGCACTAGTTGAGATCGCCCACCCTGACGATAGAGAATTATTAACCAAAGCCTGCTTTGAAAGGTTTAAGCGTTTTATCTAACTATTATATTCTTTCGAAAAAAAGCATCCCCTATTTGCACAACAAAAAGGCAACAAGCGAAGCGGCGTTGGGGGAGTTTACTTTACTACATGTATTTTTTCTGCAAATTATATAACACACTCCTGTCCATTTCATTGATCCGCTTTGTAGTATCCTGCAAGAAATGTCTTTTAAAAGAACGGATGGCAGCGGTAGTATCTTTCACGTCATACCCAACGATGCGCAATGCCTGTATATGGTTAAAGCTTGCAGGCACGGTATCTCTATTATCATCAAACCATAAACCAAACCCTTTATCAGCCAGTTTTTTCCAGGGGAAACGATAATTGGGATCGTTCTTGCGGGTAGGAGCGATATCTCCATGGCCAATAAAATTCGCGGAAGGGATATTATAATCTTTTTTCAGCCTCGCCAATAAACTCAGCAGGCTATTGATCTGCAGGCTGTCGAATGGTTCAAAACCGGTATTATCCAACTCGATGCCAATAGAAGATGAATTGATATCGATCAGGTTGCCCCAGCGGCTTACACCGGCATGTTGTGCCCGTAAATAATCATTCAGCATGTGGTGCAGTGTTCCGTCTTTACAGATTACATAATGCGCACTAACCGCCGATTTTACGGTGGTAAATGTTTGCAAGGTTTGTTCACATGAATTTTGAGCAGTATGATGAATGATTACGAAATTCGGTTTGCGCATCCCGAAATTGGTAGTGCCAACCCAGAATGGGGGCTGTTTGGAAGAATCTGATACCACTGTTTCTACCGGAATCTCCCTCAATGCCAATGCATATTTCTTCGATTGCTCTTTATACGATTTATTAGTAGAGGCATACGGCTTTGGGCTGCAGGCATCAATAAGGAATGCTGAAAAAATCAACAAAAATAAAATGGAATATATCTTCATGGTTATATAAATTGATAATTATGAGTCTTTTTATGAATACTCCTGATTGTCTGTAACCCAATTTAATTTTTCCTTCAACACGGGATTACTAAACATCTTTATAGGTTTGCATTTTTTGTTGTACTCTTCGGTTAAGATAATACAGCATGACCACCGCAAGTAACATGGACCCGATTACCACATACCCAAGAATATCGTAACGCTCCAGTTTCCCTGAACTTGTCTGTACAACAATTAACCCCGCAATAATTGATGCGATTCCTCCGGATATCTGTTGTGTAGAAGCATTTACACTCATAAATGCGCCCCTGTCTTTGGCATCCGGTACTGCTGTTAAGAGTGCAGAAGAAGCAATCATCCGGGAACTGATACCTATAAAAAGGATCACGTTCAGCGTGATCAGTTCCCACAATGGAGTAATGCCTAAATGCGTGTAAATACCTACCATTAAAATACTGAGTACAGACCCGATACAAAATATATTAAACTTGCCGATCTTATCACTCAGCTTACCCGTTAATGGGCCGAAAAAAATTGAGAACATACCGGTAATCAGATAAATAAGTGGCAATTCATCCAGCGTAATACCAAGGTTATGTATACTGTAAGCACTTCCAAATGGCATTAACATAAAACCACCGGTAGCAAGTAAGGTTGTGGCAAAAAAAGCTTTTGCATAATCCGGCCGCGTAAGAGTGTGAAACAAATGCTGGAAAGCATTATGCTCAGTTTTTAAATGCAGGTGATTGTCTACCGGTTTTAATTTAGCCATCATAACCAGTCCCAGTATTGTACCAGCCCCCGCTATCATCCAGAAAGGCGCATGCCAGCCAAACCTGTTAGCTAATATTAATCCGATTGGAAGACCCAATACCTGACTCGCAGCGAATGACATCTGCACAAAACCCATTACCCTGCCCCTTACTTCCATTTTAAACAGGTCGGTAATGATGGCAAAACTCACAGAACCAATTACACCGCCGAATATCCCTGTAATGATCCTTGCCCCTAATAACAGAGGGTAACTGGGTGCTATGGCACATAATATGGTACCTATAATAAAGCCGGTATAAAAAAATAACAATAGTTTTTTTCTATCAAATTTATCAGCGAAACCAGCAGTTAAAAGTCCTGCGCCTCCAGCACTGAATGCATAAGCAGATACCACCAGGCCAAACTGTGAGGTGGTCACATGGAGTGTATCCATCAGTATGGCACCCAATGGGGAGAGTACCATAAAATCGAGTATTACGGTAAATTGCAGTAATGATAATATCGCTATTACGAATACCTCGTAAGAATTAAATATCTTTTCCGTTTTCCCGTCTTGGCTCATGGGTTTTGTTTAAGGGATCAGCAATTTTCGCTTAAAGATATTACTCAGGCCTTCATCTATTTCAAAAATAGCCGTCTATCTTTGAAATTAAACAGAATCAACTATGTCACTCCATCTCGGCAGAACCCAATTCGGCAACCCTGCTAATACCGGTAATGTATTAACCTATGACCAGGCTGATGAACTTTTTCATGCATGGGTGCTAAACCCAAAATTGAAAATACATATGCAACAGGTAGCCTGCCTGATGAAATGCTGGGCAGCTGAAAAAGAAATGCTTGACGAGGCCGGTCAATGGAAATGGGAAATGGCTGGTTTATTGCATGATGCCGACTGGGATCAGTGGCCCGACCTGCATTGTAAAAAAATCATTGAAGAACTGGAGCAAAGAAATATTGATCCTGAAATTATTCGGGCCATTGCCTCACACGGCCACCTGCATTTTGGTGTAGAGCCGGAAACAAATATGGATAAAATGCTGTATGCGTTTGATGAATTGTCGGGGCTGATACATGCTTATTCACTCATGCGTCCCGGTGGATATATTGACATGGATGTAAAAGGTGTGAAGAAAAGATTGAAAGAAAAATCTTTTGCTGCCAATGTATCCCGCGATGATATTAATGACGCCTGTGAGCGGGCCGGCATCCAGTTAGAGGAACTGATTGCATTTATTATTCCAAGGCAGTCAGCTGTTACGGCCACATTGCAAAATTGATGTAAATAGTCAATGGTGAATAGGCAATAAAAAAACTTCATCATCTTATTACACAACTCACAATATGCAACAAACCCCCGCATTCTTATCCTCCGACTATTGGGACAATCGTTATCTGCATGAACAGACAGGCTGGGATATTGGTTATGTATCTACTCCATTAAAAGAATATTTCGATCAACTCAATAACAAACATATCCGTATTTTAATTCCCGGCGGTGGCAATAGTTATGAAGCCAAATATTTAGTGCAACAAGGATTTACCGATATTACCATTGTAGACATTTCACCGGTACTTACCAAACGGCTCTCTGCAACACTTAACCAACAGGAAATAACCATATATACCAAAGATTTCTTTGAACTCGACGGTGAATTTGATTTGATTGTTGAACAAACTTTTTTCTGCGCTTTAGACCCTTCTCTCAGAAATAAATATGTCGAAAAAATTAAAAACCTGCTATCGGGCTGCGGCAAACTAGTGGGATTACTCTTTAGTATTGATTTTGTTACTAACCCGCCTTTTGGAGGTAATATTGAAGAATACAGGCAACTGTTTTCATCGGGGTTACGTATCAAGATTATGGAAGGCTGCACAAATTCTATTCCGGCAAGGGCCGGTAACGAATTATTTTTTAGTATTGAAAAAGAATTAGAAAGACCTAAATAATTAATCAACCCTTAAATCTTATAACATGGAAAGAAGAGCATTTTTAGGCAGCCTTACCGGCCCGGTAGTAGCTGTTTGCGCAGTTTGCATGGGGGCATGCAGTAAAAGCAGCAGTACCAGTGCTACACCAGGTGCAGGGGGAACGGGTCCTGTCAACGTTAATTTTACGGTAGACCTCAATTCAAATCTTACCACAATAGGTTCCTCTATGGTACAAAGTGGCGTTATTATTGTTCGGCTTGCGGCGGGTAACACACCGGGCTCATTCACAGCAGTTCAGGTGGCCTGCACACATGAGGGCACTTCTATTAATTTCAACCAAGCGGCTAATAAATTTATTTGCCCCAATCACGGCTCAACTTTCTCTACAACAGGGGCAGTAACGCTGGGGCCTGCCGGCAGTTCATTAAAAGCGTATAACATTACGATTAACGGAAGTGTAATGACTATAAGCGGATAATATCCCCCCGCAGTTACAGTGAGGCCACTTGTTTTACACAAGTGGTTCTTGCTGGCTAAGGCAATGAAAGCTTCCCAACCCCCAAATAATATCAGTTGAATCAATACCTACCACTTCACGGCCAGGAAAACAACCTGCAATAATCTGAAGTGATTTTTCATCCCTGTCACAACGAAAAGTAGGTACGATCACATGTTTGTTGCTGATATAAAAATTGGCATAGGACCCTGGTAATCGCTGGTCCTCAAAAATGATCTCACCAGGCATTGGTAATTCAATAATCGTCAGTTGTTTCCCGTTCAGCAAACGCATTTTTTTTAATTGTGCCAGGTTACTTTGCAGTAATTCATAATTCTCATCATTCCTGTTCTCTTCAATAACGGTAATCACGGTATCCTCATTCACAAAACGAACCGTATCATCAATATGCCCGTCTGTATCATCGCCTATAATTCCTTCATTAACCCATAATACCTGCTCCACACCATAATAATCATATAGATAATTTTCAATCTGACCCTGGCTTAAATGTGGGTTCCTGTTTTTATTTAAGAGGCAGGCGGTGGAGGTAAGTAAAGTGCCATTCCCGTTAAATTCAACGGAGCCTCCTTCCATTACAATACCCGGATGGTATACAGGGATATTAAAATGCTTGCCAATCAGCGTTGGTATCACGTCGTCCAGATCAAATGGCGGATATTTGTTTCCCCATGCATTATAGTTCCAGTCAACAATTACTTTTTTCTCCACAGCTTCCGGATTAATTAAAAATGCAGGACCATGATCACGGCACCAGGCATCATTGGTAGGGTGCATAAAAAATTCCACCTGCTTCATATTTACACCCGCTGTCTCAAGATGTTGCGTAGCAAAAATTTGCATTGCATCATTCGCAATATTGATACGAACTTTTTCACTTAATGCCAGGTATTTTACGAACAGGCTGTAATTGGGATAGATTGATTCAATCTTCCCGGGCCAACTGGCTTCCTTATGCGGCCAGCTAAGCCATGTTGCCTCATGTGGCGCAAATTCTGCTGGAAAATAGTAGCCTGATTCTTTGGGTAATTTCATTTGTATAATTTTCTCAGTGCAGCACTGTAATCCCTAGATTAATGTTCGTCAATAAATCGTTTAGTAATCGGCTGATAAGAATCTATTCTCCTATCCCTCAAAAAAGGCCAATGTGTTCTGTACCTATCCGTTTTATCAGTATCAATTTCAATAACGGCTACTTCCTCTTCTTCATGCGATGCCTTATATACTAATGTGCCGAATGGGTTACTCACAAAAGAACCACCCCAAAACTTCATGGCACCATTCTGTTCAAACCCAACCCTGTTAACACTTACTACATGCACGCCATTGGCAATAGCATGACTTCTCTGTATGGTTTGCCATGCATTGTATTGTTCCGTATTGGTTGCTTCATCCTGCGATGCGGCCCAACCGATGGCAGTAGGATAAAATAATATTTCAGCGCCCATCAAAGCGGTAATACGTGCCGCTTCGGGGTACCATTGATCCCAGCAGATCAACACCCCGAAGGTTGCATATTTTGTTTTAAATATTTTATAGCCAAGATCACCGGGTGTAAAATAAAATTTCTCATAAAAAGCCGGATCGTCCGGGATATGCATTTTACGGTACTTGCCTAAATAACTTCCGTCAGCATCCAGTACGGCCGTTGTGTTGTGATAGATTCCCTGTGTCCTTTTTTCAAATAAAGAAGCAATGATAACCACATTCAGTTCAGCTGCTAACTTACCTAATGCATCAGTAGATACACCCGGAATGGATTCAGCCAGTTTAAAATGCTCATAATCTTCCGTGTCGCAGAAATACAATGACAGAAATAATTCCTGCAAGCAAACAATCTGTGCACCATTTGCAGCGGCTTCGCGTACTTTCTGAATGGCTTTGGAAAGATTATCGTCTTTCGCAGAAGTACAGCTCATTTGTACCAATCCTACTTTTACAATTGACATATCTATAGGTTTCTATGTAGTTCTAAAATCAGTATTAAAATAATAATACTTAAGTAACTTGTTGAATCATAGCATCAAAAGTTTTGATACCGATTGTTTTTTCAGTGAAATAACCTTCTGCATACCCAACCCCTACCCTCTTACCCAGCATCAATGCCCTGGCTTTTACTGTTTCTAAAAACTGGGAAGAAGAGATATAGGTTTGTGGTTCATTCAGGTCCGGATTATAGAACTGGGTAGCATACGCCAAAATCGCTTCCATTTTTTTATCAAAATAGGGTGTTATATCTACCACAAACGAAGGTTGTATAAACCTGTCCTGTATATAATGGAACACATTGGATGGCTTCCATATTTCCTGCATTACTCCATTTTCAAAAGTCTCAATTTTTCTAAGCCCCGAAAGGAATACAGCATCCGCTACCAGTTTGGCACTTCTTCCATGATCAGGGTGCCTGTCTTCAAATGCATTGGCCAACACAATATCGGGCTGGTATTTACGCAACACTTCAATCACTTTCCGCTGATGGACTTCATCATTCTTAAAAAAGCCATCCGCCATTCCCAGGTTTTCCCTAATGGGTACACCCATAATAACGGCGGCATTATCGGCTTCCAATAAACGTATTTCGGCGGTGCCCCTGGTTCCCAATTCTCCCTTTGTCAGGTCAATAATCCCTACTTTCTTGCCTTCCGCAATTGCAGCCATCAGCGTGCCTGAGCAGCCGAGCTCTACATCATCAGGATGTACACCAAAAGCCAATATATCCAGTTTCATGGGTTTGATTTATAGTTTGTAAAGGTAATGTTTGTAAGCTTTTGAAAGAAGGCCAGGGATGAAGGCCCTATGTCAAATAAAAATCCCGCCAGAAATGTGACGGGATCTTATAAATATAATTACCAGGAAGATTAATCTTTCTTTGCGTAGCGTTTTTTGAACTTGTCAATACGACCCGCTGTATCCACCAACATATTTTTACCTGTATAAAAAGGGTGAGATGTATTTGAAATCTCCAATTTGATCAATGGATATTCATTACCATCTTCCCATTTAAGGGTTTCTTTGGTGTTAGCAGTAGACCGGCTAAGGAATGTATGCCCGTTACTCATATCCTTAAATATGACAAAACGATAATTTTCAGGATGGATACCTTGTTTCATGATTTTTAGATTTAGGTTGTACGGATTTGGCCGTACGATTATTTTAAAGAATGGCAAAATTAAGGCCGTGACAGCTAGCTACCAAATGAAATTCGGCTTTTTATGCTCTCCAAATGGCTAAATCAGACGTTTTCTAGCTTTTCATGTTCACAAATTGGAGTGGAATACCGAAATTATCAATCCGGCATTTTGCAATAACCTCCTGCAGATCATCTAGTTTTTTGCCGGTCACCCGGATAATATCATCCATAATGGCCACCTGCACCTTAAAACCGGCTTCTTTAATCATTTTCACGATCTTCTTGGCATCATCCTGTTTCAGCCCATTTCTTACGGATATTTCCTTTTTCACCACCTTGCCGCTGGGATAAGCATCTTTACTGAAATCGAAGGCACCAGCATCTATTCCCTGCTTCATAGAACGGCTGATCAATACATCAATCAGCTGTTTCATTTTCATGTCACTTTCTACTTCCAGCAAGATCACGTAATCTTTCTTATTCAATTCTATTGTAACGGGTGATCCCCGAAAATCAAAACGCGTACTGATCTCTTTTTTTACGGTATTGACAGCATTATCCAGTATCTGGAGGTCTACTTCACTGGCTATATCAAATGATGGCATAAAAGGTATTTGTGCAAAGATAAATAATACCGGAGGGAATATTGACTATCGAACAAGGAATATCCAATTTTCAAGTTGAAAATACATTATCATTCATACTTTCCCATACAAAAAGCGGGTTTCAAACAGTTACTGCACAAAAAGCCCCGATAGACATCGGGGCCGCTTTCTATATACTGCACATGAGAAAAAAACGATTTTGATTAAATAGATTTACCGACCCGAAATTATTTTATTAGCGTTTTTTGGATGAATGGCGTTAATAAAATGTTAGTGTAAGCAACCTGTAATTTTTGTTACAGGCTGCTACTGCTTTTTAGTATTATTGGCTATCACCTGCCTTTACGCGACTGGCTTCTTCATTGGCTCCGCCCCTTTTTCTTTGAGTATTATTTACCTTGCCTTTACTAAACCGGTAAGTGAAGGAAATATTTGCTACCCTCGATTCTCCAAATTGTTGGAACTTCGCGTCTATATTGCTGTACTTACTTTCTCCTTTAATTTTTTGAGTAAACAATACATCACGTACACTTATTTTGAGTGACCCTTTATTTTTCATCATTTGCTTACTAAGACCCAAATTCATCATACCAAATCCTTTGATCCTGAAAATACCCTCTACAGCTTCTGTTCTGTAAAAGCCGCTAATTTCTGCACCCCATCCCTTATTGAATTTGAATTGCTCCGTAATATTCGTCATACCGGTAGTGGCACCCACCGTTACCTGGTCACCATTTACAATTCCGCTGAATTCATTGTTAAATACATTGGCGTATATATTGCTTGTCCACCATTTGGTAAGCGGGAAAAATGCATTTACCGAAATACCATACTGGCGCTGGTTAGCTATGTTCGACTTCTTAATATAACTTTCATTTCTACTCGTGTTTTGCTCCAGTACATCCTGAATAATATCTGTTGTTTTGGTATAATTTAAAGTGGTCGTTAAAAAATTATTGTAAGTATGGGTGAGTTCAATATTATGACTAAACTGTGGTTGCAGGTTAGGATTACCCTGTTGGTAGGTATAGCGGTCTAAAAAAGTAACAAAAGGGTTTAAGCTCTCATAATCAGGACGGCTTATTCTTTTACCATAATTCAAAACATATACATTTTTTGGGTTGGCCTGGTATTGCAGGTAAGCTGTTGGAAACAACTGTACATAATCCCTTTTAAATACAATACCCGTTGTAATCTGGTTACCATTCGAATGTGTATGCTCCATCCGTAAACCAAACTGCCCACTTATTTTTTTGCTGATAGGCCTGCTGTAGTTAACATAAGCTGCATTGATATTCTCATCATATACAAAATGATTGCTCCGGCCAAAGTCGTGAACAACGCTGTTGTTCTTCAGGCTGTCATACCAGGCATTGTTATCGGTCTTCACGAAACTTGATTTAAACCCTGCTTCAAACCTGGCCCCATTTTTCAAAGGCTTGAGATAATCAACTTTTATACTATAGATGGCAATATCCTGTGGTAAACTTCCTAATAAGGTATCTGGCTTCGAACCAGCTAATGGACCACCCGTTGCATTAAAATAACTATTGGTTACTGTTTGTCCGTTGACTGATTTGTATTTAATATAATCAAAGTCTGCCGTGATTTCCGACCCAGTTGTATCAAGCAGCTGGCGTATGTTAAAGTTGGTACTGAAATTTTTCCAGGTCTGGTTATTATCAGAAGCTGCACGTGTTTGACTTAACAGCATATAATTTGGATCTGATATGTTAATGGCTCCGCGACTGGTGAATTCACCGGTACTCTTACTTCCGTTAAGGACGATGCCCAGGGTTGTTTTTTTCGACACAAAATAATCCAATCCTATTTTACCGCTTAACGATTCATCATTATTTTTCAGATTGTTTTGCTGATCAAAATTGGATCTTACATCTTTTGAAACAGCATCAATGAATTTTCTTTGTATACTCAGTGTCTGGTAACGTTCCCGGTTAGAATAACTACCATTACCAAAGAGATTGATCTTGCCGGCACGGTAATTCATGTTCACGCTTTCATTGGTCTTTGGATAAACCCCTTGTCCATATCCAGCTGTTACACTGCCATTATAACCCACCTGCTTGTTCTTTTTTGTTTTGATATTGATGATGCCTGAATTACCCGCTGCATCATATTTTGCAGGCGGATTTGTCATAATTTCCAATTGATCCAATTGGCTGCTCTGCATATTCCGGAGCATATTGGCCAGATCCTGTCCCGATAAATAGGTTGGCCGGCCATCTACAAATACCTGTACCCCCTGTTTACCCTTTAAACTGATATTTCCATCTTTATCTATAGAAATACCTGGGGATTTTTCTAATACTTCAAGGGCATTGCTACCTGTGTTGGTAACAGATGCTTCTACATTGATAACCGTACGGTCAATTTTCTGCTCTATTAATGGTTTTGATGCGGTAACCGTAACCCCACTCAGCACTTTGCTGGCAGCTAATAATTGTATATCCCTGATTTTATAGGAAGATTGGGTATTTGAAATATCAAATACCTCGCTATAATATTTTGCATGACCAACTGCCTGTATAGCCACAAGGTATTTACCGGTTTTAACATTATCCACCTCAAATTGGCCTAATTTATCAGAAACAGCCAGTTTTACAACGGCAGAATCTTTAGCCCTCAATAATCCGACTGAGGCAGATTCAACTGCTTTTTGTGAAGCAGTTATGGTGCCGGATACTTTTCCGTTTTGCGCTGTTTGCGCATGGCCAACAAAAGCGAAAGATAAAATGCCCAAACCTGTTAGCATTGCTACCAATTTTTTCATGATTTTTGATTTATTAGTTAGTTTTATAGAACTTGTTGTTACTGATTACAGGCCAAAACTATGTACTATGTCTTGCATAGTACATAGTTTTGTATCTAACGGTAAAAAATCGTGATAAATGGCAACCAACTGGTAGTCTTTAATAGAAGAAACCTTATTGATAACTAAATAATTATCATAATAGATTGATTATCAAAACAAAAAAGCGACAAGGAATCTTCCGTGTCGCTTTTTTGTTTTTAGTT
>JANXUL010000006.1 GCA_025356235.1 Bacteroidota bacterium
ATTCAGAAAGGTTTCAGCTTTGCCGTATGTTATGCCGATGATAAAAATTTTATGGTGGATGGGAAATACATATTATAGTATGGTTTGGGGTTGTTCATCAATTAAAATGTAGGATGTGATTTTAGAGATTGCCGTATTTAATATTGAATCCGCACTATTGGCAGCTGCTGCAGGCGCAGATAGATTGGAATTGTGCGAGAACCCGGCGGAAGGGGGTACTACCCCATCGTATGGCACCTTAAAAATAGTAAGGGATAAAATCAGTATCCCTGTTTTCCCGATTATTCGTCCCAGGGGTGGTGATTTTTTTTATACAGACGAGGAATTTGAAGTGATGAAAAAAGATCTACTGCTCTGCAAAGAACTACAGTTTGAAGGTGTTGTTATTGGATCACTTACGGCAGACGGAAACATACATAAAGAACACACAAAATATTTAGTAGATGCTGCTTACCCGATGGAAGTAAGTTTTCACCGCGCATTCGACAGGGCGGCCCACCCTTTGCAGGCATTGGAAGATATTATTGATTGTGGCTGCAGCCGCATTTTAACAAGCGGCCAGGTACCTGATGCTTTTAATGGAAAAGGGCTCATCAAAATATTAATTGAAAAAGCCGGTGACCGCATCATCATCATGCCCGGCAGCGGTGTGCGAAGCAGTAATATTATTGAACTCGCCAAGTTTACCGGTGCTATAGAATTACATTCTTCGGCAAGAAAAGAACTGCCATCTATGATGCGTTATCAACAAAAAACCATGAACGAAGAATTAAAAACGGTAACAGTTGATATAGCGGAAATACAGAAAATGAAAGCCGCTTTGAAGAACTTATGTTGATTGCTACATGTATTTATCATTCAACATTTAAAATAATACTTTGAACATCCGGGATGAAATATTAAAAGAGCATTCAAAAACACAGGCATTAAAAATTGCCGCATATGCTTGTTTGTCTAAAAAGAATTTCAAAGGGTTGATGGAATGTTTTATGGCTAATGAATACCGTTTATCGCAACGGGCGGCATGGAGTGTGAGCCTGGCCGCAGGAATGAACCCGGAAATAATACAACCGTATCTAAAGGACCTGGTAGCGCAGCTCCAAAGAAAAGACGTACATGATTCGGTAACCAGGAACTCCGTACGCATGTTAGAGCAACTGGATATCCCCGAAATATTTCATGGAGAAGTGATGAATGCCTGTTTTCGTTTTATTGAAACACCCGCTACACCGGCAGCCATTAAAGCATTCTCGTTAACTACCCTGTTCAACCTCTCAAAACAATACCCCGATATAAAACCTGAACTCAAACTGATCATTGAAGAAAGATGGAATACAGAAACTGCAGCGTTTAAAAGCAGGGGAAAGAAAATTTTGATGGAGATGAGTAAGGTTTAAAATTGTCAGGAAAGTTAAAAGAGTTAAAATGGTTAAAAGGGCTAAATACTTTTAACTACTTTTTAACCATTTTACTATTCACCGCATCAATACAGCACCCTCACCTTAATCGTTGCCTTTACTTCTTTCAATAATTCAACCGCCTGTTTGGAGAGTTTTTTGTCTACATCCAATACCACATAACCAATCTCTTCATTGGTTTTTAAATACTGTCCGAGAATATTGATATTGTGTTTTGAAAGGGCCGTATTGATCGCACTCAATACACCGGGAACATTGTGATGGATATGCAATATGCGGTGCGCATTTTCTACGGGTGGTAACCCAATGGCAGGTACCGTATGTGATCCGTTGGTGATGCCCCTCTCGAGGTATTGAAATAATTTAACGCTTACATCTTCGCCAATATTCTGTTGCGCTTCTTCTGTTGAGCCACCAATATGCGGTGTGAGGATCACATTGGATAATCCCTGCAAAGGTGTTTCAAAACGGTCGCCGTTTTTCTCGGGCTCCCATGGGTATACATCAATGGCAGCGCCACTGATACTTCCGTCCTGTAAGGCAGCAGCCAGTGCTTTCAGGTCAACCACTTCTCCCCTCGCATAGTTAATAAGTATGGACCCTTTTTTAAAATATTTTAGACTGGTTTTATTAATCAGATTTTTGGTCTGTCCCGTTTCCGGAACATGTAATGAAATGATATCGGAATTGGCTAACAATTCTTTCATATTCCTGGCAGCAACTGCATTCCCCAGCGGTAGTTTGGTTTCGGTATCATAAAACATCACTTTCATGCCCAACCCTTCGGCCAATACACTTACCTGTGAGCCTATATTGCCATACCCAATAATACCTAAGGTTTTACCACGCAGTTCATAACTACCTTTAGCCTCTTTCATCCACGCACCTTCATGTGCGGCTTTGTTTTTATCAATGATACGCCTGATAAGCATGATACTCGCACCAATAACCAGTTCTGCTACACTGCGGGTATTACTGTAAGGCGCATTAAACACCACAATGCCTGCTTTGGTAGCGGCTTTAAGGTCAACCTGGTTTACACCGATACAGAAACAACCAATAGCCTGTAGTTTAGGGGCGGCTTCCAGTACTTTGGCTGAAATATGTGTTTTGGAGCGGATACCAAGCAAATGCACGTCTTTTATTTCTTTAATCAGTTCCTGTTCACTTAATGCACTGTTTAACCTGCGCACGTTTGCATACCCGTTTCGTTTGAAATGTTCAACCGCTTTATCGCTGATATTTTCCAGAAAAAGGATATTAATACGCTCTTTGGGATAGCTTGTGGTTGCCTGCTTGCTCATGTATGCGAAAATAAATGTTATTTATATTACCTCAACGTAGATAGTTTTCCACTAAGGTTGGCTTCATAGGGGGGTGGTCCTATATTTGTAGCATTCGATAAAATACACCTAATGCTCAGATTGATGATGATTCCTATACTTTCTTTACTAATTATGGCCTGCAGTTCGGGCTCTGGTGTGCCAGTAAAAAAAGATTCAGTCTATATTACTACAAAAAGTGCCAGTTTCTCCACTTTACCATCGAAAGAAAAAGATTATTATGCCAATGCCATCAAGCCTTTATACCAATCCCTGCTGCTAAAAAGTGGGTTCAATGGCAGTATCCTTTTGGCTAAAAACGGAGAAGTCGTATTTGAGGATTACCATGGATTGATCAATTTTAAAACCAAAGCGCCTATTACCTCCAGCACCCCTTTTCATGTAGCGTCTATTTCAAAAACTTTTACCGCCACGGTAATCCTCCACCTGATGGAGCAGGGAAAGATTGCTTTGGAAGATCATGTTGAAAAATACCTGCCCACCTTCCCCTACCGGAATATTACTATTAAAGACCTGCTGTCACACAGAAGTGGCCTACCGAAATATGATCATTTCATGCAGGCTACCAGTACCATTGTTACAACCGTTAAGAATAAAAGGGGCAAACTGGTAAAAAGAAGAATCACCATAAAAACACCCATTCAGTTCACAGGCCTCGCTTCTAACCAGGATGTATTACAATTCATGATCACCACCAGGCCCCCATTAGAAGCAATGCCCGATCACCGGTACAGCTATTGCAATACCAATTATGCCATGCTGGCACTTGTTATTGAAAAAATTACACAAACCCCGTTCCCTGAATACATGCTTACCAATGTGTTCAAGCCACTCGGCATGAACCATACCTATATTTTCAGCATGAAAGACACCGCCAATTATGTGCCTTCGTATAATTATAATAATGCACCTTTTAAGCTTGAGAAACTGGATTGTGTTTATGGCGACAAGAATGTGTATACCACGGTAAGGGATCTTTTGTTATGGGATATTGCGCTAAACCAGGGCAGTTTTGTGAGTACTAAAACCCTTGAAATGGCTTATCAACCCTACAGTAATGAGCACAGGGGTACCAAAAACTATGGATTGGGATGGCATTTGTTCATCAATCCACCCGATCCAACCATTGTATACCATAATGGCTGGTGGCATGGTAACAATGCGGTTTTTAAAAGATTGCTTGCCAATTCTGCTACAGTGATCATACTGGGCAATAAATTCAACCGGAATATATGGAGTGCCGGAAAAATGAGTTCTGTCTTTACAGGCCATGCAGACACTACCCTTTTAGAGGAATAACTACTTGATAAACAATTGTTATATCCCCACTAAAGCATAAAAAGCATAGGGGGCAGGGATTTTACGGTTTTCCCCCTATTTTTGCTGACTTTTCATTAAAGCAACAGATACAAATTTCTTATGGACAAAATCTTGTTTTACGCCGTACCGGCAATGGGAGTTGTAGGGCTCCTGTACACATTGGTAAAATTCAATTGGGTTTCAAAGCAGGATGCGGGAAATGACCGCATGAAAGAGATCAGTAATTACATAGCCGAGGGGGCTATGGCTTTCTTGAAAGCAGAATACAAGATCCTTGCATATTTCGTAATCATAGTGGCCATATTATTAGCTATCATGGGCTACTCCGATGCCAATAGCCACTGGAGCATTGCCCTGGCTTTTATTTTTGGTGCCTTCTTTAGTGCACTGGCAGGCTTTATCGGAATGAAAGTGGCTACCAAAGCCAATGTACGTACCGCACAGGCTGCCCGTACCAGTTTAAGTCGTGCCCTGAAAGTTTCTTTTACCGGCGGATCGGTAATGGGAATGGGTGTAGCCGGACTGGCTGTTTTAGGTTTGGGTAGTTTATTCATTATTTTAAAAATGGTATTTGCGCCAAACGCCGCAGTGGATAGTGAAGAAATGAAAAGGGCCATTGAAGTGTTAACCGGCTTCTCATTAGGTGCAGAAAGTATTGCATTATTTGCACGTGTAGGTGGTGGTATATATACAAAAGCAGCCGATGTGGGTGCCGATCTGGTAGGTAAAGTAGAAGCAGGCATCCCCGAAGATGATCCCCGTAACCCGGCAACCATTGCCGATAACGTGGGTGATAATGTAGGTGATGTGGCAGGTATGGGTGCCGATTTGTTTGGCAGTTATGTAGCCACCGTTTTAGCTACGATGGTATTAGGCAGGGAAGTAACGGGAGCCATGGGATCTGTTTTGAATGATGGATATGGCGGGCTGTCCCCAATACTTTTACCTATGCTCATTGCAGCTATGGGTATCCTCTTTTCCATCATAGGAACCTTCTTTGTAAAAATATCCGACAGTGCAGGTTTGAGTACACAAAAGGTACAGCATGCATTAAATATGGGTAACTGGGGCTCAATCGTATTAACGGCGATAGCCTCTTATTTCCTGGTAAATTTTTTATTACCTGAACACATGTTATTAAGGGGATTTGATTTTACCCCAACAAAAGTATTTGGTGCTATTATGGTAGGCCTTACAGTAGGCACCCTGATGAGCATGATCACTGAATATTATACAGCGATGGGCAAACGCCCGGTAATGAGTATCATCCGTCAGTCATCAACCGGCCATGCAACGAATATAATTGGTGGACTGGCTGTGGGCATGGAAAGTACCTTGTTACCTATACTGGTATTGGCGGGAGGTATTTATGGTTCTTATGCCTGTGCAGGTTTATACGGTGTGGCCATTGCCGCAGCCGGTATGATGGCTACAACCGCCATGCAACTGGCCATTGATGCGTTTGGTCCGATTGCCGATAATGCAGGGGGTATTGCCGAAATGAGTGAATTACCAAAAGAAGTTCGTGAGAAAACAGATATCCTGGATGCTGTGGGTAATACCACTGCCGCTTCCGGAAAAGGTTTTGCCATTGCCTCTGCAGCCTTAACTGCTTTGGCTTTGTTTGCTGCATTCGTAGGTATTGCAGGTATTGATGGAATTGATATTTATCATGCCGATGTATTGGCAGGTTTATTTGTAGGTGGCATGATCCCTTATATTTTTTCTTCCCTGGCAATACGCGCCGTTGGTGAAGCTGCTATGGCGATGGTGGAAGAAGTACGCCGCCAGTTCCGCACCATCCCGGGGATTATGGAAGGTACCGGTAAACCTGAGTATGATAAATGTGTGGCCATCTCTACAGAAGCCTCACTTAAAAAAATGATGTTACCGGGTGCTATCGCTATCTTATCACCATTGATCATTGGTTTTATTTTCGGACCTGAAGTATTGGGTGGATTCCTGGCAGGTGCTACGGTAAGCGGTGTATTGATGGGCATGTTCCAAAACAACGCCGGTGGTGCCTGGGACAACGCCAAAAAATCTTTCGAAAAAGGTGTTGAAATAAACGGAGAAATATTCTACAAAAAATCTGAGCCGCATAAAGCATCTGTAACCGGCGATACCGTAGGTGATCCCTTTAAAGATACTTCCGGACCTTCTATGAATATCCTGATTAAACTAATGTCTATCGTTTCTTTGGTAATCGCCCCTACTCTTGCGCAGATACATAAAGGAGATAGCAGGAAAAAGAATATCATTGAGCAGACTATGCAGATCAAAGTTTCTAATAATGATTCTGCCAATGTTAAACGCTCTATGGGGACAGGTGATGGCGAATTCAAAGCATTGATTGATGCCGTTAAAAAGGATGGCCTTGCAACAGACGGCAATATGTCAATCGAATTAAAAGATGGTACACTTACCATTAATGGCAAAGAACAATCTGCTGAAACCCGCAAGAAATATGAAAGCTATTTTAACGGGCAGGAAACATTTAAAATTACCATCAATAACAAGGAAGAGAAAAAATAAGCGATTTTATATGGCAAAATGAAAAAGTCAAAATTAAAAATCAACAAATGATTTTTTAGTTTTGACTTTTTCATTTAATTTTTAACAGATGAAAAAGACAGTGTTTTTTCTCTTACTCATCTTATCTGGTTGTGAACGGCCCGTATCCTTACACCCGGCTTCCGCTGATTCAACTATTGTTATATCCAACGATACGGTTCCCGGGATAAGAAAATCTGTTCAACCAAATGCGATTGCGAGTTTTGCCGAACCGGTTAAAGATTCATTGAATAACTGGAAATTTGCAGTATCGGTTTATCAAACAGAAGAGACATTCAGTTTTCAGGTTCGCATGCAGTACAAAGAATTGAGGACAGCTGAATCTTTCAGGATTCCGAACTTCGGCATCCAGCCAAAAATTGAGATCAGGAAAGGGAAAGAGCCCCTGTCCTGTATCATCGGTTTTTTTG
>JANXUL010000018.1 GCA_025356235.1 Bacteroidota bacterium
TCAATGAAAGACAAAGCGATCGTTTGTAATATCGGCCACTTTGATATTGAAATTGATGTTGCCTGGCTGAACAATAATTATGGCCAGACAAAGGATACCATTAAACCACAGGTTGACCTTTACAATATTGATGGCAAAGACATCATCCTGTTGGCAGAAGGCCGTTTGGTAAACTTAGGCTGTGCCACAGGCCACCCAAGTTTTGTTATGAGTAACTCTTTCTCTAACCAAACACTGGCACAGATTGAATTGTGGACCAACAACAAAAACTACGAAAACAAAGTATATGTGTTACCTAAACATTTAGATGAGAAGGTTGCCCGTTTACACCTTGCCAAAGTAGGTGCTGTATTGGACGTATTAACAGATGCACAGGCAGAATACCTGGGGATACCTAAGAGCGGCCCTTTTAAAGCTGATCTGTACCGTTATTAAAAAAGTGTCCATAACCCATGGACGATAGAGACCATATAATGGAGCCCGCTTCTTTGAAGCGGGCTTTTTTTATACACGCAACCTACGCTTCGGAATATTGAAGTGAAAAATATTGTGACATTCTAAATGCATTCCATCTTAATAGGATTGCCCATTAACGGTAAAGCTTTAGTTTCATACATTGCACATTCAATAACGTATTCCTTGTTAAAATACTGTTCGAATAACAAAAGGGTTTATTATTTCATCATTCTGTGTATCGTTTGCTGCATAGGCAATAATGCATTGGCAGGTGAAAAAATAAATAGGGATACCACACCCCTGTCCACAAACAAACAGGCACTTGCCTTTCTGGATAAACAGGCCGACCTGCAAGCCAGTAATTTTTGGCCAAAAGTAAACCCTGTTCTTTTTCTGCTAAACCTGAAAAAAAATATTGAACACCCTTTAAGCATCTATGAAGGAAGGAGTACTAACTTTTGTGCATATGCTGCACTCTCGTATCTGCCCCTGCATGATGATCCCGTGAATTATGTAAAATTCATGGTACAACTGTACACCGACGGTAAGGCAGTTTATGGAAAAGAATATTTTGAGCCAAGTAAGGAGGTGAAGTGGGTAGCCGGCTCCCTTACATTTAAAGGGGAACTTGATATACGCCCTGCCGACCAGGTTTGGTTTCTTGCACTGGCCGATCATTTTAAAGGTTACCTAAATTTATTTGACAAACATTTTAATACGGGTGATGAAAACAAAATGTGGGCCGCTGTGAATTTTTCGAAATTCAACCGCATGGTCAGAAAATTATTTAACTACCAGGTAAACGCTGTTGGTTCAGACCTGCTACATCCCGGTGTAAGGGATATGTTCGAGTACTTATCCGAGAGATTAAAAACAGGTAATGTTGCCTTATTCGTTAATAACCTTTCATTGTACAAGAAGAATCATACTAAATTAAAACTGGCTGTCCCAACGCATTTCATCATCTTGCTGAATATTGAAAAAGTAGATGACCAGATCGCTGTTACCTATTGGGATTATGGTGGCCGTAGCCTGCAGTTATTAAATCCTTCATTCCTGAAAAAAATCATTTTCGGCATTTCACACATTACAAAAAAAATAACTGATGCAAAATAGAAGGAGCTATTTCCTATTGCTTTTGTTTATCATCAGTTTACTGTGCTCCTGTGCTTCCAGGAAAGTGATCTCTTCGAATTATTTTTATGAGAATGAGAAAACACTTACTGTTATTGAGCAATCATATAAAGCCCTATACCGCCAAAATCCTTTTTCGCTTGCGTTCACTGATCGGTCATTCAATTATATTTCATTGGAGATCATTACAGATTCGATCAAACTCATTTATGAATTCGAAATCAATGAGCCGAGGCTACAGGATACTTTGGTAAAATATCATTTACCTGCAATGGCTGTTACAGGCCTCATTACTCAAATGCGTTCCATCCATTGTATCTGGATCAATAACCTTGATTTCTATACGAATAATCAAAAAAAATACCTGGTACTTATGTCTATCCGGCCGGTAGCTATTCATCTCCCTTTTACCAATGAAAAATATTTTATTCTTACCTTTTATTCACAACCGCAATATTTCGACAGCGAAGGCCGATTACTGGCCCATCGCAGGGCAAGAAAATTGCGAAAAATAAACGGTGATGTTTTCAAGAGAATTAATGATAAGGTATGTTACACTATTTCAGGAAGGTTCAGGTGAGTTTGAGGTTGAGGAAATAATTGAATTAAAGATTTATTGTATTCCTGCCCATTTTCCTGTTTCACAATTAATTATGAATGAAAGAAGAACGCTCTCCACATCTGAGGATAAATAACCGGTGTTACAAATTATCCCTCTTCTTATCTTTGAGCTGAAACAATCCCTTTACTATGCATTTATCGAAAAAAATCGCTCATATTGGTATGAGTTTACTTACACTCACATTACTGGCCAGTTGTAATGGCAATAGTTCCGCCGATAAAAAGGGGACAGATTCTACAAAAACCGCAATAACCAAGCCGGTTCCCGGTACACCTATTAAGTATGATAGCTCTAAAAGATATATCTACCTAACCTGGGATGATTCACCACAGCCCCCCGGAACAGTAAACAGCAAAGCTATTTTTCAGGCAGAAAGTGTGAAAGCTACTTTCTTCTCCGTTGGGTTTAACCAGGTTGGTCCGTTTAAAAAAAGACTGATCGATTCTATCCGCAATGGTTACCCAATGTTCTTATTGGCCAATCACAGCTTTAGTCATGGCTTTAATGATAAATATGCCAAATTCTATTCACCAGCCATGACCGATAGCGCATTAAGTGATTTCTTACGTAATGAGCGCGAATTACAAATTGGCGTAAAGATCATCCGGTTGCCGGGTAACAATACCTGGGCATCGAAAGGTGAGATTCACGGACAAAAAGCAAACAGTCCCTTAATTAAGAAACTTGACTCATTAGGGTATAAGATCATTGGCTGGGACCTGGAATGGGGCCAACAAAAGAAAATGAAAGCTCCGCAAGAAAGTGCCGTTGAAATGGTGAAAAGAATTAACCAGAAATTCGACGATGGAAATACCAACCAGCAAAATGCCATTGTTATCCTTTCACATGACAGGTTATTTGAGAAAAAACAGTATGCTGATTCATTAAGCAAGTTCATTTTTCTTTTAAAACAGGATAAGCGAAATGTATTTGAAACGATAGACCATTATCCTACTGTGCAGCAGAAATAGGCCATGGCACATGGACAATAGTCAATAAATAAAAAAACCGCTTCAGACTTTGAAACGGTTTTTTTTGTTAGTACCAGGCATACGGATCCTACTGTTTCTCTGCAAAAGGTTTAATTTTTCGCCGATGGTGAAACCGTTCGTCCTAAAACGTACAGTTGTGTCATCGCACTCGTCACACACAAAGGCCCTTTATGATTTTATTAAGAAATCGTCGCAAATAGTTACTGGCATTGGGTTTTACCTGGTCATTAACCTACGTTAACATTTGCATTAACACCACTCATAATAACACCCGCCTGTTGGGTGTAACTAATCACAAACAGCTGCGTCTATTAATCGTCCGTTTCTACTTTTGACATATCAAATGGAAACAAACAAAACCAAATATTTTTAAACCATTCAATTAAACACAATGAAAAAATTATTTATTACGGCGCTCGTAGCCCTCGCAATCGGAACAACTGCTTTTGCC
>JANXUL010000029.1 GCA_025356235.1 Bacteroidota bacterium
TGTTCCTTTTATCAGAACGATAATTCCCCAAAAATTTCTAAGAACATTCAAAGCAAAGAACCTGAGTCAGCGAGTAATTTGTACCTTAGAGGGACAAAAAGTTCTTTCACATCTCCACTTTCTTTGCGATAAAGAAAATCAATTAGTACCGTCAAAATAGTTGTAGGCAAATTGCAGGCAAATTTTCAAAAAAACAAAAAGAGACCGCGTATTGCGATCTCTCTAAGTGATTGTAAATCAAGTGCCCCAGGCGGGAATTGAACCCGCACTCGCGTTGCGGCGAACAGGATTTTAAGTCCTGCGTGTCTACCAATTCCACCACCAGGGCTTGTCCCGTTTTCGGAAAAAAACCAAAAAAAATCCCATCACGCCACCGGCGGACGGGACTTAGAGCGAAAGACCGGGCTCGAACCGGCCACCCCGACCTTGGCAAGGTCGTGCTCTACCAAATGAGCTACTTTCGCGTTGTATTTGTAAGAACTAAATTGGGAGTGCAAAAATAACCATCACAAGTTCCTGACAAAATTTTTTATTACTCTCTTACTTGTATTCTGGCTTGTACTCAGAGCTTTTTTGTACCTCAACTGTAGGTTTACCCTTGTATCGCTGGTTATACAGGCGATAACAACCACCTAATACAAATGCTAATATGCAGAACACCTGCAGGTAAAACAAAAACCTTGATGAATTTACCCAGTTCTTGGTAAAGTCTTTTTCTTTGTTATCAGTTGTTTCGTGTGACATAGTCTTGAATTGCGATGCAAAAATAAGGTACAGATACAAATTATTAAGCCTTCTTTCGAATAATTTCCAGAAAACGTGTGTGGCGATTAACAAAATATTCCCAAACCACTGATCCACGGTACACGCCTTTCAGGTTACTGATTGGTTTTACAGGATGCTGCGGCCGTTGGCGACGCTGAAAAGACCGTTTAAATACGGCAATATGTGCCTGGTAAATAGCAATAAAAAAATCTGTATCGCCGGTTATTAACCCTTTCCAGGCAGAAACAGCGTCAAGTCCGAAGCGGAGAGGCAATTTCCAGAGCTTTTCGTACCAGGGCAGGTTTTTACACAGCATAAACAGGTTATTGCGGAAATTAAGGTACACTTTTCGCCCACCCCTTGGTAAGGTGCCTGCACCTACATGGTAAACAACCGATTGTGGACAGGCCATAATTTGATAGCCTGCCAATTGAATACGCCAGCAAAGGTCTATCTCTTCCTGGTGGGCAAAGAATGAGGCATCCAACCCGCCAAGTTCATGGTATACCCGGGCCCGAACAAACATGGCGGCACCTGAGGCCCAGAATATGGGTTCAACGGTATCGTATTGGTGCGTATCTTTTTCACATACATCAAATATCCTCCCTCGAGAAAACGGATAGCCTAATACATCTATCCAGCCGCCACCGGCACCGGCATATTCAAATAATGCGGGATGCGCATAAGACAATATCTTAGGTTGACAGGCCGCTATGGATGCATCGTTTTCCATTATGTCTATCACAGGCCCGATCCATCCGGGGGTTACCGATACATCGGAATTCAATAGCACATAATAATCTGATTGCACTTTTTGCAAAGCCCAATTATAGCCGCCTGCAAAACCCTCGTTTACAGGGTGAGTTAGTATTTCAACCTTAGGAAAATATTGCTGAATGTAAGCGACCGAATCATCTGTTGAGGCATTATCTGCTACAATTACCCGCAGGTTGGCATACATTGATGCCATTACAGAGGGAAGGAAATTTTCTAAGTGTTTCCTGCCATTGTAATTTAATATAACAACTGCTACAACGGGTAATCCCAATGGAATGATTTTGTGCGAAAATAAGGCAATATCGTGAGGAGTGAGCCGTGAGGAGTGAGTGTTACATATTAATAGCGCTCCCATCAAATCTCAAGATCACTCACAACTCACTACTCGCTATTCACACCCCCAATCCCCAATTGATCAAATACCTTACTTCTTTGGGTACGGTCTGTACGCGAATGGGGAATGTCATCTTACCCAACCGCACGATAATCATTTTTTTAGAGGGTATTACAATAATATATTGCCCCAGTATACCCCTGGCATAAAATATTTCCGGGTGCTGCGGATCAATCCACCATTGATAGCCGTAATAGTTACAGGCCTTTCCTGTTTCATCCTTAATACCACAGGCTTTAATGGAATTTGTATAGTAAGCACTGTCAATAATAGCCCTGCCCTTCCATTTGCCGCTGTCGAGCATTAGTTTACCAATACGAGCAAAATCGCGGGTATTTGAATTAAAGCAACAGTATGCTTTTTCGTTTCCATTTTCATGATCGGTACTCCATAATGCAGGATGCTGCGCCCCAAGGGGTTGCCATAGTTTTTCGGCAGCATACCGGCTGAGTGATTTGCCGGTTACTTTCTCAAGTATCAATCCTAATAACTGCGTGTCACCACTTTTATAAATATGTAAAGTGCCGGGAGCATTTATGGCTTTTACACCTGTTGCTGTTTTATAGAGATCCGGCCCATAATAGGCTTCGGTGGTTACTGAAAATGGATTGATATAAGATTCGTTCCAGTTAGTCCCGCTGCTCATCGTAAGCAGGTCAATGATTTTTATTTTGGCTTTATCGCCCTCAGCAAATTCCGGTAAATAATTACTTACGGGATCCTGAACCGATTTGATCTTCCCTTCTTTAAGGGCAATACCTACGAGCAGGCTGGTAATACTTTTGGCCATAGAGAAAGAACCGGATAAAGAACTATCGCTGTAGCCATCCCAATATTTTTCGAACAATACAGAATCATTTTTAATCATTAACAACCCTACCGAACCGAGGGCCTCAAGTAAACTGTTCAGCGTATCGGGATAACGGATTTTATTGTATGCCGGAGAAACATCCCATGGTTGTGGGGTACTGACTGAAACAGTATTATTTGTGAATTTTTTGTAATCATCAATATTGGCAAAATTGTAAATGACGGCTTTGAACAAATAGGTTTTACCACTCAACAGCGCATAAGCAGAAAAAAGCAGGATTACTCCCAGTAAAAGCAAGGCAGTTTTTTTGAACATTTTCATTGACTTTTTTATACCCCCTGAAATTAAAGATAAAATTAGAAATACTGGTATTGAACAATTACCTTGCAACCTAATTATCACTTATGCGTTTTCTCCGCCTCAATCTTGATTTTCTCGACCATCCTTGTTGCCAGTATTAAGCGGCCTGTTATGAAACAGCTATTGCCCTTATTTGAGTTATCCTTATTTCGGTTCTTACTTATCAATTTCTATTTATTTATATGTCACTGACTCTTTCTGAGAAGTCTGCTGCCTACCTGCAGTTAGAAGAAAAATTTGGCGCACACAATTATCATCCACTTCCAGTGGTATTAGAAAAAGGCGAAGGTGTTTTTTTATGGGATGTTGACGGCAAAAGATACTATGATTTTTTAAGTGGTTATTCCGCTGTGAACCAGGGCCACTGTCATCCAAAAATTATTGCGGCACTGGTTGAGCAGTCAAAAAAACTAACCCTTACTTCTCGCGCTTTTCACAATAATTTGTTGGGGGGATATGAAAAATTCATCACGGATTATTTTGGGTATGATAAGGTATTACCCATGAATACCGGTGTGGAAGGTGGTGAAACAGCTATTAAGCTGGCGAGGCGTTGGGCCTACACGAAAAAAGGCGTAGCCGAAAACCAGGCAAAAATTATTTTTGCTGATGGCAATTTTTGGGGAAGAACATTAGCCGCCATCTCCTCTTCTACCGACCCCAGCAGTTACCAGGGTTTCGGGCCATTTATGCCTGGCTTCGGGTTAGTGCCTTACAACGATCTCATAGCACTTGAAAAAGCATTGCAGGATAAAAATGTTGCGGCTTTTATGGTAGAACCCATACAAGGAGAGGCAGGCGTTGTGATACCTGATGAGGGTTATTTGAAAGGTGTTCGCGAACTATGTACTACCTACAATGTGTTATTTATTGCTGATGAAATACAAACGGGGTTGGCACGCACCGGCAAAATGCTCGCCTGCGACCACGAAAATGTACGGCCCGATATTTTAATACTCGGCAAAGCATTGAGCGGCGGCGTATTACCTGTATCAGCTGTATTGGCAGATGACTACATCATGATGAACATTAAACCAGGCGAGCACGGATCTACCTATGGTGGAAACCCATTGGCCTGCGCTGTTGCAGTAGCCGCCTTAACGGTTTTGAAAGAAGAAAAAATGGCTGAAAATGCGGAAGCTATGGGGCAATTATTAAGATCGGCATTAGCTAAATTACAGTCGCCTTTTATTGCAAGCATCCGCGGGAAAGGTTTATTGAATGCCATTGTTATTACACATCCTAATCCTGATGCAGCATGGGAACTATGCCTGGCTTTACAGGAAAACGGTTTATTGGCAAAGCCTACTCATGGCGATAAGATCCGTTTTGCCCCTCCATTACTCATTACCCAAAAACAGGTTTTGGAATGTGCAGGTATTATAGACAGATCATTACGGTCGCTGTAATAGAATTTCGTATATTTTTTTATAATTTCTGCTGCGTTTCACAAAGAGTTATTTATCTTTTTGCATATCCAGTTTTGGTAAAAGTGCCATTATTTGCAATATGCTGGCAAGGCCCAGTAATGCAAATAATGCCGGCTTTTTTTCAGGGCATTCACCCATCATACAGGCCGATACGAGAAGGTAATTCCGGAAGGCCCAGGCAAGATTAAGCGCAGCTATGAATACATTGGTACGCTTAGACCATATAGCCGGCACGGCAAACATGATAACCATAATAACACACATAGTAAAATTAAACAGACCCGGCTTACCAAAATTTGTGCCTGCTGCCTGAAACCCGGATACCGTTATTTGCTGACTGGCAATAAAGGTCCAGGGCAAAAAACAAACAGCCATCATGGCCAGGGCTGCTACGATACCAATAGGTTGCGAATATTTCATAGTTCTCTAAATCTGCAGGCAAACCTAAAACATTTTCATTGAATCAGCACCATCCATACAATCGTAAGCATGTTATAAGAAATCCTTTTTTATTAGTGCAGTAACTAAAATAGCCGGGAGGCTTTTATCTATATGTAAAATATTGTAACAGATACCTTAAATTTAGGGTATCCTCTATATGGACAAATCTGATATTGCATGAAAAAATCACTTCCCCTAAAGTTATATGCCGGCCTTGCTTTAGCCATAATCCTGGTCCTGCTGGTAGCGGTTTTTACAATAAAGACTCTCCAAAATCAGGAAGAAGAATTCGGTTGGGTTAACCATACAGTGAAAGTAGTAGAGCATTTGAGGGATATCCGTTATAATCTTTCTCAAATGCGAACAGCCCGGCGCACTTACTGGATTACGGGAAAAGAAAATTTTCTCAACCCTTATAATAACGGCGCCAGTATTATTCCAGGCCGCTTACAGGACCTTAAGCAGGAAGTCAGCGATAACGCAGTACAGGTTATCAATATTACCAGGCTCGATTCTATCATATCTTCCTTATTTACTTTTTGGGAGAACAGTGGTAAAATAGAACCAGGTATTGCTAAAGAAAAACTTACCGCAATCACGATCGAAGAAGAAAGGATGATGTCCAGTGCATATGCCCTTTTTGAACTAGCCAAAGCTGAAGAGGGAAGACTGCTTTCGATCAGGGAAAAAACACTACTTAAATATAATACACAGACAAGACAGGTAATTATAGGTGGCATTATTATTCTCATGTTTGTGGTATTTGTATTGGTGAATGCTGTTATCGCTACTTTAAAAAGCCGGATCAGGGCCGGAAATAAATTACATACCAATATCCTGGAGATGGAAAAGACAAATGAACTGGCCGCTGAAAAAAACTGGGTATTGGAAGGTGTATCTGTAATCAATAACAGTATCCTCTCAGCCACGGGTACCAATAACCTGAGCGATGATATCATCCAATCCGTTGTTAACTATATGGGGTTACCCGCCGGTGCTATATACATAGCCGATGAAGAAGAAAAATTTTTAACCATGACAGCTTCCGTAGCTGTTTCAGCTGTAGCGCACAGATCGTTCGGAATTGGAACAGGTATTGTAGGTAATGCCGCCCTCAAACGGGAAATATCTATCTTAAAAAATGTTCCGGATGATTACTGGAAAATAGAATCAGCCATGGGTGCTACCAGTGGTAAAGGGCAGATTGCCTGCTTACCATTGTGGGTAGGCAGTAGTTTGAAAGCAGTAATTGAATTAGGTAGCCTGAGCGAATTTTCAATAAAACAAATACAACTGCTGGAAGCTGTTGCCAATAACCTGGGATCATCCATCCACTCAAGACAATCTCGCTTAAAAATTAATGCATTGCTGGAACAGGTACAGAAACAGCAGGAAGCCATGATGGGCCAGCAGGAAGAGTTGCGCCAAACCAATGAAGAACTCAGCAGGCAGGCAGAAGAATTACAGGCTTCTGAAGAAGAATTGAAAACACAGGAAGAAGAACTCAGGCAGATCAATTCAGAGTTACTGGAAAGAAATGATACAGTAGAAATGGCAAGGCAGGCCCTGCTGTTAAAGGCTAAGGAATTAGAGGCTACCAGTAAATACAAATCAGAGTTCCTGGCTAATATGTCGCACGAACTGCGAACGCCTTTAAATAGTGTACTGATCCTGGCCAAATTACTTTCCGATAATAACCTTAATAATCTACAACCCAAACAGATCGAATATGCAAAGATCATTCATAAATCGGGTTCTGATTTATTACAATTGATCAATGATATACTCGATCTCTCAAAAATAGAAGCCGGTAAAGTAGACTTACTGGTAGAAGATGTTTCCATTGAGAGCATTGTCATGGACCTCAGTCAGCTGTTTGCAGTAGTGGCTTCAGAAAAAGAAATTAATTATCATTCAACAGTTGCCGCTAATCTCCCAACAATAATCAAAACAGATAAGCAACGTATTGAACAGATTCTAAAAAACCTATTGTCAAATGCTTTCAAGTTTACGCCTAAAGCCGGATCTGTTACCATTTCATTTGAAAACAGGGACCAGTTCGACCGTAAAAGGGTTGGGATTAGTGTAAAAGATTCAGGCATCGGTATTTCTCCTGAAAAGCAACAGTTGATCTTCGAAGCTTTTCAACAGGCAGATGGATCTACCAGCCGGCAATATGGTGGAACCGGCCTCGGTCTCTCTATCAGTAAAGAATTAGTCAGGTTACTGGGCGGTGAAATTGAAGTAAAAAGTGAAGAAGGAAAAGGAAGCACATTTACCATCATTATACCCCATGAAATAACCATTGAGCAACCTGTCATAAAAGAACAGTTACCTGCAATGGTTTCGGCATCTTTAGATAATGTTACCGAGCAGGTAAAAGTGGAGGATGACCGTAATCAAATAAAAAATGATGATAAAGTGATGTTGATCATTGAGGATGATGAAACCTTTGCTTCTATCCTGAAAGATTTTGCACGTAATAAAGGTTTCAAACCTATTGTGGCATTAAAAGGTGATGAAGGTTTGTTTTATGCAAAGAAATATATTCCGGCCGCCATCATACTCGATATACAATTACCTGTAATAGATGGTTGGTCGTTATTGAAATTATTGAAAGAAGACAGCCGGTTAAAAAATATTCCCGTACATATTATCTCCGCCTTTGATGATAGCCGTTTGCATACAAGTGGGGCATTGGCTTATGTAAAAAAACCAATTGACCGGGAAGGACTGGAAAAAGCATTTGATACCATTGGTATCTATTTGGATGAGCATATTAAAAAAGTACTGATCATTTCTGCAATGCATTTTAAAGATGAAAGCCTGAAAGAGCTATTTCATGAAAGGCACAAGGATGTTTCTTTCATTCAGGTAGCTTCAGTTGAGCAGGCAAAAGAAAAATTAACGACTGAAAAATATGATTGTCTGATTGCCGATATAGGCAATAACGTTAACGAGGGCATCAACGACCTTCAGTTAATCCAGCAGGAACTGCACAACCAGCCTATCCCGGTGATTATTTATCTTGACACAGATATATCCCCTGCAGATGAGTTACAACTGAAAAAGATATCAAATGTAATTGTACGTGACTCTCCTTCTGTTAACACCAGGCTGAAAGATGAATTAGAATTATTCCTTTTCAAGGTGGAGGAAAAAAATGACCATCCAAATCCGAAAAGTTTTAATATTCCTGTCAGTGATATTGGATTAGTAGGCAAAAAAATCTTACTGGTAGACGACGATATGCGGAATGTATTTGCGTTAAGCAATGCATTGGAAATACAAAAAATGATCGTAACCGCTGCCTCAGACGGAAAAGAATCCCTAGCAATCCTGGAAAAAAATCCGGACATAGACCTGGTATTAATGGACATTATGATGCCCGAAATGGATGGCTACGAAGCAATAAAAAGGATACGCGGCGATTTGAAAATGGGTAAAATTCCTATCATTGCCTTAACAGCAAAGGCTATGACAGGTGACCGCGAAAAATGTATTGCCGCAGGGGCCTCAGATTATATTACAAAACCAGTTGATGTTCAGAAATTACTTTCACTGATGCGTGTTTGGTTCTCGAGTTGATTATGGATGAAAATAACAGCATACATATTAAAGAATTGGATGAGATACTACAGATGCTTTTGCACCGGTATGGCTATGATTTTTCGAATTATACCAAAGCTTCATTGTTACGCCGGGTAAACCGTTTTGCAAAGGAAACTGACAGTGCTACTGCCTATGATCTTAAATACAAATTATTAAACAGCGAACCCATATTTCAACTTTTTTTGCAGGAGGTAACGGTAAACGTAACTGAGTTATTCCGCGATCCTGCTTATTATAAATCCTTGCGTGAAAAAGTATTACCGGTACTGGCATCTTATCCCATTATTAAAATATGGCATGCAGGCTGTTCAACCGGCGAAGAGGTTTTTTCAATGTGTATTATGTTGCATGAAGCCGGTTTATTAAAACGTGCAAGAATATATGCAACAGATATAAACCCCGCTAACCTCGAAAAAGCAAGAAGCGGCATCATCCCGCTGGCACATATGAAAGAATACACAACAAACTACCTAAAATCAGGTGGTAAGAACGATTTTGCAGATTATTATTCCGCAAGATATGACCATGCTATTATCAACGAAGAATTAAGGTCGCAGGTTATATTTTCACAACACAACCTGGTATCAGACAATGTTTTTAATGAATTTCAATTCATATCCTGCCGGAATGTAATGATCTATTTCGACAAACAGTTACAAGACAGGGTATTACAGTTATTCTACGATAGTTTATCTTCATTAGGTTTTTTAACACTGGGTTTAAAAGAAACACTTTTGTTCAGCGTAGTAAAAGATAAATTCAACAATATTCATAAAACAACCAAGATATACCGCAGAAAAGATTAATCGTCAATGGAGAAAAATAAATTTGATATTATTACAATTGGCGGATCGGCAGGCAGTATAGGAGTTGCGCTTATTTTATTGAAATCACTGCCTGAACATTTTCAGATACCTATTGTATTGATCATACACAGAATGAAAAACATTACCAGCCAGTTAAATAAATTACTGGCTAAAGAATTGGGAATAAAAGAGGTGGTGGAACCCGAAGATAAAGAACCCATCAGGGCCGGGATTATTTATCTGGCTGCCCAGAATTATCATTTATTGGTTGAACAGGGCAATACTTTTAGTCTCGATTATTCAGAGCCCGTAAATTTCAGCAGGCCCTCTATTGATGTAAGTTTTGAAAGTATCGCAAGAGTATACAAACATAAAACGCTGGCGATACTCTTAAGCGGAGCTAATAAAGATGGCGCGGCCGGCCTGGGCAGGGTAATTGGAGAGGGAGGAACAGCCATTGTTCAATCGCCGGAAACAGCTGAATATCCGGCAATGCCAAAGGCTGCTATTGATATAAACCCGTCAGTACTTATTCAAAGTCCTGAACAAACTGTACATTATCTTTTAAATCAAATAACTACTTAATCCTATCCAATGCATTTCCCTCAACCAACGCAGGAGCTTGTAATATTACTGGTAGATGACAGGCCAGAAAATATATTATCGCTCGAAGAAATTCTTACTAAACCCAACAGGCGGTTCATCAAAGCCTATTCGGGGAATGAAGCGTTAAAACAGGTATTGAAAAATGAAGATATCGGGCTCATTATGCTCGATGTACAAATGCCCGATATGGACGGTTTCGAAGTAGCCAGGATTTTGAAAGCCAATTCAAAAACAAAAGACATCTCTATTATATTTGTCACTGCCATCAGTAAAGATGAACAGTATGTACTGAAAGGTTTTGAAGAAGGGGCGGTAGATTACCTGCAAAAACCTTTAGATGTAAATATTACCCGTGCAAAAGTAAATGTATTTGAACGACTTTATTTTGCACAATATAACTTACAGGTTTCCC
>JANXUL010000088.1 GCA_025356235.1 Bacteroidota bacterium
ATCAGCCAGGTTTTTTTCGCATTGATCACCGGTTTAAATGTAAATGCCTTTATTAATGCAAGAGCTATTCAAAAAAATGAAACAGACCCTGTTCAATCAACCTCATTATTAAAATCTGTATTTGGCCTTACCGCTATTTTACTCTTATTGCCGGCCAGCTACGTAACCTATCTTACCTATAAATCTTTGGTTGTACAAAGAATGATTATTCCGGATATGGATAATGAGCCGCTAAAATTAAAATGGACTGAAATTTTTCCATTAATCCCTTCTATTCCAAACCTATCAGCATCGGCGCAGCCAATTGAGGCCATTAAAGGCAGGTACCTTTATGAAGCCAAAAAATATGATGAAGCATTGGTTTTATTAAACAGAGGATCTGCTGCCAACCCGGTAATCGCTTACAGTGAGTTTTTGAAAGGGGGCCTTTTTTTTACGATTGGGAAAATGGACAGTGCCTATATTAATAGCATGAAAGCATTTTATACAAGGCCAAGGGCAAAAACCTATTATCAAACCTTAATTGCGGTTCTGGCCAAACTGAAGGATACGGTTAATATTCAAAAAGCTTTTGATGAAGCTGTCAAATACCGCAATGAGCCATACGTATGGAATCTATATATTTTGGGTATGCTGAATGCCCAGGGAAAAGGACGCGATCCTTTATTAAAAATTGCTGATAGTGCCCTGCACCTCTTTCCCGGCAATGCCGACCTTATGTTGCGCAAAAGGGAGATCACCCAATTTATGGGAGCCCCTGTTATAACCAAAAAAGGGGTTGATATTGCACAGGCGCAAATATACTACGATGCCGGTGTAGCTGCTTTCAGCAAGGCGCAGGCAGCAGCAGCAAGAAAGGATGAGGCTGGTAAGATTGAAGCGTATAAAACGGCTGCCGGAAGCTTTCGAAAAGCCGCTGAGTTTAGCCCTGGCAATTATGTTATTTTTGAAAATGCAGCCATCGCTTATTTCAATATGGGCGATTTTAATACATCGCTTACCTATTTTAATAAAGTATTCGCTTTACAAACCGCAGTTGATGGAAAATCAGAATACTTTGCAGGCGTGGCATTATACAATCTTGGTAAAAAAGAAGCGGGCTGTAAGTATTTGCAGATAGCGTTATCCAAAGGCTATAAAGAGGCAGCGGAAATTATTAAGACTAATTGCAGATAAATGGCGTGGTAAGAAACCCTTTCGTATAGCCTGGGAACAAAAACATAAAATTTGACATATGCAGAATACGATTGTTGTCAAATTTTATTCAAGCCAGAAATAACCTTATTTCAGGTAAAAGACAGTAAGACATTCTTTCGTACTTGGTTCGTACCATTTTCGGACTTTCTTCGCTTGTTCTTCGGTACAGAGCGAACAAAAGCGGGGTAAAAGCGAAGAAATAGCGAAGCGGAGACGAAGCATAGACGAAGAAACAGCGAAGCAGGTACGAATCACATACGAAGGAATACTGAAGCCGGGAGCCAGATAACACAATGTTCTACACTGAAAATACGGCGGATTCCTGCGATACAGATCAATGTAACAGGCGTATCGCAAAGGCCATGCACCATACAACGATTGTTATATTACCGATAAAAAGCCCCGTTCCAAATAGAACAGGGCTTTTATATATCGTATTTCATGGACTATTGTCTATGAATATCAAACTGCATTTTAATCTTCTACTTTCACTTTGCCTTTGCTCTTGGCAATCACTTCTTCAGCGATATTGTTTGGGGCAGGGGCATAATGACTGAATTCCATAGTTGAAGTGGCACGGCCTGATGATAATGAACGCAATTGCGTAACATAACCAAACATTTCACTTAAAGGAACTTTGGCTTTGATTACCTGCAGGTTACCACGGCTATCCATTCCTTCCAGCATTCCACGACGACGGTTAAGGTCACCGGTTACATCTCCCATGTATTGGTCTGGTGTTACTACTTCCACTCTCATGATAGGTTCTAATAAAACCGGCTTGGCTTTACGTCCTGCTTCACGGAAACCTGATTTGGCACACAATTCGAATGACATAGAATCAGAATCCACCTGGTGGTAGCTACCGTCGAATATCCGCACTTTCATGCTCTCTACCGGATAAGCCGCCAATACACCTGTTCCCATTGAAGATTCAAACCCTTTTAATATGGCAGGATGGAATTCTTTTGGAATAGATCCTCCAAAAATATCATTCTTAAACTGGAAATGTTTGCCTGGGTTTTCAGTCAGCCATTCAACATCCGCAGGTCCTATTTCAAAATAGATATCCGCGAATTTACCACGGCCACCCGATTGTTTCTTCAATACTTCGCGATACTCGATAGTAGTGCTGAAAGCTTCTTTGTAAGCCACCTGGGGATTACCCTGGTTGATCTCTACTTTAAACTCACGGCGCATACGGTCAACAATAATCTCAAGGTGTAATTCACCCATTCCTGAAAGAATGGTTTGGCCGGTATCTTCATCTGTCTTTACACGTAAGGTTGGATCTTCTTCTACAAGCTTCGCAATGGCCATACCCATTTTATCAACGTCAACCTGTGTTTTAGGCTCTACTGCTACAGAGATAACCGGTTCTGGAATAAACATATTTTCCAAAGCGATCGGATGGTTCTCATCACATAAAGTATCCCCTGTTTTAATTTCTTTAAAGCCTACTGCCGCTGCAATATCACCTGCTTCAATAAAATCAATCGGGTTTTGTTTGTTGGCGAACATTTTCATGATACGGCTGATACGCTCTTTCTTTCCGCTTCTTACATTCAACACATAAGAACCTGCATCAAGATGCCCTGAATAGCACCGGAAGAACGCCAGGCGACCCACGAAAGGATCGGTCATGATTTTGAAAGCCAATGCTGCAAATGGTTCTTTTGCATTAGGCTTGCGGTAAATGGTTTCACCGTTATCAGGATTAATACCCACTGTATCTTCAAGATCAATAGGACTTGGCAGGTAGCGGCAAACGGCATCCAGTGCTGTTTGTACCCCTTTATTTTTGAAAGATGAACCGCACATCATTGGAACGATGCTCAGGTCGATACAGGCTTTACGGATTGCTTCGTGAACCTCATCTTCAGAAATCGTATCAGGATTGTCGAAGAATTTCTCCATCAACTTATCGTCATATTCAGCAACTGATTCAATTAATTTAGCCCTCCAGAAATTAGATTCTTCCACCATATCAGCCGGAACAGGGATTTCTTTAAAAGTCATACCTTCGGTTTCCATATCCCATATCACACCTTTCATGGTAATCAGATCCACCACACCTATAAAATCATCTTCGGCACCAATAGGCAATTGCAAAGGCACGGCATTCGCACCCAGCATTTCTTTCACCTGTGCTACCACCATTAAGAAATCGGCACCTGAGCGGTCCATTTTGTTTACGAAACCTATACGGGGAACTTTGTAACGGTTAGCCTGGCGCCAAACGGTTTCGGACTGTGGTTCTACCCCATCAACAGCAGAAAATAATGCAATAAGGCCATCCAGTACACGCATAGAACGTTCTACCTCTACGGTAAAATCCACGTGGCCGGGGGTATCAATAATATTGAAATAGTATGATTTGGTATTGGCATCTGCCGTACCCTTATTGGTAGGAAATTTCCACTCGCAGCTAACTGCAGCCGAGGTAATTGTAATACCCCTCTCCTTTTCCTGTTCCATCCAGTCTGTAGTAGCCGCACCATCGTGTACTTCTCCAATTTTATGGATCATACCGGTGTAGCGTAGGATTCGCTCTGTTGTAGTGGTCTTACCGGCATCAATGTGAGCGGCAATACCAAAGTTGCGTTGTAATTTCAAGTCCGCCATAAAGAGTTCTTGTTTAGAGTTTATTTTCTGAAGGGATTCTTCAATTTTTTTCGAGCGGCAAAGGTAGGGATTATGGCAATTAGATAGCTGTTTATGGGAGATTAAATTATGGTATGGAAAACTAGCTGTTCAGCGTTTGGCGTTTGATGTTAACCGGTTAGAGGCAAAAGCCTTTGATTTTGACAGGAAAGAAAACAGGCCGTTTAGAAAACGGCCTGCAATTAATTTTTAATATGTTGACTATCCATTTACTTAGCCTGTTTCACACTTACCAGTGCTACATCATAAATAAGTGCAGAGTTTGGCGGGATTGAACCTGGCACGCCAACTGAACCATAAGCGGTTGCTGCCGGTAATATTGCCCTGAAAATAGCCCCTTCCTGCATTTTTAAAAGTACTTCTTTCAAGCCTATTACTACCTCACTGGCTAAGGTCATGTAAGATTGTTTTGATTTGTTTACATCATCAACCACGGTACCATCGGCCAATGTACTTACTACATTTAATACCAGGGTATCTTTTGCAGTGGGGGTAATACCTCTACCGGCTTTTACGACGCTGTAGGCAACACCACTGGGAAGGGTGATAAAACCGGGCTCTTTTTTAACTTTGGCAAATAAGGCATCTTCTAACTCACGGCCTCTTCTCTGGCGATAGATATCCTGGTAGGCTAACAGGCGTGATTCGGCAGTAACTGGATTGATCATTAATTTTTTGCCCTGCATTACATCATCGATGGCTTTTTTGAACATGGTTACATCATTTACAACAAATCCTGTTTTGGCAAGTAATTGCTGCATCATGTAAACACCCAGGCTATATTGGATAGTATCTTCCAGCGGACTGGCTTTGGGTTTTGGCTTCGGACCATTTTGAGCAAATGCCATACAAACTATCAACGAGAAAGAGGCAGATAAGAGGATAATTTTTTTCATATGTACTTGTGTTTTTTTAAGTATCATAAAGATACACTAAATAGAAAAAGGTTGGAATCAGTTTCAGGTAATAAGTGTTAAACATTGGAATTACCAGGGTTTTAAAGAAAGTTGTGGGTTGAAGGTTCGGGCTTATCATTAAATACCCTTTTCAGTAACCGCTAATTATTCCTCCCCTTAATATCCAGCAATTCTATCAAAATAACCAGCGCACTATTTGCGGGTATGATGTTTCCGTTGCCCTTATCGCCATAAGCAAGGGCAGCGGGTATGTATATTTCCCAGGTAGAGCCTTTGGGCATTAGTTGGATAGCTTCTGATAACCCAGGTATTAGAATAGAAGGGGTAGTGGTGATATAGTTTTTTTTAGCGTATGTGTCTTCAAAAACAGTTCCATCTGTAAGGCTGCCTTTCAGGTTAATTATGATTGAATCTTTTTCTGAAGGCCGTGTGCCTGTACCCGCTTTCACAATAGAATATTGAACGCCGCTGGGCAACCTGCCTAAACCTGGTTTATCTTTTAATCCTGCAAACAATTTATCTTCCTGCGCCTTACCTCTCTGTTTTTGTATATTGGCCTGGTATCTTGAAATGATGGAATAAATACTACTGTCTTTAATGAGTCCTGGCCTCCTGCTAAAAATATCTTCCAAACCAGCCACAAAATAATCCAGGTCAATGCTACGGAAACCGCCGCTGAGCATAAACTGACCCATATAGGCACCCAATGCATACTGCACTGAATCTTCTATTGATCGTAATAATAATGGCTGTAATAGGGGAGTCTTATCGGTTGGTGTCTTTTTAAAAGCAGGGCCGGCATTTATTTTTGAGCCAGGTTTTTGTGCAACTAACCCAACTGAGAAAAAAAGAAATGCGATGGCAACAATTCTTTTCATAATTGATATTATACGAATAGAGAATTCCGTGAAGTGACTAAAACCCCACTTCTTCAGTTCTTGCATAAGTGAGGCATCATACTTACATTATTATTAAGATAAGCCAGCTTTATGAATGCTGCCATAACAGGTATTATTACATCAAATAATAGATACCCTCAGAATACCATACCTGTTCGCCACTATCTTAATACTATCCGCCACACCCATAATTTAATTTATTTTTTCTATACTTATATAAGTGCCGGCACCAACTGTTATTGTTCTTGTAGCACTAGTACCAAATGCAGAAAGATCAAAAGTTCCCGTTGCACTATTTGTAAAGATTCCTTCAATTATAAATGGAAACAGTGTAGCGGTTGCTCCTGCAGCGACGGTAGAGGTGAACGTACCTGGACTTGTAGCAGCCATAAATGTGTTTTGAGCAGTAGTAGAATTAGATATAGTCGCATTCATTAAAACTGTACCCCCAGTACTTGTAGGAAGTGTAACTGTAAATCCATAACCCAAAGTGGTATTACTCACGCTGTAAGATCCCACAATTCTAAATCGATAGGTTCCTGTTGCATTGATAGCCACGGTAGCAACACTTGCTGGCGTATTTGTTATAGCAGCACTAGCAGTAGTAATTTGAGTATATTTATTACCCGCAACAGTCAATCCCCCTGTAGTCATGTTAGTAGCACTTACTGTTCCGGCGCTTGCGGTACCACTTACGTTGAGGCTGGATAAAGTACCCACTGATGTAATATTCGGTTGTGCACCTGTTGTAAGCGTACCAATAAAGGAAGTCGCCTGCACCGTTCCTGTTGCCGATAGATTTGTGGTATTAATCAAAGATGTAATCTTCAGATTAGCCAAGCTATTATCTGTTAGGTTTATATACTTAACCACATGACCGTACTTGGCATAACCGGTAGTGACCTGGTCTCCTTGCAGCATTGCAGAGGTATCTTTTCGGGCAATACGGTAAGTGAATAAAGGTGTTAAGGTATCCGGATCGTATTTAATTACATGACCCCATCTCGCATAACCCGTATTTGCTGTACCGGCTCCGCCCAGGTATGCGCTACCACTTAACATATTTGCGGTATCCGATATTTTCAGTCGGTTAGTAAACATGCTGGCTGTATCATAATATTTTACAACATGGCCGAATCTTGCATAACCAGTACCGGTAACTGTACCCTGTTGTGTACCGAAGATCATTGCTGCGGTATCAATATATCTTACCACGCCACTAAATGTACCACCTGTAATTGTTCCGGTTACTGTAAGGTTTGAAAGATTAGCTGTTGTAGCACTCACAGTAGATGCTGCAACGGTTCCTGAAACAGATAGGTTACCTAACTGGCCTACTGAGGTAATATTAGGTTGCGCAGCTGTAAGAATAGTTCCTACATGTGAGCCGCTAAATGTGGCAGCCTGTACTGTACCCGTTACTGATAAGTTACTTAACTGGCCTACTGATGTGATATTAGGCTGTGCAACGGTTGTCAGTGTACCACTGATCGTTGATGCACTGATATTATTCGTTACTGTTAAGTTTGATAATGTTCCGATTTGCGTAATGCTCGCCTGGGCTCCTGCTGACAATACACCACTCAATGTACCCGCAGCTACTGTACCTGTCACTGATAAATTACTTAGTTGACCAACCGATGTAATATTAGGTTGCGCAACGGTTGTCAGTGTTCCACTGATCGTGCTCGCACTGATATTGTTTGTTACCGTTAAGTTT
>JANXUL010000103.1 GCA_025356235.1 Bacteroidota bacterium
CAAAATAATTATTATAAGTGGTACTGGTAATGGGAGTAGGACAAAAAATACCGTTAAAAGAAACGGCAGAATAGGCAATCAGGTTACAATTGTTTTTTACAGCAATCGGCGCCGTTGTGGCCCCTACCGGAACCGTAACGGTTAATGTTCCAAAGGAAGCTGTTAATACTGTAGCCTGGGTTGCACCAAAAAATACCTGGTTATTGGCAGGTATTGAACTAAAGTTTGCACCAGAAATGGTTACAGTACTTCCAATATAACCAGTATTAGGGGCAAAGGAACTAATAATTGGTGCGTTGCATGTTTGAGCCTGAATGGCCGAACCTGCAAAAAAGCACACCACTATAGATAAAGTGTATAAAATATTTTTCATATTCTTTTATTAAGGTTTGAATGTAATTTTTACCGTGATTTTAGTTGGATCATACGCAGAGGGTAAATCCAACTTTAAACTATCTAATGAGCTATCACTATTACATTCTGCTTTATTCATGGATGCTTTCTTAGCGGCAAAGCTGATATCCTTTGTAAATTTCTGGCCATCACTTGTATTCGTTATTTCCACTTCAAAATTCGCAGTTTGGTCAGCCGGGTTTTCGTTAAATATGAACAGGTGTACCTGGTTCACATTGGTACATTTAATAATCCTGTACGATACATCCAAAAAAGTTTTGCTTTCACCTACTAAAGCCCATTCCTTATAAATGACAGTAGTATCGGCACTTTGTGCTTTTGAAAGGCTTGGTAAAGCCAGCATTAATACAATAAATGAATAGAAGAATTTACGTTTCATATGTGCTATTTTAATTTTGGTCAATTGGTAATATTATTTTGTATAACAGAGGTTTGCTCTGTTAAATAGTAGTTCATTAAATAAGTTTGAGGACGCTTTTGTGTGAAATAGGTAGGGATGCCTGTATTGAAGGAACAGGAAAAAGCATATGTGCTACTAGGCAAATCAATATGATTCAATCTCATATGCATTTAGTTTTGGTAAACTGTGTTTCAAATTGTAGTTTTTAGCACAAAAAAATGTAACTAAATGTCTACAAGAAAATAAATGTAACTACTAAACGCATTTCTTAAAAGCATTTTTGTTACTAAATTAAATTAGTAGACGAAATGAGTTAGAAAGTAGATTAAGTTGAAATAATAGTAGACGTAAAAAAATAAAACACCGCCCTGTCTTATGAAAATGACCTTTTTCACGTGATTGGGTAACTGTTTATACATGGGCCGGGAAATAAAATTAGTTGACCCTACCTGGTAAGAACCTTTACCTTAATAGCTGTGATTTTATTTTTTCGGGACAATACTAACGGGTTGAGGTTAAATTAATGCGGCTACTCCACCTTTAAAATCATCGTTCTTTTACCAATACCCTTCTCATTAAATGCCTCTACCTGAAAATAATACGGCTGGTCTTTTTCCATGGCGGAAAAATAATATTCATTCACGCCATATACCATAATACTGGTATATAGTTTATCGGGTGATGTGCCGGTATAGATTGTGTAACCTGTTGCATTATTATTCACCTGCCATTTAAGCCAGGCATTGCGGCGTTCACTGTCGCCGCGCAAGGCAATAAAATTTTTAACTGTATCAGGCAGGCTGCCCTGGCCTTTCCCAAACACCCGTAAACCACTTACAGCAAACTTGCCGGTGGGCATATGTATATTTTCCATTTTTAGATATCGGGCTGTGGCTGGGATAGCTAATTCTACATATTCATGCGGGATATCGGTTTTATTTTGGCTTTTATCTATCAATAGTTTCCACTGCTTACTATCATCCGACATATATATATTGTATTGATGATAGATGCCTTGTACCTTACCCATCAATTCTGCATCCTGATCGGCATAATTAATTTGTATGGCGTTGATGGTTGAGATAGAGCCGAGGTCAGTCTGTATCCATTCCCCTTTATTACCGGTGGCTGCACTCCAATAGGTTTTTATGTTTTCATCCACCGCCTGGTTGGCTGCAAAACCACCCAGGGTGGATGATACCTGTACCGGCTTATTGTAGTTGAGTAACATCCATCCCGTAAACTGGCTTTGTGTATGATTGGCTTTTGCATTAGGCAGGTAATGCGGATAATCGCCATAAGCTGTATTGGTACTGAGTATACCCTCTTTATCAAATTGTGCTGGCCAGATGCCGATACGCCTCTCGAAATTATTTTTTAAAGCGATCACTATGGTTGATACATGCCACCATTGATTAAATACATCCTGGTAAGTAGCCCCATGGCCCGCACCCTTTGCAAAACCGCCCGCTTTTAATGAAAATGGATTGTGCTGCTGATAGGTGAATGGACCCATGGGTTTATCAGCAATATATACACCATCACCATAACCGCTAAACTCTGTTCCCGGTGCACCATATTGCAAATAATATTTTCCATGATATTTATTAACCCAGGACCCCTCGATAAAAGGTTTGAGAAAAGTATTGTCATTATGTTCACCAAAACGTTCCCAGCCATGCACTTCATCATGCAAACGGATGGTTTCTTTTTTTTCACCGATAGGTTGCAATGTTTTTCGGTCAACTTCCTGCACATATAAAGGATAAAAATTACTTGAGCCCGAATAGAGGTAGATCCGTTTATCGTCATCCACAAAAAAGCCCGGGTCCCAGGCGCCTGCCGGGAATGAGTCAACCGCTTCTTTCCATTCATCTTTTTGTGGGTTAGTACTCATCCATAAGGGGAAATTTTTTGTGTAGGTAGATCCGATCACCAATAAAGTATCGCCCAATACCATGGTAGCCGGCGCACACAACTCATCATATACATTATGCCAGGGTTTTAAAAACTTACGTGATACAAAATTCCAATGCAACATATCGGCACTCCACCAGTAGCCCCATTGGTTGGTAGAGAATAAATAATAGTTTTCTTTAAAGACAGTAATTACAGGATCAGCTGTAGCACGGTGTTTGCCCTGCTCAGAAAAATTGGGGATGGGACAATAGCCATAGTCGAGGTTGATAGGGTTACAATAAGTTTTTTGTTGTGCATGGGTGCCTGTACTGACAAACAAAAAAAATATCATTAATAAAACAATCTTGCCGCAGCTGGTAAATGCATAACATGTATTAAAAAGTTATTTGAAATATTACCAGCTTTTCAATCAATTCCAATATGGAATTATTTCCCTGTTGGCTGCATCAATATCCGTTCTGTTGTAACCTTATATATTTTTTCTTTTGAATAATATGCCGGAAAATACTGATCGTTAGCCCATAAAGTAAACAGGTTTTTATAATAGGGGCTTGCGGGGTCGCCGGATTGGCCGGGGGTGTTGATCATAACCGCTTTATCCCAGTCACCTGTATCCACTATCAGGCGGAAACTGGCCCCGCTAAGCTGGTTATCCGCACCGCCGGTTGAGCCTGGTGTATGGCTGTTACCGCCGCGGGGTAAAGGTCCGATATTTAATTTCTGTTTCCACGGTGCCGTAACAATAGCATTGAGTGAATGAACGAGGGTAACATGTTTGTATTTTTCCTGCCCGTATTTCCATTGATCCGGTGAGGAACCCAATTTATTTTTGAGTTCATTCACAGCCATATCAAATGTTTCTTTCAAAAAAGCATCCCTGCCAGCTACCGGGTTGCTACCAAATTTTGCATCGGGCTGTTCTAACCAGCCTATGAGTTTTGTTAATTGTAATACAAGCAACCCTTTTAATGCGTCGGGCATGAATCGTTTATTTGCCTGCAACATCAATTGGCGTTCCCACATAGCATAAATACCGGCCTGAATACTTTCTTTATCCAACACAAAATTCCAGTCAAGTAATTTTGCTTTCGCATCATGTGCTAATCCATTATTGAAAGGAATCTGTTGCAACATCGGCACCAAAGTTCTTGCAGGGATGGATAAATAATCTGTTTGCAAAGCTTCCATTTTCTCAATGGTCATTTTGGTATCCTTCGTCAAAACTTCATTAACCCTGTTGCCGCGAAACGGGTCGGCCCAGGTATAACCAACTGCATCCCAATGGGTGTACTCATCCGGTGTAACATGTTGATTGGCGGTAGCAAAAAAACCTTTGGATGGATTGAATGAATGTGGCCTTTCTTTTATAGGCAGGTATCCCGCCCATTCAAACCTGCCATCCCCCGGCATGGGAACGAGGCCACTGAAATTTTTACGGATGGGTATGATGCCTACTGACTGCCATCCGATATTACCTTTTTTATCTGCCCATATCATATTCTCTCCGGGTATATGACTGTAGCTGCATGCATCCCTGAATGCATCCCATGTTTTTGCCTGATCAATCCGCAGGGAAGCCAGGTAAGGCGCACCGCCCGGTTCAAGCCAGGCACACCTTACTGCATACGCTTTGTGATTAACAGAATCAATATAGGTAACCGGCCCATGCAGGGTATAACGTAAAGTTACATTTTGCGTACCGGCATTTTTTATACGAATGGTTTCCTGTACTTCTTTCATGGTTACCCATTTTCCTTTGTAACGATATTGGGTAAGGTTCGCCGGGTTTAAGTCATATACATACAGGTCTTCCCCATCTGTTTCGTAAATAGTCAATCCCCATGCACCTTCTTCATTATGCCCGATAGATACGCCGGGTATTTCGGGTTCACCGCCACCGATCACATTCCATCCGGGTGCCACCAGGTGCACCATATACCGGAGAGACGGAACGGCGATCTTTCTATGCGGATCATTGGCCAGCATGGCATGCCCGCTGGCAGTTCTGCTTCCACTAACGATCCAGTTATTGCTCCCATCAATCCCATGTTCGAAAGGGGGGCTGTATAAATGGGGCATTTGTTGGTTTAAGTTGTTCATCACCGCATCGGGGTCTTCTTCGGCTTTGTTTATATCGCCTTTATCAAATACAATATCTTTCCGGTAAGCATTGTATAGTTCAAGAATATCCGAAAACAAAAGGTCTCCCCGTACCTGGCTATCTAATTTCAAAAGAGGGGTTTTAGGGTGAAACCACATTAGCTCTTTTACTTTTGCATCACCCGCTTTGGCTACAGCTCTGCCTATATTGAGTTCTTCAGTGATATTACCCAGGAGGCCCTGGTGACGTGAGATAACCACTTCCGGCGTCCATTTACCAGGTTGTATTTGTAATAATCTGAACTCAGCGGGTAATTTTTCAGGGTGCATCATCACTTCATTTATGTATGCATTCACACCATCTGTGTAGGCATGGATAATAGCTTCTCCCTGCGGATGATAGTGGTTCATTTCTTTTTTTATATCGCCCCTGAACTTAAAAAGGCGTGCACCCATATCCCTTTTCAATTCCCGCGGCCCCAAAATTTCAGCAACAGTTCCCGTTGCCTGCCTTCGCCATATTTCAAACTGAAATAGGCGGTCCTTTGCAGCGCAATATCCCTGCACAAAAAAAAGATCATGTTGATTATCAGCGTATATATGATTTACGCCCCATTGGTCGCGCAACACTTCAACCTGTGCCGACAATCCTTTAAGATGGAGTGTACTTTTACTTTGTGCAGTTGAGGGCTTGTAGCAAGACATCGTTAAACAAAACAACAGACCTGCTGTAAACATTTTATTTGAATAATACATATAGAAAGTGGTTAAATCGTTTTTGGAAGTTAGTAATAATCTGATGAATTTTTTATTCCGGCAGAAAGCAGTAAATTTCTATTTCATTATATGCCATATGGAAAAAAAGGATATTGTAGTTTCAAAACAGTCTGGCCGGAGATCATTTGTAAAGAATGGTTTACAGGCAGCAGTCGCTTTTACCATCATTCCCCGTTTCGTATTAGGGGGGAAAGGTTACCTCGCACCGAGTGACCGTATTAACCTCGGTTTTATTGGTACCGGTAAACAGGCCAAGAGCCTTGTCAATTCTTTTAAGAACATTGCACAAACAGTTGCTGGCGCGGATGTTGACACTAAAAAGCTGGCTGCTTTTCAGCAACTAACTGAAAAGTATCAGGCAGCTTCTTCACAAAAAGAAACTTATAAAGGCTTTACCAGCTATGCTGATTTCAGACAGTTACTTGAAAGGAAAGATATTGATGCGGTTGTGATTGCCACACCCGATCATTGGCATGCCGTTCAGGCAGTAATGGCCGCTAATGCAGGCAAACATGTGTATTGCGAAAAGCCGATGGCACATACGGTTGCAGAAGGCCGCGCCATGGTAAATGCCATGCACCGTAACAAAGTGGTTATGCAAACGGGCAGTATGCAGCGTTCATGGGAAAATTTTCGCCATGCTTGTGAACTTGTGCGCAACGGATATATTGGAAACGTAAAAGAAGTACTGGTAACCGTGGGCGACCCTGGTATTGCCTGCGATCTTCCGGCGATGGATGTTCCATCTTATCTTAATTGGAACAGATGGGTTGGCCCGGCAGTATTCAAACCTTTTAACCCTGAACTCGCCCCCCCAATAGAACAGGATATCTATCCGCATTGGCGTAATTACAAGGAATATGGTGGTGGCATTTTAAGTGATTGGGGTGCGCACATGTTTGATATTGCCCAATGGGGACTTGGCATGGACAAGAGCGGCCCGGTAAAATTCATCCCGCCTGCAGGCAATGCTACCAAGGGTTTGACCATGATCTATGAAAACGGTGTAGTAATGAAACATGTTGATTTTGGAAGGGGATTCGCCGTTCGGTTTATTGGCGACAAAGGCCTGCTCGATATCAGCCGCGATTTTATAGACAGCAGTCCAGGCAATATTGCCTTAGCTACTTTAGGTAGTAATGATAAACGCTTATATTATAGTAATGATCATTATAAAGACTGGCTGGATTGTATTAAAACAGGCAAGCAACCTATTTGTGATGTAGAAACAGGGCACCGCACAAGCAGTGTATGTTGCCTGGCCAATATTGCCTATTGGTTAAGACGGCCTTTGGACTGGGATCCGCAAAAAGAACAATTTAAGAATGATGCCGAAGCGAATCACCTAGTAAAAGCAAATATAAGGGCACCCTGGAAATTAGCATAGCTAAAAGGAATACGAACGGTAAATAATGTTTTCGTACTGTGTAAAGATCAGTATGTAAAAAATAATTTAGTTCACTACCGGCAAAATTATTGTTCCATTAACCATGCTTTCAGTTCATCAAAGGATGCATCCAGTTGAATGCTATGTTTTTCTTTAGCAAACAGGTATTTTGTTTCTTCGGGGATATCAATTCTTTTTCCTGTTACCGCTTCAACTGTTTCGGGGAATTTTACCGGGTGTGCCGTTTCGAGGAAAATACCTTTTTGCTGTTGCTGTTGGGCCAGGTATGCCGCTAAAGCATGATAAGCCACGGCACCATGCGGGTCTAAGGTATACTGGTACGCTGTATATACTTCACTGATTGTTTTCCGTGTTGCATTATCACTAACTGTATAGCCTGAAACCTGGCTTGTGATATTGGCGAAATCATGGTGAAACAATTCCATTATACGTATAAAATTACTTGGGTTACCTACATCCATGGCATTAGAAATCGTAGCCTCAGCAATGACAGGCTCATATATTCCCGACCTTAAATACTGTGGCACAGCATCATTCACATTACAGGCTGCAATAAAATGCTGCACAGGTAAACCACTTGCATGCGCCAATAACCCTGCGCAGATATTTCCAAAATTACCACTGGGTACGGCTATTATCGGTGGTTGGCCTTTTTCTTGCCATTGCTGATAGGCGAAGAAATAATACAATTGCTGCGGTAACCACCGGGCAACATTAATGGAATTAGCAGAAGTAAGGGTTAATTTCTTACTCAGATCAGCATCCATGAATGCATCTTTTACCATTGCCTGGCAATCGTCGAAACTGCCGTTAATTTCCAAGGCAGTAATATTTTGTCCGCAAGTGGTTAATTGCAGTTCCTGCACCGGGCTTACTTTACCTGATGGATATAAGATCACAACCTCTACTCCTTCCACACCCAAAAATCCGTTGGCTACTGCACCACCTGTATCGCCGGAAGTGGCCACCAATACTGTTATCTTTTCATCCTGCTCTTGTGAGAAATGGCCCAGGCAACGGCTCATGAACCTCGCACCTACATCTTTAAAAGCAAGTGTGGGGCCATGAAAAAGTTCCAGTGAAAACATATTTTTATTTACCTGCACCAGGGGAAACGGGAAGTTCACCGTTTCTGAAACGATACGGTACAAGGTCTTTTTATCAATCGTATCACCTACATAAGGATGCATGATGGTAAATGCCAGTTCTTCTTTCGAATATTTTTCCATGTCAGCAATTACTGACGGATCAATAACCGGAAAGGTCTCAGGAAAATACAATCCTTTATCTGGTGCCTGCCCTTTAATAGTGGCTTCACGAAAATTTACGTTGGAGGCAGATTTATTGAGACTATAATAATTCATGTGAATGGTGAATAGGCGGTTGTGAATGATTTTCCTGTATCCTTATTTTATAAATTTTACACCTGTCTGATTAATAGTTGTTACATAAGTGTGGTGTTCTAACCCCAGCTGTTCATATATATGATGCATCTCTTTTTCTACCAGCTTTGCAGTTGATTCATCTTTACTCAGCATAAAAATAGAAGGCCCCGATCCGGAGATTCCCCCGCCCAATGCACCTGCTTCTTTACTTTGTTGTTTTATCATGTCGAACCCGGGAATCAAAATGCTTCTTACAGGTTCTATTAATACATCTTCCAATGAACGGCCGATCAGTTCGTAATCGCTTTTTAATAGCCCCGCTACCAGCCCGCCAATATTACCCCATTGCCGGATGGCATCTTTTAATAAAACCTGCTGTTTTAAAATACCTCTTGCGTCAGCAGTACGTACTTCAATTTGCGGGTGTACGATGGTTACATACAAAGGCGGTGCAGTAAGTTCTATAATATCTAAAGGGAAAATAGACCGTATTAAAGTAACTCCTCCATAAATACAGGGTGCGATATTATCAGCATGTTTTACACCTGAAGCTACTTTCTCGCCATTCATGGCAAAGCGAACCAGGTCTTCTTTGGTAAAGCGGTCATTCAATAAACGATTAGCCGCTACAACAGCACCTGCAGCACTCGCAGCACTGGAGCCCACGCCGCTGCCGGGTTTAATGTGTTTGCAAATCCGCAACTCAAAACCAATCGGCTCATTTAATTCCTCCAGCATAGCCAGCAATGCGGCACCTGCCACATTCAATTCGGGTTCGGTGGGTAAGTTGTATTCGTCTTCATTAATAATAATAATCCCTGCCTCATCTGTAAAACGGATATGCATTTCATCATACGGATCGTTAACTGCAAAACCAAGTACATCAAAACCGCAGACCATGTTTGCAACGGTGGCGGGGGAACGTACAGATACAGAACCACCACTACCCATCATACTGCCCTGCTCCGTGAAGGGAGAGTAAAATAAATTATTTTGGAAGTGTAGTTTCATAAATGTTGATACGATTTTTTTAGTAAATCTTTTCGCCCCCGCAGGGGTAGTGGGGTTTCTATCTCGCCACCCTTATAATATCTGCAAACACTCCTGATGCCGTAACATCGGCACCTGCTCCTGCGCCTTTAATTACTAAAGGTTGTTCAGGATAACGGTCTGTATAAAATAATACCAGGTTATCCTTTCCGTACAAATGATAAAAATCAGAATTAGCGGGAATATGCCGTAAGCCTACAGCTGCTTTTCCATTTTCATAGCTTGCTACAAATTTCAATTTACAGTTGTCAGCAGCTGCTGCTTCATAAATAGTTTTGAAATGTGTTTCCTGTTTTGACATCTCTGTATAAAAATCTTCTACACTGCCTTCGAAGCAGGAGGCAGGTAAAAAGTATTGATTAGAGATGTCATCCATTTCTACATGCTGGCCGGCTTCACGTGCCAATATCATAATCTTTCGCATTACATCTGTTCCGCCAAGGTCTAAACGGGGATCTGGTTCGGTATATCCTTCATCCTGCGCCTGCCTGACTATTTGTGCAAACGGTTTTGTACCATTATAATTATTGAAAACAAAATTCAAAGTACCGGATAATACCGCCTGTATCCTGTTTACTTTATCGCCACTGCGCAACAAATCATTCAATGTACCAATAACAGGTAAGCCAGCACCAACATTTGTTTCAAAAAGAAACATCGCGTTATACTCTCTTGATAAAGCTTTTAAATGCTGATAGGATGTATAGGCAGAAGAACAGGCAATTTTATTACATGCCACTACAGACACACTTTTTTCTAATAAAGAGCCATATACGCCCGCTACTTCTGAATTAGCCGTAACATCTACAAAAACACTGTTGCGCAGATTTTTTTCGATAATCAATTTTACAAAGTCGTGAATGGTACCTGCCGGCGCCTGCTGTAATTGTTCTTTCCAGTTATCCAAGTTTATACCATCTTCATTTACATATATTTTTTTACTGTTAGCCAGGCCAATCACTTGAATTTGCAAGCGAAGATCATCCTGTAGGTATTGGCATTGCTTTTTTATCTGTCCTAATAACTTACCACCTACATTTCCTGTTCCGGCAATAAATACATTTAGCTGTTTATAAGTAGTTTCGAAAAATTCTTCATGCAAAACATTAATCGCTTTTTTCACGTCTACAGCTGACAATACGGCCGAGATATTTTTTTCGGAAGAGCCTTGTGCGATAGCCCTAACATTTATACCGTTTCTTCCCAGGGCGCCAAACATTTTACCGCTAACACCAGGATGACTTTTCATTTGCTCACCCACCAGTGCAACAATGGATAGGCCAGATTCTACTTTTAGCGGTTCGACTTTACCACTTTGTATCTCATAGCTAAAGCCATGATCAATTGAGCGGCGTGCTTTCTCAGTATCGGCTTCATTGATGCCAACACAAATAGAATGTTCTGATGAGCTTTGTGTGATTAGTATTACGTTCACACTTTCATTGGCCAGTGCTTCGAACAGGCGCTTGGAAAAACCGGGTATACCTATCATGCCACTACCTTCGAGACTTAGCAGGCTGATCTTATTAATACTCGAAATACCCCGTATAAAACTATCAGTAACTGCAGATTCGTTCTCAATCAAAGTGCCATATTCATCCGGCGCGAATGTATTCTTTATCCATACAGGGATATTTCTGCTCATTACCGGTTGTATAGTTGGCGGATAAATGATCTTGGCACCAAAATGCGATAACTCCATCGCCTCCTGATATGAGATGCGTTGAATTGGCTTTGCATTTTGTACCAGCCGTGGATCAGCAGTCATCATGCCACTCACATCGGTCCATATTTCTAAAACAGTGGCTTGTGTAGCAGCTGCAAAAATAGCCGCGGTGTAATCAGAACCACCTCGTCCTAATGTAGTGGTGTTATTATTTCCATCGCTTGAAATAAAACCCGGCACCACATATAATTGATGGGGGTTTTGTGTATAGTAATTTTGTATCTTTTTTTCTGTAACAGTAAAATCAACTGCCGCATTACCGTGATGTGTATTGGTAGTAATGAATTTTCTGGCATCTACCCAAACCTGGTCAATCTGCAGTGATTGCAAGGTTGCCGAGATAATTAATGAGGATAGCAGTTCTCCATGACTCACTATACGATCTTTGGTTCGTGGGGATAATTCGCCCAATAAAAAAACGCCATCACAAATTCCATCCAGTTCATTAAACTGCTGTTTTACCAGGCTCAGTGTGGCACTTTGTTGTTGAATAGGTAACAGTTCGCGAACAGCATCCAGGTGCCTGTTCTCCATTTGTTTAAGCAGTTCTTTATACGTTTCATTGGCTGTTGCCGCAAAATTTCCAGTTTCCAGTAAACTATCTGTTATGCCGCCCATAGCTGAAACTACCAGTACCGTTGGTTCTTTCAGAATAGCTTTCTGTACAATGGCTACTACTTTTTGTATGTTGGCAGCGTTGGCTACCGAACTACCGCCGAATTTTAATACCTGCATAAAAATGGACACTTATTCCCCATGGGGAGTTTAGAATAGGATGATACGCTAATCTCTTTTTTTGTGAGTAGCAGCTTTGATAAGCCCGGTGATAATATGATAATGTATACCCCTTTACAGGGTCGTTGTTGTAATAATAGCAGTAGCAAACAGGGGAACTGTTTGTAGGGTAGATATGATATGTAACTGCTGTGTTTGCATTACTAACTTTGAATAATTGAAGATACTGAAAATAAGGTTCCATTATACCAGGTATCCGAATAAATTATCATTTGGCTTCAGTTCAGTATAGTTGATATGAAAGCGGTCCATATTCTGCACCAATGCCTCATAATCATTTCTTGATTTTAATTCAACCCCTACCAATGCTGGGCCCGTTTCTTTATTATGTTTTTGTATGTATTCAAAACGGGTGATATCATCATCCTGACCCAATACATGGTTCACAAATTCTTTTAAAGCACCGGGGCGTTGTGCAAAACGGATCAGGAAATAATGTTTCAGTCCTTCGTATTGAAGGGAACGTTCTTTTATCTCCTGCATACGGTCAATATCATTATTACTGCCACTTACAATGCAAACCACATTCTTTCCTTTGATTACATCTGCATAATCATCCAATGCTGCAATGGATAAAGCGCCCGCAGGCTCTACAACAATTGCATCTTCATTATACAGTTTTAAAATAGTAGAGCATATTTTTCCTTCGGGTACCAGGTGCATATCATCCAGTACTTCTTTACAAATGCTGAACGTGATATCACCTACGCGTTTTACAGAAGCCCCATCAACAAAACGTTCTATGTTTTCAAGGGTTACCGGTTTACCTGCTTTCAGAGCTTCAAACATAGAAGGCGCCCCTTCCGGTTCTAAGCCAATCAGTTTTGTTTTTGGAGAGAAGGTTTTAAAATAGCTGCCTACTCCGGCACTCAATCCACCACCTCCTACCGGTATAAAAAGAAAATCAATCTCTGACAGATCTTCCAAAATCTCGATCCCTACTGTTGCCTGCCCTTCTATAATCCTGATATCATCAAAGGGGGGGATAAATGTCATCCCATTTTCTTGTGTGTATTTTTTTGCTGCAACAGCGCAATCATCATAGGTGTCACCGGTTAACTTCACTTCAATAAAATTTTCGCCAAACATTTTAGTCTGGCTAACTTTTTGATTTGGTGTAATGATTGGCATGAACACCACACCTTTCACATTCAGTTTTTTGCAACTGTATGCAAAACCCTGCGCATGGTTACCGGCACTAGCACATACTACCCCCTTTTCTAACTGCGACGGGGCCAGGCTGCTCATCATATTATACGCCCCACGTAATTTATAGGAGCGTACTACCTGCAGGTCCTCTCTTTTCAGGAAAACCTGGCACTGGTATTTACGCGACAAATTATGGTTGTACGTAAGTGGTGTCCGGTTCACTACTTTTTTCAACCGTTCTTTAGCGGTTTGAAAATCGAGTGTTTGGGTTGTGATGGTTAATTGGTCTTGCATCTTTATTTTTTTACTCACCTCCAATTACGCTTCGCTGGTTGATCCCTCTCTATTTCATAGAGAGAGGCGACAAGCGAAGCAAGGTCGGGATGAGTGATTAGGCTTTTGTCACCTGGTTTTCCGGCCGTAAACTTCTTACTGTTTTACCGGCCTGCCATAGTTCACTATCATGTAATTCTTTCAACTCTGCTTCTAATTTTTCGCGATAGTCTGGCTTACTATTGCTTTCAATAGATTTAGCGGCTTCTTTACCGGCTGCCACGCTATCATACAATTCTGTAAATACAGGTAATGTTGCATCGCGAAATTTTTTCCACCAATCTAATGCGCCACGTTGAGCAGTAGTAGAGCAGTTGGCATACATCCAGTCCATCCCATTCTCTGCAACCAGTGGCATGAGTGATTGTGTCAGTTCTTCCACGGTTTCATTGAAAGCTTCCGAAGGTGAATGCCCTTTGGCGCGCAGCACCTGAAACTGTGCCGCAAAAATTCCCTGTATGGCACCCATCAGTGTTCCGCGTTCGCCGGTAAGGTCGCTGTATACTTCTTTTTTAAAATTTGTTTCAAATAAATACCCGCTCCCAATAGCGATACCCAACGATACTACCCTTTCAAATGCACGGCCGGTAGCATCCTGGAAAATTGCATAGCTACTATTTAATCCTCGGCCCTGTAAAAACATCCGGCGTAAAGAAGTGCCAGAACCTTTTGGCGCCACCAGGAACACATCTACATCTGCGGGAGGTATGATACCGGTTTGCTCATTATAGGTAATGCCAAAGCCATGTGAAAAGTAGAGTGCCTTACCGGGTGTTAAATGTTTTTTTACAGTGGGCCACATAGCTATCTGTGCGGCATCACTTAACAAATAGCAAATGATGGTGCCGCGTTGCAAGGCTTCCTCAATCTCAAACAAAGTTTCTCCGGGAACAAATCCGTCTCGTACTGCCTTATCCCAGCTTTTCGAGTTCTTACGCTGGCCAATGATTACATTGATACCGTTCTCTTTCTGGTTCAATGCCTGGCCCGGACCCTGCACACCGTAGCCGATTACCGCTACTACTTCATTTTTTAAAACTTCCTGTGCTTTAGCGAGCGGGAACTCATCACGGGTTACTACATTTTCTTCAACCCCACCGAATGTTAACTTTGCCATTTTTGTTAGTTTGTACCCCCTAACCCCTTGATGGGGAATGAAGGTTGTTTTGGAATGATAATTATCTATTTATACAAATTATTTCATTTTTTCTATTCCCCTCGCAGGCGGGGATGGGGTTATTACATCGTAAACACTTCATCCTGCTTGTCTAAAAATTCATTCTCAATTAATTCTTCCCCTGGTTCTGCTTCATCAAACTCTTTCAGCTTCTCATGAAACCCTTTACTGTTTTTTATGATAGCTACCCGTGCACTCCGCACAAATTCAATAAGGCCATACGGTGCCAATACCTCTACCAGTTTATCTGTTTCTTCGCGGTGGCCACTGGTTTCGAAAATGGTGTAGTCTTTCCGTATCACTACCGCCCTGGCGCCATGCTCGCGCAATAACCTTTCTACTTTTACTTTCTCTGCGATCTCATCAGTGGGTACTTTATACAAAGCAAGTTCCTGCCAGATGATCTCTTCATTTGTATTATAATAGGCTTTCAGTACTTCTACCTGTTTTTCAATCTGGCGTGCCAGTTTCCTTACTACTTCTTCGGTTTCTTCAATTACAATCGTAAACCGGTGAATACCTTCTGCTTCTGAAGGCGATGTATTCAGGCTTTCAATATTGATCTTTCTTCGGGAAAAGATGGTGGCAATGCGCACCAGTAAACCAATATGGTTTTCCGCATATACGGTTATGGTAAATTCTTGTTTCATAGCCCAGCTCCTAATCTCCTTATGAGAGAATTAAATAATCGTTTTAAAAAAAATCTTTCCTGCATATTTTTTGTCTTTTCTTAACTCCCCCATCAGGGGGTTGGAGGGTATTACTTCAACCTTACCTCACTCACACTGCATCCCTGGGGTACCATTGGAAATACATTATTCTCTTTACCTACCATCACTTCCAATAAATAAGAACCATCATGTTGCAGCATGGTTTGCAATGCATTTTTCAGGGTTTCCCTTAAGGTTACTTTTTGTCCTTCAATACCATAACCTTTTGCTACCATTACATAATCGGGACTGGCAATATCAACAAACGAATAGCGTTTATCATTAAACAACTGTTGCCATTGGCGTACCATACCAAGAAACTGGTTATTAAGAATCATGATTTTCACATTCAATCCTGTTTGCATAATGGTACCCAATTCCTGTATGGTCATTTGAATACCACCGTCACCAATAACAGCAACAACGGTTCTGTGCGGTGCGCCAAACTTGGCTCCGATAGCAGCGGGTAGGGCAAAGCCCATGGTACCTAATCCGCCCGATGTGATATTACTTTTAGATTCATTAAATTTTGCATACCGGCAGGTTACCATCTGGTGCTGACCAACATCTGTAACAATAATGGCATCACCATTGGTCAGCTCATTCAGGTTACGGATCACTTCGCCCATGGTTAGTTGTTCTGTGGATGGGTGTAACTCTTCAAATATTACTTCCTTATTTTCTTCCTGGTCGCAGGCCCTGAATTTTTCTACCCATTGCGGATAAACTTTTGTCTCAATTAATTTTGTTAAAAGGGGTAACGTCTCTTTACAATCACCCCATACACCTACGGTTGCTTTTACATTCTTATCTATTTCTGATGGATCAATATCCAGGTGTATTATTTTCGCCTGCCGGGCGTATTTATCCAGGCGGCCGGTTACCCGGTCATCAAAACGCATACCTACTGCGATCAGTACATCACATTCATTGGTCATTACATTCGGGCCATAATTACCATGCATCCCTAACATGCCTACATTCAATGGATGGTCGGTTGGCAAGGCACTTAAACCAAGTATCGTCCATGCAGATGGAATACCCGCTTTCTCAATAAATGTTTTGAACTCTTTTTCTGCTTTCCCCAATATCACACCCTGCCCAAAAATCATAAATGGTTTTTCTGCTGCATTGATGAGTTTTGCCGCTTCGGCTATGTACTCTTTTCTAACGATCGGCTTCGGGCGGTAACTGCGAACATGATTGCATTTGGTGTAACCTTTATAATCGAATTTCTGTATCTGTGCATTCTTGGTAATATCAATCAATACCGGTCCGGGCCTTCCGCTTCTGGCTAAATAAAATGCTTTGGCCAATACGGCAGGTATTTCTGTTGCATCGGTTACCTGGTAATTCCATTTGGTAACCGGTGTGGTAATATTAATCACATCTGTTTCCTGAAAAGCGTCGGTACCTAATAAGTGTGCAAATACCTGGCCTGTTATGGCCACCAAAGGTGTACTGTCTATCATGGCATCTGCGAGGCCGGTTACCAGATTGGTAGCACCGGGGCCACTGGTAGCAAATACCACGCCCACCCTGCCCGATGACCGTGCATAGCCTTGTGCAGCATGGATGCCACCCTGCTCATGCCTGACTAAAATATGTTTTAGTTTATCGTTATAATCATACAATGCATCGTAAATAGGCATGATGGCACCTCCGGGATATCCGAAAATGGTATCAACTCCCTCGGCAATACATCCTTCAAGAACTGCCTGTGAACCCGAAAGAGAAATAGTGTCTTTCGTAGTATCATCAGTTGTTTCTTTTTTCAAACTAAGCGTTTCCATCTTCTACAATTTTTAATTACCGATTATGAATTACTAATTATGAAGCCTCATCCGTAACACATCCTTCCGAAGCATCTTTCACATGCTGTGCATATTTAAACAATATTCCTTTCGTTGCCTTCAATGCAGGTTGTTTCCATGTTAACCTGCGTTGTGCAATTTCTTCTGCGGATACTTTTAATGTCATTTTTTTTGTAGCCACATTTAATTCTATCCTATCATCATCTTTCACCAATGCGATCAATCCACCCTGGTAAGCTTCGGGTGTAATATGTCCTACTACAAAACCATGTGTGCCGCCACTAAACCTCCCATCTGTAATGAGTGCAACGCTCTTGCCCAATCCTGCACCAATGATGGCCGATGTGGGTTTCAACATTTCAGGCATACCCGGTGCACCCTTAGGACCTACCTGCCTGATCACCACCACATCTCCTTTTTTTATTTTTCCTGAATTAATTCCTGCAATCAGTTCCTGTTCTCCGTCAAATACCCTTGCCGGGCCCTCAAACAATTCTCCTTCTTTTCCACTGATCTTGGCTACACTTCCTCCTTCCGCTAAATTGCCATACAGTATTTGTAAATGACCTGTTGCCTTTATTGCGTCCTCAACAGGCAGAATTATTTTTTGCTGTTCAAAATCCAGGTCAGGCGCCAGCGCTACGTTTTCTGCAATCGTTTTACCGGTTACTGTTAAGCAGTCGCCATGCAACATCCCCTTCTTCAATAAATATTTCATCACAGCTGGAACGCCGCCATACTGGTGCAGATCTTGCATTAAATATTTACCACTCGGTTTAAAATCCGCCAATACCGGAGTTTTATCACTAATGATTTGAAAATCATCCTGCGTTAATTCAACATCTACACTTTTTGCCATAGCTATCAAATGCAATACTGCATTGGTGCTACCACCCATTACCATCACAAGGGTAATCGCATTTTCAAAAGCCTTTCTCGTCATGATATCTTTTGGCTTGATGTCTTTTTCCATCAATATCCTGATCGCTTTTCCTGCGTCTAAACATTCTTTCTGTTTCTCTTCACTCATTGCAGGGTTGGAAGAAGAATAGGGCAGACTCATACCCAAAGCTTCAATAGCAGACGCCATAGTGTTAGCTGTGTACATACCGCCACAGGCACCCGCACCCGGACAAGCATGCTGGATGATCCCTTTAAAATCAGCGTCACTTAACTGCCCTGCCAGTTTCTGTCCCAATGCCTCAAACGCAGAAACGATATTCAAATCCTGCCCTTTATAATGCCCCGGTGCAATGGTTCCGCCGTACACCATAATGGACGGTCGGTTTAAACGCCCCATGGCCATAATAGATCCGGGCATATTTTTATCACAACCGGGTAACGCGATCAAAGAATCATAATATTGTGCGCCACATACTGCTTCTATAGAATCTGCAATCAGGTCCCTGCTCACTAATGAATAACGCATACCGTCTGTACCATTACTCATTCCGTCACTTACCCCGATCGTATTAAAGATCAGTCCCACCATATCATTTTCCCATACACCCTGTTTTACTAATTTAGCCAGGTCGTTTAAATGCATGTTACAGGTATTGCCATCGTAGCCCATACTTACCACACCTACCTGTGCTTTTTTCAAATCATCATCTGTTAACCCTATGCCATACAGCATAGCCTGTGCAGCAGGTTGTGTGATATCCTGCGTTAGTGTTTTACTGTACTTATTAATTTCGTTTAGCATTCTTTTCTTTTTATCCGGCTGTATATCTTTTATCAACTTTGGTTGTGTCACTCACTTGTACGGCAGTAATGTTACTCTACACCAGAAATTTCATTTACCAGTTCCTGCTTATTCTCTACAATCAGTTTTTTATAAGTATCCTGTATTAATTTACTCACTGTATTTTCCCACGCCATGGTAAATGGTTTATCATCGAGTGATGCCAGGCCAATCACTTCTGCTGCGGTGCCGCAGAAAAAAGCGGCATCAGCTCCATACATTTCTTCTTTTGAGAATATTTTTTCTCTCACCGGTATATTCAGTTCATTGCAAAGCTCCAATACCGTAGCCCTGGTAATACCCGGTAAAATATTTCCGGTTGTGGGTGTAAATAAAGTTCCTTCTTTTTCAAAGAATACGTTAGCGCCGGGCGCTTCTGCCACTTTATCATTCATATCAAGCAGCAAAGCTTCGTCATATCCCAGGCTCTTGGCTTCCTGACTGGCCAGGATTGAGTTCACATAATGACCCGCTGCTTTGGCATGTATCTTAAAGCCTTTGGGGTTTGGCCGTTGAAAAGAAGATGTCATAATCCTTAACAATGCATCGCCTAAAAATGGGGCCATTTCCCAGGCCTCAATCACAATAAATGATTGGGAATTCAAACCAAAACTCATATTCGCCGGAGCGTATACAACGGGGCGGATATAGGCATCCTGAAAATGATTTCGTTTTAATACTTCATAAGTTGCCGCTATCAACTCATCTGTTGCGTAAGCATAGGGAAGGTTCAATGCCTGCGCAGATGCTTTCAATCTTTCAAAATGCGCTTCCGCTTTAAAGATCTTGGTTTCTCCCTGAACTGTTTTATAGGAACGGATACCTTCAAAAACAGAATAGCCATAATGAAATGATTGGCTATACATATCCATTTTCGCCTCCGATGCTTTTACAAAAGTACCATTGAGGTAGAGTATTGTTTTTTCGTTATAATAATTTGCCATACGATTTGTTTTATGCTTTGTTTTGACGGTTATAAAAAATAAAGCCCCGCCTTTTTGGAGGCGGGGCTTATATGCTTAGTATTTTTTACCAGATACAGACTCATCCTCCATGCAGTGCAGGAATAATAATGACGATCACAATAGTAATTATCGCGATAAATGAGTTCACATTATTTGATCTGCTATTCAACATGGATGATTTGTTAGAACGAAAATACCCCCACCATCTCAAAAAACAAAGAACTGTTACAACTATTTTATTAAAACATGCATTTTATTTACAAACGTGCGTTAGTACCTATAGTTTTAGAAAGTTGTAAACTTTCTAAAACTAAATAATCGTTGAGCGGTTTAAACTGGCATTGCTGCCGCTGTTATCGGTGTCTGCATTCCTTTCTATATGATCTGTTAACAGGTCCCCAATCGCAGTGGTAGAATAATTATTGATCGGATCAATATCTTTTGAAACGAACCCGTTGGCCAATGTCCAGCCCACCGCTTCCCGCACGGCAAAAGCTTCTTCGCGCATTTGAAAATAATCGAGCAACATAGCTGCAGATAAAACAGACCCCAGCGGATTGGCAATATCTTTTCCTGCCGCCTGCGGATACGATCCATGAATGGGTTCGAACAAAGCAGTGGTATTACCCACGGAAGCGGAGGGCAATAAGCCCAGCGAGCCACTAAGCACACTGGCTTCATCACTAATAATATCACCGAACATATTTTCAGTTAACACAATATCAAACTGTGCGGGGTTAAGGATAATCTGCATGGCTGCATTATCTACAAACATATAATCTACTTTCACATCCGTGTATTGCGTGGCAATTTCCTGCACTACTTTACGCCAGAGGCGCGATGTTTCCAGTACATTGGCCTTATCTACCAATGTGAGTTTCTTTTTCCTTTTTTGTGCATATTGAAATGCCAGGTGCGATACCCGTTCAATTTCATATTTACTGTAAACGCACAGGTCAGATGCATAGGATTGATCCTCACTCAACTCTTTTTTACCAAAATAAATACCCCCTGTCAACTCACGAAAAATAATAAAGTCAACCCCTTTTAATTGTTTACTCTTTAAGGGGGATAAATGATGTAATGAATGATACGTACTGATGGGGCGTATATTGGCAAACAATTGCAGCTCTTTCCGCAACTTTAATAAACCTTGTTCCGGCCTTACTTTAGCCGTTGGATCATTATCATATTTCGGGTGGCCAATAGCACCAAATAAGATTGCATCACTTTTTAAACAGGTTTCAATCGTTTCATCCGGTAATGGGTTGCCTGTTTTATCTATCGCATCAGCACCCATGATCCCATAACTGTAATGAAATACGTGGCCAAACCTTTGTGCTATGGCGTTCAGCACTTTAATCGATTGCTGTGTTACTTCCGGGCCAATGCCATCTCCTAATATTATTGCGATTTGTTTTTCCATAGTACCTCACCCCTATCCCTCAGAAGGGGAATTATGTTTTAATTTTGAATCGTTTCTTTTTTATTAAATATCAAAATGATCATAGCCCAAATAATATTAATCGCCCTCCTTCCAATTTCCCCTTCAGGGTGTTAGGGGATACGCTCGAATGCTTCTATCGCCTGCCTATTGTTTATGAGATAATCAATATCATCATAACCATTAAGCAAACATGTTTTTTTATATACATTAATATCAAATATTTCCTGGGCGCCTGTTGCATCAATTGTGATCGTTTGTTTATCAATATCAATGCTGATGGTTGCTTCATTGCCCAGGGCAAATAATTTCACTAAAAAATCGTCGCTTACTTTTACTGGAAGTACCCCATTATTCAAGGCATTGTTTTTAAATATGTCGGCAAAAAAACTAGATACCACAGCTTTAAAACCATAATCCTGTAATGCCCACGCAGCATGTTCCCTGGAAGAACCGCAGCCGAAATTTTTACCCGCAATCAATACCTCACCACTATAATCCGACTTGTTCAGCACAAAATCTTTTTTCGGTTTTGTATCATCATTATTCTCATAACGCCAGTCGCGAAAAAGGTTTTTCCCAAATCCATCCCTCGTTGTTGCCTTTAAAAAACGTGCAGGGATGATCTGGTCCGTATCCACATTCTCCATAGGTAATGGTACGAAGCGGCTGTTTATTTTTTTTAATGGTGTCATTTTATATGCTTAATGGTGAACGCCGCATGCCTAACGCGTTTTTGCGTACTAAATCAATTCTCTTATATCTGTTACAACACCCGTTATTGCCGCAGCGGCCGCAGTTAACGGGCTGGCCAGTAAAGTTCTCGCACCTGCACCTTGCCTGCCTTCGAAATTCCGGTTACTGGTACTAATACAATATTCTCCTGCAGGAATTTTATCTTCATTCATTCCCAAGCAGGCACTGCAACCCGCCTGACGTATTTCAAAACCGGCTTCTATAAATATTTTATCCAATCCTTCTGCATGCACCTGCTTCGCTACCTGCTGCGATCCCGGTACGATCATCACCTGTACGTTTTTATTTTTCTGCCTGCCTTTTACCAAAGCAGCAACCAACCGCAGATCTTCAATTCGCGAGTTGGTGCAACTGCCAATAAATACATGCTGTACAGGCATCCCCAACAATGGTTTACCCGATTCTAAGCCCATATATTGTAAGGCTTTGATGATATTTTTTCTTTCGCCTTCATCAGGTATCGTATCGGTTACCGGTATCAATCCATTAATGGCAATGCCTAATCCTGGATTGGTACCGTAGGTAATCATGGGTTCTATTTCTGAAGCATTGATATTTATTTCAATATCGAATACTGAATCCACATCACTGTATAATTGCTTCCACTCATTCAGTTTCTGCTCCCACTGTTTTTCACCTGGTGCAAACTGGCGGCCTTTGATATAAGCAAACGTTGTATCATCCGGTGCAATCATCCCGCCCCTGGCACCCATTTCAATACTCATATTGCAAATCGTCATCCGCGCTTCCATTGAAAGAGAGCGAATGGCTGCACCTGCATATTCTACAAAATACCCGGTGGCACCACTCGAGGTTATTTTTGAAATGATGTAAAGAATAATATCTTTTGAAACCACACTGTTAGGTAATTCACCTTCTATATTTATGCGCATCAATTTGGGTTTGGTTTGCAGCACACATTGTGATGCAAATACCATTTCCACTTCGCTGGTACCAATACCAAATGCGATGGCACCAAAAGCACCGTGCGTAGAGGTATGGCTATCGCCGCATACAATGGTCATACCCGGTTGTGTAATACCCAACTCAGGCCCTATCACATGCACAATTCCCTGGAATGGATGACCTAATCCGTATAATTCAATATTATGTTTTTTACAGTTTTCAATAAGTTGTTCAACCTGCAAGCGCGACAATTCATCTTTAATAGGTAAATGCTGGTTCAGTGTTGGCACATTGTGGTCTGCTGTTGCCACTACCTGCTGTGGACGAAATACTTTCAGGCCCCTTTTTTCAATGCCATTAAAGGCCTGCGGACTGGTTACTTCGTGTATGAAGTGCTTATCTATGTACAATACAGAAGGGCCCTCTTCAATTTTTTGTACTACGTGTTTGTCCCAGATTTTATCGAATAATGTCTTTGCCATACTGATTTAATTAAAGCGTGGTGTAGAAACACCACGCTACTCAAACTAAAACTATACTGATGAGAAAATCCTAAACGGTGGCCGGCTCCGGTTTATACTCCTTTGCCAGCTGGTGCAGATCAATTTCCTCTACTTCTTTTTTTCTGTCTGCCACCTGTAAAAATGCTTCATATAGAACATCTATATCATTCCGGTTGAATTCATAGCCGATTTTTTGAAAACGGTATGCAAGGGCACTGCGGCCACTACGTGCCGTGAGTACGATCTTGCTCCCATCTGCCCCTACTTCTTCGGGATTAATGATTTCGTAGGTTAAAGAATTTTTTAAAAATCCATCCTGGTGTATACCGGATGAATGTGAAAATGCATTAGCCCCCACAATTGCTTTATTGGGTTGCACAGGTACCCGCATGGTATCTGCCACTTCGCGACTTAACGGGTTAAGCATTTTGGTTTGGATATTGGTATGTAAACCCAGTTGTTTGTGTTGTTTAATTACCATGACTACTTCTTCCAGTGATGTATTACCGGCCCTTTCCCCCAATCCGTTAATGGTACACTCAATTTGCCTGGCACCACAAATCACACCTGCAATAGAATTGGCTGTGGCAAGACCCAGGTCGTTATGGCAATGACAAGAGATGACAGCTTTGTCAATATTGGACACATTATTTACCAGGTACGCTATCTTTTCTCCATATTGGTGGGGTAAACAATAACCGGTTGTATCGGGTATGTTTACAACGGTAGCACCGGCTTTGATCACAGCTTCTATTACGCGGGCCAGGTATCCATTTTCTGTACGGCCTGCGTCTTCGGCATAAAATTCTACATCATCTGTAAAATTCCTGGCCCATTTTACGGCCTGCACGGCACGTTGCAATATTTCTTCCTGTGTTGTATTGAACTTGGCTTTGATATGAAAATCGGATGTGCCGATGCCTGTATGGATACGGGGGCGTTTGGCATATTTCAATGCCTGCGCGGCTACTTCTATATCTTTTTGCACGGCACGGCTAAGGCCACATACCGTTGCATTTTTTATGATCTTGGATATTTGTGTAACTGATTCAAAATCGCCGGGACTTGAAATAGGAAAGCCTGCTTCAATTACATCAACACCCAAAGCTTCCAGTTTCAGTGCCAGTGCCAGCTTCTCTTTGGTATTGAGTTTACAGCCCGGTACTTGTTCACCATCACGCAGCGTTGTATCGAATATGAAGACTTGCTGATCCATTAATATTTATTTTATCCTATAGGTAAGATGAAAAGACAGGCTATTTAATTTTGTTATCGGTTGCCTTTAATAACAAACAGATAGCCTGTCATTTCCGAATATAGTTTACTATGTACAGGATAAGAGATCAAAATTGGGGGTATTTTACACTCCATAAAGGATGTAATTTCGCCCAAAAGCCTTGCCTGTATTGGATTTTAGTATAAATAAATTACGATGCCCAACCGTTCAACAGATGCCTTATTTCAATTGATCCAATCGCTCGAAAGGTCAGAAAAACGGAATTTTAAGCTGTTTATGACACGAAATTCTGCTTCCAGCGACCTGAAAGTGATACAGTTATTTGATGCCCTGGAGAAAATGAAGCTGTATGATGAGGAGCATTTACTGTTAAAGAATCCTGCTATCCAAAAACAACAGCTTTCCAACCTGAAAGCACATTTATACCGCGAAATACTCACCAGCCTCCGCTTGCTGAACCAGGAAGAAAATATTGACCTTCAGTTGCACGAACAATTAGACTTTGCACGCCTGCTATATAATAAAGGACTATACCTGCAAAGCCTGAAGATATTAGACAAGGTAAAGGATCTGGCAAGAGCCAATAATCAATTAACCTACCTTTTACAGGTGCTGTTCATGGAGAAAAAGATAGAGTCACTGCATATTACCCGGAGTATGCAGGACAGGGCCGACAGGTTAAGTGCCGAGGTAGAAGAAGTGAACTGCCGCCTGAGATTGATCAGCGGCCTATCAAATCTATCTTTACAATTATATAGTTGGTACATTAAAAACGGGCATGCCCGAAATGAAGCAGATACAGCAGCGGTAGACATATTTCTTAACCATGAAATTATTCAGCAGTCGCAGGATTGTAAAGGTTTTTATGAAAAGTTATACCTGTACCAATGCCATTGCTGGCATGCATTCATCACACAAAATTTTCTTTTATATTATCGCTATTGCCAAAAATGGGTTGACTTGTTTGATACTGAGCCTAACATGGTTGAGATTGAAACAGCTCACTATATTAAGGGATTGCACAATTTAATGGGTGCCCATTTTGATCTTCGCAATTATCATAAATTTAATGATACGATTGGCCTTTTTGAAGCCTTCATCCAAACACCTGTTATTCAACATAACCAGAATAACCTGATACAGACTTTTGTTTATTTGAATATCGCCCGCCTAAATAAACATTTCATGGAAGGCACATTCACCAAAGGTTTGGAGCTGGTACCGTATATTGAAGAGAAGCTGGAAGAGTATGAGTTATATCTTGACAGGCACCGTGTTCTGGTTTTTTATTATAAGATCGCTTCCCTGTATTTTGGCAGTGGTAATTTTGATAAGAGTATTGATTACCTGAATAAGATCATCAACTTGAAAGTAGACCTGAGAACCGATCTCCAGTGTTATGCCCGGTTATTGCATTTGATCGCACATTATGAATTAGGCAATTTCGATCTGCTCGAATACTTGTTGAAATCGGTTTACCGTTTTATGTATAAAATGCAAAACCTGAGTACTGTAGAAGAAGAAGTATTCAGGTTTTTACGGATCTCATTCCGTTTATCGCCAAGAGAGTTAAGGCCACAATTTCAAATGTTACGTGCCGCCTTGCAGCCACTGGAAAAGAGCCGTTTGGAAAGCCGGGCATTTATGTACCTGGATATTATATCCTGGCTCGAAAGCAAAATCAATAACCAACCGGTACAAAATATTATCAGGCAGAAATACAATGATGCCAAAAGAAAGAACGAGGCCTGATAATATTTTACGGCATATATTATTTGTATATTCCATTATCAATCTTACGCTATGAGAAAATTAATGACCAGCTTATTGTCAACGATTCTGTGTGCCGGTATATATTGTGTATCACAGGCGCAAATCGCCAAAGCACCCGAACGTAAAGAGGGAATGGGTCCATACACCCAACTGATTATCCGTGGCGTTACCCTTGTTAACGGAACCGGTGCACCGCCTATGGGACCGGTGGATATTGTAATTGAACAGAACAGGATCGTACAGATCAGCTCATTAGGCAGTCCGGGTGCAACCATAGATCCCACCAAGAGGCCACAACTCAAAACAGGGGGTAAAGAACTTAATTGCGAGGGTATGTTTGCACTACCAGGCCTTATTGATGTGCATGCGCATATTGGCGGCACAGCACAAGGCACGCCGGCAGAATATGTTTTTAAATTATGGATGGCGCATGGCATTACCACCATACGCGACCCATCTGCCGGAAATGGATTGGATTGGGTATTGGATGAAAAGAAAAAAAGTACCGAAAATCTGATAACTGCCCCAAGAATATTCGCTTACACGGCATTTGGGCAGGGCAGTAAAACACCTATCGTAACCGCAGACCAGGCGCGGGCTTGGGTACAGGAAAATGCAAAAAAAGGTGCGGATGGTATTAAATTCTTTGGCGCATCGCCCGAAGTGATGGACGCAGCCATTCGTGAAAACAAAAAACTGGGCTTACGTTCCTGCTGCCACCATGCGCAAACAGATGTAGCCAGGTGGAATGTACTTAAATCAGCACAGGCCGGCATGACCAGTATGGAGCATTGGTATGGATTACCTGAAGCCCTGTTTACAGATAAGACCATACAGGATTTTCCATTGGATTACAATTATAATGATGAGCAAAACCGTTTTGAAGAAGCCGGTAAATTATGGAAACAGGCTGCGGCACCTTATAGTGAGCACTGGAATAAAGTAATGAACCAATTGATCGAACTCGATTTTACCATTGATCCTACTTTCAATATTTATGATGCCAACCGCGACCTGCAAAGGGCAAGGCGCGCCGAATGGCATGAGCAATATACATTGCCCTCACTCTGGCAATTTTATGAACCCAGCCTGCAGTCGCATGGCTCCTACTGGCATAGTTGGGGTACGGAGCAGGAAGTTGAGTGGAAAAACAATTATCGTTTATGGATGACATTCATCAATGAATATAAAAACCGCGGTGGCCGCGTTACTGCCGGATCAGATGACGGGTTTATCTATCAAACCTACGGATTCGGCTATATACGGGAATTGGAACTCCTGCGCGAAGCAGGATTTCATCCATTAGAAGTGATCCGCTCCGCTACTTTATACGGCGCGCAGGCATTGGGCATGGATAAAGAAATTGGCAGCGTGGAAATAGGCAAACTGGCAGACATCGTAATCGTTAACGCGAACCCTTTAAAAAATTTACAGGTATTGTATGGAACAGGTGCCATTGAATTAAATAAAGATAACAAAGCAGTGAGAACCGGTGGTGTTTTATACACCATCAAAGACGGTATTATCTACGACGCTAAAAAATTATTACTGGATGTGAAGCAAATGGTTGATGAAGAAAAAAGAAAAACCGGCTGGCAATTAAAACAACCGGGTATGTAGCCTTACAACAAAATATTATCCTTCAACGGAAAGGTAATACTCGTACGGCAGCCATTGCCGGGTGATGACTGTATATCAACAACCCCATTATACAAATCGGACCGGCTGATGATATTGTAAATGCCTATCCCCTTTCTTTGCTGGTATACATCGAAGCCAATACCATTATCTGCGATGTTCAGGTAAATATGGTGTTGATCCCTGATCAGTTCAATATTTACGGTTGTTGCTTTTGCATGTTTGATGATATTATTCATCATTTCCTGCATGATACGGAAGATGCTTAACTTAAAATCATATTTAATATCATCTTCAAAAAAAGTATCGGCAGTCAGTTCAATCTGAAATGTATTAACAGCAGACACATCATCCAGTAATCCTTCAATAGCCTTGCTCAAACCAAAATGTTTGATCAATGGGGTTACCAGTGTTTGTGACAGTTTCCTTATTTCTTCAATCGCATTCAGGATAAATCCGGAAGATTGTTTCAATAATTCTGAATCATTCGGAAATTTCTGTTGAGCCGAAGCGATATACATCATGGCTACTGTTAGTTGCTGGTTTACATTATCGTGTAATTCGGTACTGATTTCATACCGTTCTTTTTCCTGTACCTGTATGGTTGCTTCCGTAATTTCTTTCTGTTTTAATAAACGTTCCTCTTCCAGCTTTTCTTCCAGTCTTACTTTTTCGGTGATATTTTCATGAATAGCTAATATTGCCGGAAGACCTTTATAATCGATTCTTTGAGAAAAGATATCCTGTACCATCAATGTTCCATCTTTTTTTATATGTTCCCCGACGCCCGTATTTTGCAGGATCCCAGCCTCTATAAATTCTTCCGCAAAGGCCTTAAATCTGGGGTTGTCGGTTTCCGGCCGTAGGGAAAGTATTTTCATTTTTAATAATTCTTCGCGCGTGTATCCATATTCATATTGGGCCGCATCATTAACTTCGAGAATCTGGAGTGTATGTAAATCCCAGATAAAAATGGGCATGGGGTTATTAAAAAAAAGGTTTCGGTAGCTCTCGTTGCTTTCGATTAAGCTTAGTCGTATCCTGTTACGTTCAATACTATACTGGATGGATTTTGCCAATAATCTTTCGTCAAATTCACCTTTAATTAAATAGTCCTGTGCACCATTTGCCATAGTGTCAAGTGCCAGTTCCATATCGGCCAGGCCTGTAAGAACGATAATGGGCGTGCTGCTGGCGTACTGCTGTACGTAGGAAAATGAATTAAAACCCGAACTATCCGGTAACGAGAGGTCTAGCAGTACTAAATTAAGCACCTCTTCATTTAATATTTTAATCGCCGCTTCAGCACTTGTTGCAGTGAATATCCGGTCGAACGGCAATCGGGTTAAACGTAATGTTTCTTCCAGTAAAAAAAGATCTCCAGGATTATCCTCAACAATCAATATTGAAAGTGACGTATTATTTTCTGTTATGGCCATTTATTCTCAATTGTTCTTCTTCTCTGAAGTATGTAAAAAATATATTATTAGTTATTAATTAAACCTGTGCTCATCCATTAATTTACTGATCGTAAAATAGAAACAGCTTCCTTTTCCGGGCTCAGATTCAACCCATATTTTTCCATTATGCCGCTCAATGATTTTTTTACAGATAGCCAGGCCAATACCGGTACCACTGTATTCATTCTTATGATGAAGCCGCTGAAAAAGAACAAATATTTTCTCAAAGAAAAGCGGTTTGATACCGATTCCGTTATCCCTGACAGTGAATAAATAGTACCCTTCTTCTTCTTTTCCTCCCACGTGAATATGGGGCGAATTGCCGCTATGATACTTTAATGCGTTGCCAATAAGATTTTGAAATAACTGGAACAATTGTGTCTTATTTGCTTTTACATCCGGTAGTTTATCAATGGTTACTGTTGCCTGCATTTCATCCAGGCGCGTCAAAAATACATTTACTACTTCATTTAGCAGGCCATTTGTATCAATCGTTTCAAAGTTTTCTTTATTAGAGCCTACCCTTGAATATTCCAGCAGGTCCATGATCAGTTTTTTCATCCTGTCGGCACCATCTACTGCAAAATGAATATACTGTTCTGCTGTTTCATCAATCTGGTCTTCATATTTTTTCTTAAATAATTGCAGAAAACTGGTAATCATTCGAAGTGGTTCCTGCATATCGTGTGAGGCTATATAGGCAAACCGCTCCAGTTCAACATTGGAGGCCGTTAATTCATCTGCCCTTTGTTTTAACCGGTTATTCAGTTCGAGTAATAATGCTTCATTTTCTTTCCGTTCTGTAATATCACGTGTTGCTCCGATCACCCGGGTGGCTTTTCCTGTTTTATCCCGTATAATAAACCCTTTGTCATACACGTATGCATACTGGCCATTTTTTTTCAGGAAACGGTATTCATCCTCCCAATACAATTCTGAAGGGTCATTTATTATTCGTGTTTGTTTTTCTTCCACTCCATGCAGGTCTTCGGGGTGTATGCGTTTGTACCAGAAATTTTTTTCCTGCAACGGCTCCTCCATTTCATATCCAAATAATGTTTTCAAGCCCCTTCCTGTCCGTATCACTTCATCCGCTTCTATATGCCAATCCCATATTGCGTCATTAGTAGCCTGGGCAACCATATCATAATTTTGGATGCTCGATTTTACGGCTTCTACCGATAGTTTATTTTCAAGAATGATTGTTAAAAGATTCTTGGCCCTTTCCAATGTGTTTTCTTCTTCCTGTGTTGGTTCTTTTATTTTTTTATAATAAATAGCAAAAGTTGCCATCACCTGGTTATGAGAATTCATTATAGGAAAAGACCAACAGGATTTTAATCCTTCTGATAAGGCAAGGTGTTTATACAATGCCCAGCGGGGATCATTTTCAATATCAACAACCACTACTTTTTCTTTTAGAAAAGCGGCTGTGCCACATGAGCCGGTATTGTTTGAAATCTGTATACCTTCAATAGCTTCACAGTATGTTTCGGGCAGGTTGGGTGAAGCCCAGTTATATAACCGGTCGCCCTGCAAACGCAATACAGAACAGATCATTCCTTCATGGATCCCTTCTATTTGCCTTAGGTAAAAATTCAGTATTTGCTGGATCTGGCTATCGGGCCCGGCATTCATTTCCAATACTTCTCTTTCAAGCCTTTCCAGTGTTCGTAAATTCTTAACCTCAGTAACATCTTTAAAGTAAACAGATAAATTATTGTCTGATGGATACACACTCACATCGGCCCAAATTTTATAAACGGGAAAATATTCTTCAAAACGAATAGATTTTTTATGCTCGAAAAGTATCGTATAATTTACATGTTCCTTAAGCCTTGTAAAGTCGGGGAACTCTTCCCACAGGTCTTTTCCAACCAATGCATGTTTATTTTTTCGTAGTACTATTTCAGCAGTTTTATTCCAGAATAGAATTTTCCAATTCCGGTCAACAATAAAAAAACCATCTGTAATACTATCCAGTACATTTTCTAATAATGCCCTGCTTTCATTTTCCTTGTAATGGGATTTCTGGGTTTCTTCCAGTAATTGTATGAGTTTATATTCCTGGGTTTTCTGGTCTGAAATATCCGTTGCAACAATACTGGCAATTTCTTCGCCATCTGCATTTTTTAATCTAACGGAAGAGTATGCAACCGGAAAATGTTCGCCATTTTTCCTTATGCCAGTGAGCACACCCTTTATCGTTCCTTCCCTTTGCTTTACATTCAACATCTGTGCAAAAAGGTTGTCTGATGTATCCAGCAGGTTTGCGCCACCCAGCTTTTTTAACTCGTTTTCCGAATACCCAAACATGTCGCAGGCAGCTTTGTTGGCTTCGAGGATTGTGCCATCTATTTTTGCAAAGAAAAAGGCGCTTTGTGAGGTGTCGAAAAGAGATTGATAGATTGATGTGCTTCCCATAGTGCCCGGAATGGATATTTGATTCAACAATATAGTGCGTGAACCCTGATAATCCAACGTTTTTACGCACACAAACAACTATTCACCAAAACCTAATTTCGGTAAGATTTGGATAATCTCCAAGATTTGTTTCTGCAAAGGTGTTTCTGAAAGCACCCGTAAGTAAAAGAAAAAGGTTGTGAGCTTATCTCACAACCTTTATGATTACTCATCGCGAAAATGAGTGATGCGGGATATTTATTTCTTTTCTACTGTTGGATAAGTAATACCCAATTGTTCCAGATAGGTTGCGTATTTTGAAGGATCGTAATAATATTTTTTCATCTGGTCGCGATATCTATCCATTATTTCTTTATTCAGGTAAACAGCCGGCGGATCCGTGGCTTTGATGAAGGGTTTATATTTAACTTCTTTGGTTTGTACATTGGTAAAATAATCTTTCGCATCAACCAGTATTTGGGGATTGGTAAACAGGTCGATCAAAGTGAGTGCCGTTGCTTTGGCTCCGGCCACAGAACCTTTGTGTGCAATAGGCGTAGCCATGGCAATGGCATCTGCCCAATGATGGCCCTTGGTTCCGGGAATATTGGCAGGATACCTGAGTACGATTGTGGGTAAATTCCAGGAGATGTCAGCAATATCATCCGAGCCTCCGCCCCAGGAAAATGGGACAGATCCTTTTAAGGTATCCACTGTATTTCGCAAACCGTTTATTTCTCTGCCCAGGTTATCTTTCTTAGGTGCTTCTACTAATTTTTGCACAGCTAAGGCCATTTGTTTATCTGCTTCGGTCCATTGCGGAAAGCCAACCATTTTAATATTGTTATTCATGGCTGCGCCCAGTGCTTTATTAAAATGCCCGGGCCAGGCAGTTCCCAGTATCTGGTAATTCATTTTTGTATCTGTCATCATCGCCGCACCCTGTGCTATTTTAATACCCGCATCGTACATGCTTTGAATATCTTCATACGTTCTCTCCCTGAAATAATACCAAACACTTGCTTTGGAAGGCACCACATTTGGCTGGTCGCCGCCATCAGTAATTACATAATGTGAGCGTTGTGTTGGCTTTAGGTGTTCGCGTTTAAAGTTCCAGCCTACATCCATGAGTTCAACGGCATCCAATGCGCTTTTGCCTCTCCAGGGTGCACCGGCCGCGTGTGCCGCATCTCCATCAAAAGAAAATTTAACGGATACCAGCCCGTTCATTCCGGGGTCGCCATAATCGCAACCAAAATCACTGCTTACATGGGTAAAAATACAGGCATCAATTTTTTTAAAATAGCCATCCCGGATATACCATGCCTTACTACCCACCAGTTCTTCCGCTACGCCCGGCCAGATAACCAGTGTACCGGAAATATTATTTTTCTGCATGATTTCTTTCGCAGCCAATGCTGCGAAAATAATAACCGCCTGACCTGAATTATGTCCTTCCCCATGCCCCGGTGCGCCTTCCACAATCGGATCTTTATAAGCTACCCCCGGTTTTTGCGAGGCTTTGGGTATGCAATCAATATCGCTGCCCAAAGCAATTACGGGGCTGCCATTTCCCCATTTGGCCATCCATGCCGTTGGTATACCGGAAATGCCACGTTCAATGGAAAAGCCGTTTTTTTCGAGTATGCCGGTTATGTATTTTGATGTTTCTATTTCCTGAAAACCCAATTCGCCGAAACTGAAAACCATATCAACCATTTCCTGTACGGCTTTTTCTTTTGTGCCAACAGATGCTAATGCCTGTTTCTTCAGGTTTTCTACCAATGCAGCATCATATTTTTTAACTGTTTGTGCACCGGTATAAGTTAAACTCAGTAAAAAAAGAAGTACGCCAAAAGTTAGGGTGACAATTTTTGGGGACAGCAGGAAAGTCTTGTACATAAGGCAGTTTTAAAATGAAAAAAGTGGTTGTTTGAAATATGGGGCAAGGCAAGACCAGCACAATATAAAAATAAACCCCTAAAAAAGCCGCTCACAAGCGGCTTTTATCAGGCATAAATCCGATCAAATGCATCTTTAAATTTCTCCATCACCACTTTTCTTTTCAGGCTCATTTTTGGAGTCATTTCACCGGTTTCGATTGTCCACTCACGCGGGAGCAGTTCGAATTTTTTTATTTGCTCAACATGGTTAAAGAATTTGTTATAGTCTTCAACCAGTGTTTTATACAATTCCAGTATTTGAGGGTTATGAATCACTTCTTCATTGCTGGTAAATACCATATCCTTATCTTTCATCCATTCTTTTACTGCGGAAAAGGAAGGTACGATCAATGCGCCAACAAATTTTTTCTCTGACCCAACCACCATTACCTGTTCGATAAAAGGACTTTCTTTTAATTTGTTTTCGATGGGCTGCGGAGCCACATATTTACCGCCGCTGGTTTTAAACAATTCTTTTTTCCTGTCGGTGATCTTTAAAAACTTACCGTCTTCCCATACACCTATGTCACCGGTATGCAACCAACCATCAATTAAGGTTTCGGCAGTGAGGTCGGGACGTTTGTAATAGCCTTCCATTACACAGGGGCCGCTTACGCATATTTCGCCGTCATCGGCCAGTTTTACATTGATGCCGTTGATTACCGGGCCAACGGTTCCGAATTTTGTGCCCCCTTTTTCCTGACGGTTAACAGATATTACCGGGCTGTTTTCCGTTGGACCATAGCCTTCAAACACAGGTACTTTAGCTGCATTAAAAATACGGAGCAGTTTTACCTGGCAGGCTGCACCACCTGTTATTACAAAGGAAACATTACCCCCCAATGCTTCGCGCCACTTAGTGAAAATGAGTTTGTTGGCAATGGCCAGTTGCATATTATACCAGGCACCGCCACTAATCCGGTTATCATATTTTTCTGCAATGTCAACCGCCCAATAAAAGAGTTTTCGTTTGGCACCTGTAAGCTCATTGCCTTTAGCCATAATCCTTTCAAACACTTTTTCCAATAAACGCGGAACGGTGGTAAAGCCATTTGGTTTTACTTCACGCAAATTATCACCGATGGTTTCCAGGCTTTCTGCATAATAAATACTGATGCCGCTATAGAGATAGATATAAGTACAGGTTTTTTCGAAAATATGATTAAGCGGTAAAAAACTTAATACCCTGGTATCCGGCGCATCATTGAAGGGAAAACTTTCTTTGGAAAACTGTACGTTACTGTAAATATTTTTATGACTTAGCATTACCCCCTTTGGTGTTCCCGTAGTGCCTGATGTATAAATGATGGTTGCCAGGTGCGAAGCAGGGATAGACGATTTAATAACCGCAACCTGTTGCAATGATGTTTCATCTGCCATTGCCGTTATTTCGCTCCAGTGCGAGGCAGCATATATTTTATCGAATGTATAAATACCTTTTATGGACGGGACTTTTTCAGCTACACTTTTTATTTTTTGCAGTAACTCTTCATTGCTTACAAAAATATATTTCACCGCCGCATCATTCAGGATAAATTCCAGTTCTAATGGGTTGGTAGTTGGATAAACAGGCACCAGTATGGCACCCAGCTGCTGCACTGCCAGGTCTGTAAATATCCATTCGGGACGGTTATTGCTGATGATGGCAATTTTATCGCTGCCTTCGGCCGACATATCATTGCCACTTACCCCTAATTGTAAAAGCCCCGCACTGAGCCGGTTAACTGTTTCTGCCACCTGTTGTGTACTATAACTTACCCATTCACCTTTTTCTTTGGCAGCCAACATATCCTGTTTTGGAAAATGTTGTAACTGATGGTCTAGGCAATCGAAGAGTCTTTTGATAGTCATTGTAATCGTGAGTTGTGAATGGTGAGTGGTAAATAGTGAGTGGTAAATAGTGAGTATGTAATTAAAGTAAGTACTAACAATTCACGACTCACAGCTCACGCTTTGTCTATTCCTCTTCTTCTTTTTTTAATTTTTTATACTCTTCTATTGCCATATCATTTTTATCTCCGTGGTACGCTTCAAAATACTGGAAGCCGAGACCCATGCCCCAGCCTAACATGGCCCATATTGGCCAGGGATAATGATGAAAGCCGATATCCCGCCCACCGGTAAACCACCAAATACCCCAAAAAAAGGCATTTAAGATTAAATAACTGAAAAGGTTTTTTTTGAAATTGGCTCTTTTCCGCGCAATGCGCCAAAGCCGGTCATCGTTAGTTTGTTCCATACAAAGAGTTTAGGAGTTTCAAATTAGGCAAATAAGCACATATAAAAAAGCCGATAGTATTCCCATCGGCCCTACAGGTTGGTTTCGAAGTTTTTTAACGGGAAAAATAATATTGCCCGGCAGGTATTTTAAATACGCGGGACTGTTGGAAAGCCTTATACCCTGCGGATTCTTTGGTATGTGTATTTTGCCATACCTGGTAGGCATCCGCATTTAATGCTGTGCTGAACAACCAATAATTATACGCTTCAAAAAGACCGTTATTCAATAAATATTGCTGGTGATCAAACAACCGGAAAGGGTATAATTGCTGCTTACCCTGTAACCATTCTACAATAAAAAGGGTACGGATAGCAGTAATGCTTTCTACAGTTATCGCCCCTTTCATACCGGCGGCTGTTTTGGCAAACAATCCAAGTACGGCTTTTTCAAAAGCAGTCGTTGTTTTTGCCTTCAGCAACTGATCTGCAACAGCCGGGGCCAACAAATTCTTATACGCCTCAAATAACCTGGTTTTAATTTCTTCGGTTCGGGTTGAATAACTTTCTATGTTCAGAAAAAGTTCACCATATAACAAGGCCCGTATCCAGTTTTTCGAGCGCATATAATACATGGTGGCATTATAATAATTACTGCTGTAATTGGGATCTGATTCAATACCTTTTTCCCACTGCACAATTGCGTCATCCATATTATTCTCTATGGCCAGCAGTTCGGCATATTCATTATAAATAACGCCACTGTTCGGAAATTTATTCAAAGCTGTTTTGTATAGTTTAGCACAATCCTTGTAAGCAGCAACGGCTTTATAAGAAAGTCCCAGTATCTGGAAAGACTGTTGATCGGCAGCAGGGGTTTCTATCAGTTCCTTCCCTATCTCAATCGCTTTAGCAAAATCTCTTTTTAGGTAGTTGACAAAAGAAAGGTCTTTCATGACCTCTATATTCTTTGGCTCCTGTTGTTTGGCACGGGCCAACGTAAGGATTGCATTGTCAAAATCGCCTTGCTGCATGAGGGTTTTAGCAGTTTCCTGCAATTGTGCGGCAGTTTGCTGTTGCGCAAAAACAGTGTTCGATCCGCATATAAAAAGATAAAAAATGAGTAGGTATTTCATAAGATAATTTTTAACCAATCAGCCTATATGGCGAATGGGCACTATTCATATATAAGGTGTGTAAGCAATCCATCTCTTAATTTCGGCTCAAACCAGGTGCTTTTAGGGGGCATTACATTTCCGCTGTCTGCTATATCAAATAACTGCCCTATGGTTACGGGATAGATACTGAATGCCGCTGCCATCTCGCCACTATCCACCCTTCTTTCCAATTCGCCAAGGCCCCGGATACCACCTACAAAATCAATTCGTTTATCGGTTCGCTGGTCTTTTATACCCAGTAATTTATCTAACACATTATTTTGTAAGATCGTAACATCCAATATACCGATTGGGTCGGTAGTAAAAGTTCCTTCTTTCGCGGTAAGCTTATACCAGTTCTGATCCATATACAGTCCAAATGTATGCGGCGATTCCGGCCGATAGGCTTCTTTACTGATCAGTTCCACCTTAAATTGCCTGCCCAGTTCTTTTACAAGGCTTTTAGGTGTCAGCCCATTCAGGTCCTTTACCAAACGGTTGTAATCCATTATATGCAACTGGTTGGAGGGGAAAAGTGTGGTTAAAAAATAATCCGCTCCTTCAATAGCAGAAGTACCCAATGCTTTTCGCACTTTGGCCGCAGAAGCTGCCCTGTGGTGGCCATCTGCGATATAAGTGAAAGGGATTTCTGTGGCAAATAAACCGGTAATCTGGTCCGAAACGGTATTGTCATTTACGATCCAGATAGTATGTTGTATGCCATCATCTGCTGTAAAATCATACACGGCAGATTTGTTTTTTTTCCATTGATTGATCAGCTCATCAACCGATGGGTTATCGCGGTAGGCAAGAAAAACATTACCGGTTTGTGCCCCTGCTATCTTTATGTGGTTGATCCTGTCCTGCTCTTTTTCCGGGCGGGTAAATTCATGTTTCTTAATGATACCATTTTCATAATCATCCACACTGCTAACACATACCAACCCTGTTTGGCTGCGGCCATTCATGATCAGTTGGTAGATATAGTAACATTCTTTTGATTCGCGGAATAAAATATCGCGCTGAATAAAAGCTGCCAGATTTTCTTTTGCCTGTTCATATACCGCAGCATCATGTACATCAATGGTATCGGGAAGGTCTATTTCACTTTTGGTAATATGCAGGAAGGAGCTATGGTTTCCCTGGGCTTCTTTTTTTGCTTCTGCACTGTTTAATACATCGTAGGGAAGGCTGGCTACCTGCTTTGCCAGCTGTGGTTGTGGACGGAGTGCCTTGAACGGTTTTATGATTGCCATTGGACAAATATCTGTAAATAATTATAAACGAAAAGTTATGAATGTGAGTAGTCCGTTTACCATCGGCTATCAACTATCCACTATTCAATCACCCTGACAAATGTTTGTAAAAATTTTTTAACAGGCCGATTTCTTTTTATTGCCCATTCAAATAAACCAATACCTGCAATGGCGCAACTAATTCCGGCTAATACGTCTAACACATAATGATGACTGGTGTATACGGCTGAAAACCAAATGCCAGCCATAATAACCATAAATACGGCATTGATCCATCCCAATTTATTTTTTATGCCATAATACAAAACAATCACCGGATAGGATGCATGCAGTGAAGGCATGGCTGCAAAAACATTAGAGCTTTTACTGTATAAGGATTTAAAAATACCTGTATCGAAAAAATGGTCAAATCTTTCCAGTCCTGCTGTATTACCGAGTGTACCGGCAAGAAACGAAAATCCATGTTGCTGCATATACCAGGGAGGTGCCGCCGGATAGAGATAATATAATGCAAACCCGATCAGGTTAACCAATAAGAATGTAAGCGAAAAATGCAGGAATGCTATTTTGTTGGTAAAGAATAAATAACTTGCAAATACAAGCGGCACCGGTACCCAACAGAGATAGAAAAAACCGGTTACTACATCGAGAAAAGTATTGCTGTGCTGCAACCAAAACTCATTCGGGGTAAGAAGTATGTTGTTTACATGGATACCGAATACTCTTTTTTCTGCACGGTAAAGGCCTTCAATATGAACCGAATGGTAGAGATAATTCGGAAACGCCTTCATATAATCAAAAATAATCCAGAAAATAAAAAAGATAGAAAACCCGGTAATGAATTTACGCGTTACCACTGATGAAAAATAAAACCCATTAAACAGTAATACCAGGTAAACCTGCTCTGTTTTGAAACCGATCAGCAGGTAAGAGAGTAATAAATAGCCGGCTGTAACCACAGCCATCCCTAACAATTGTTTGGGTGCGAAAAGGGAATGGTTTGCAGGTGAGGCATTCATATCCATATCAGGGTTTGAACCTTTCTACGATTTCTTTACCGGTGGCAGGATCGGTTCCTTTCATTTCCATGTATACAATATTGGGCGCCCAGAATGAGCCCCCGTCTACCTTTAAAAAAATCCTGTTTAACAAAGCCTGCTTTTGATTAATGGTTGCATACACATGGTACCTGTTATCCTTGGGTGAATGCATTAACAGGAGGTTCTGCTTTTTATACGATACAAAATGCATATTATACGTTCCATTAGGCTGCGGCTGTGTTTTAATACCATAGGCAAATACCCTCTGTATATAATTAAGTTCTTTGCGCACCCCACCTTCGGTAAAGCGTAGCCAGAAAACATGTATTGGAGACTCTTCATTCAATTTGCCATTGCGATCGAAGTTTAATTCGCAAACAATGGTATTGGTATTTGATGTACGCTGCAGGTAAAACAGCTGGTTAGGGTTACCATTCGGCACCGGAAAAGTATCCTGTGGGTCCACAACAGATACAGTTAAAACGGACGCAGATTTTTGCACAGCCTTAGGAGCCTGTATTTTATTGGTAAAAGCCACCCCGGTTAATACGATTACACCCATACCCATTAGTATTTTATGGGTGCCGGAAGCGGAAGATGTTTTTATTTCGTCCCGCTTATCCAATGTTTTTTTTGCGCCCAATAATCGTTTGATAGCGGTAATATTGGTAAGCACAGCCATAAAAGCAATAGGTATGGTGAAAATAGACATGGTTTCGAGTATATGAAAGGAAACACCCGGCAAATACCATTTATAATCACCCCCCATATAATGGGCAGTAACGCCGCAGATCATGGCAGTAACGCCAATGGTAACTATTCTTTCGGGCCTTTGCATTAAGCCGTCTTTACATTCAATACCCAAACCTTCTGCCCTTGCCCTTGTATAGCTTACCATCATAGAACCGATCAGTGCGATGAAAGCAAACAGGGAACTTAAAAAATAATGGTGGCCCACCAGGTAATAACAGATGCCCAAAAACATGATCAGTTCACTATATCTGTCCAATACAGAATCGTATAAAGCACCGAAAGAAGAACTCATATTACCCAGGCGCGCCACTTGTCCGTCGAGCATATCAAACAAGCCTGCGAAAAGAATGAGGCAACCAGCCCATCCTACATAAGAGAGGTCGCCCCGGTTACCTTCTTCTGCGCCAACCACAAAAATAACAGCTACACCTATATTTAGAATAAAACCGATGGTAGTAACCACATTAGGGGTGAGCCCAAGTTTAATGAGTACTTTAACAAAAGGGTCTATTACAGTATAGATACCTTTTTGCAATTTTATTCTGAGCGGGGTTCTTTCCATTAACAGCCTTCTTTTCGGTAACAAAATAACTAAAAATCGAATTTAAACCTTGCCCGCACACCTAAGCTTGCCACATATGGGTTTTCAAGATAGTTAAGCCGTTTAACCAGGTCAATACGTATCAGTTTGAAAATATTGGTAATACCCACACTTCCTTCTATATACGGTTTTTTATCTAAAGAGAAGGTGGTGGGTGCTCCTTCAAAAGTGGGGTATTTAATTAATGATGGGTCTTTTACCGGATTGTTTTCATCCCTTACGCCGCCCCATAACGCTTTTAAGGAAACTACTTCACGCAGCTTTAATTTCTTCAATAAGGGTACCCGGTTAAAGAATAAGCCGTTGAAGTGATGGTCTAAATTTATACCCGCGTAATGGTCGCTTACAAACTCCTGGAAATTCATCAGGTTATAAGAATTTAACTGGTAAGCATAGGTCTGGTTGGCCCGGTGGATAGTCATTAAAGGGTAAGGCAATTTGCCGAAAATATACCCGCTTTCCAATACAATATCGGTATACCCTAATTGTGACAAATATGCCCGTTTTTCGAACCGGAAGTTGATATTCTGATAATTGTATTCGCTATTCAAAAGCCCTTTCACACCTGCTATAAAACGAAGTGTAAAAATGGGATATTTATTAATGATGGGAATGCGGAATACTTTTCCCTGATAAAACTGTTCATTAGGTGCCCAGCGCAATTCGGCTGAAAACTCACTGGTGATAAGGTTCGTAATGTTAATGTTGTTACCATTCACCAGTTTCGAATATATAATAGATCCGGCCGGTTCCTGCTTCCAGTTTTTGAAACCAAGGGTATAGGAAAGATGACTGGGTAATTCGTGCACATATTCAAGTTTTAAATTCCTGTTGTAAAGCCATTTGTCATTCTTGCCCCTTTTAAAAGACAAGAGAAAATTATCCTCCGATACAAACTGTAGTTCCTGGCCGGGTATTTTGGTATCGTATTGATAGCTGGCGCGGATAAAGTTGAGAGGGTATGTATAAATAGATTTATTATTTAAAGAATAGGTTGAACTGAGAAAATACTTCCATCTCTCATCTTTAAAACCATAAGCACCGTATCCTTCAAAAAAAATACGCTTGCTTAGCTTGGGCGTTGTTCTTCCCCCCAAACGTAATTTAAACCCTTCAATCGGGTTGAAACTGTAAAAGGCGGCGGCAGGACCCAGATCGAATGGCCCCAAAGAAGTATACCCTGAAAACAGGAACGTTGCAATGGCCAATGTTCTTCTAAAAGAAGGCATTTTCTCCAGGCTGTCTATATTGGTATATACTTTTGATTCTGCTTTGGTTAACGTATCATGCCTGTTTTGTTGCCAATACGCATCAGGATGCTGGTCTACCTGCTCGGCTTTAACTAATGCAAGGCCGGCATATAAGCTATCCGGCATTTTTTTATTGATAACAAAGTTTTTATAGGATACTGTTCGCTCACCAAAAAAACCACTACCTGCCCCTTTGGTTACACCCGCATCAGCCATGGTATTTGTTTTGCTTAGATGATAACGGCCATCTTCGCTTTTTTCAAAATCAAGATCAATATGCAGTTCACGTACAAAGTTCAGGTTGGCATTCTTACTCAGGAACATATTCATTTTCTGTACCGCATAATTTCCATCGAGGGTTATATACATATTACCCCTGAACAATAAATCATTTGTGTTACGCGGTGTGAAATACAGTTTAATTAACTTCTGCCCGCTGGCATCTGTAATCGTGTCCTTAATATAGAACATGTAAAAAGTAGGGGCAAGGTCTGCAATCGGACTTAAAAACTGGTAAGTGAACAGCGGGATATCATTATCATAAATATCAATATCCATGTACAACCGGTTAAGGTAACTGCTCACCCCGGGTACATCAACGTATTCACCAAAGTTCACTCTTTTTTCGCCCACCACAATCGTCTTCGTTTTTTCCGGGCTCTTACGGAAATATTTTTTCGAGAGGGTTTCTTCCAGGTAAACAGGCAGTAATGATTTACCCTCCAGCTTGATTGTATCCTTGTTCTCGAACATGAACTGGTACTTTTTAAGCAACTTGGAGTTGGTAAGTTTGTTAGAAACATTACTTAACGAAAGTTCTAATTTTTCATATTGATCATACTGCACATAATCGTAATGCTCTGTTCTGTTGATGGATTTGTTTTCTATAACACGCTTGATCAGTTCAACAGCGGGGTTTCCCTTATTGCGGTAGGGTGCCCTTTTATTAGTGGTTACAGTTACATTGTTAACCGCTTTGGGGTCTGTTTCAAGCTCAAAATTCAGGGTTTGCGCAGTGCCGGGTACGATATTCTTGAGAATTGTTTTATACCCAACATAGGTAACCTGTACGATGGCAATATTTCCGGATGACCGTAGTGTAAATCTTCCCAGGCTATCGGTAACCGTTCCCCGGCCACCCTTTAAAACAACACTTACATATTGCAGTGGTTGTTTATTGATTATATCCGTAACCACACCCTGTATCACAGTTTGTGTGAAGCCCTGTACCAACCCCGCTAATAGTAATAAACCAACCAGGGCTCCTTTTATCTTTTTACTTTTCATTATTCCTTATTTAAAAACGAATCTTTTTTGAAGCACATAATTATACAATATGCCTACTAGAAGAGATACGGTGATTTTTGATACCAGGTAGCTGAAGCCACCATAATTTGTTAAAATAAATACCCCTGCCGAAACCAATACCAGGTTACCTACCCAAACAAGCAAGTATTTGATTGCCTGAAAATGAATTTTTTTATCTCTCGCACTGAACACCCATCTCCTGTTCATCGTAAAATTCACAATACCTCCACTTAATGTGCCCAATACACTTGCCAGTAAGTACCAGCATTGAAACCACTCTTTCAATATGATGGTAACAGCAAAATCAACCACGGTTGCAGTTAAGGATGCAGCCTGCGCTTTGATGAATGTGGCCATTGGTTACAAAACTTTACAATATATTATTAACTGCAACAGTATATTGGTATATATACCGGCAAGCATATCGTCCATCATTACACCCCATCCGCCGGGCAGTGATTCTGTTTTGCGGATAAGCAATGGTTTTAGTATATCAAAAAAACGGAACAGCAATAGTCCGGCAATCAAATATGTAAACGTTACCGGTACAAATAACAGGCTGATGCACATACCTGCTACTTCATCAATCACTATACGGCTGCTGTCTTTGCCCCAATCCCGCTCAACCCCATTGGCCGACCATATTCCCATGAACAGGATTACCACGGTTATCGTAATCATCAGCTGGCTGTTAAAGTATCCATCCGGCTGCAAACAATACCAGCCTCCGCAACATACTATCGCAGCTATTGTTCCACCGCCTTTTAGATATCCGATACCCAGGCAGCCCGCAAATAATTTGTGGAACTTCATCATAAAGCTTCCACCAGGTCCTGGTAATAATCCAATCCCAAATGCGTAATCAGGTCTTCACCCATCATATGCCTTAATGTATTCTGCAGTTTAATCAGCTGTTTAAAGATATCATGCTCAGGCCTTAACCCCGGTGCCGTTTGCGGCGATTTGAAATAGAATGATAACCATTCCTGGATGCCGCTCATATTCGCACGCTTGGCAAGGTCCATGAACAATGCCAGGTCTAAAACAATGGGGGCTGCCAGGATCGAATCACGGCAAAGAAAATTGATCTTGATCTGCATAGAATATCCCAACCAGCCAAAGATGTCAATATTATCCCAGCTCTCTTTATTATCGCCATGGGGCGGATAATAATTGATACGCACTTTATGATACAGATCGCCATACAACTCAGGGTTAATATCCGGCCTGAGTATATCATCGAGTACACTCAGTTTAGAAACTTCTTTTGTTTTAAAATTATCCGGATCGTCTAATACCAGGCCATCCCTGTTACCCAGGATATTGGTAGAGAACCATCCGCGAATACCCAGGGCACGTGCATGTAAACCCGGTGCCAGTATGGTTTTCATCAGGGTTTGGCCTGTTTTAAAATCTTTACCGCCAATAGGCGTACCTGTTTCTTTTGCCAATTGTATCAATGCAGGAATATCGCAGGTAAGGTTGGGCGCACCGTTTGCAAAAGGAACGCCCAGTTTAAGTGCGGCATATGCATAAATCATACTGGGTGCAATAGCAGGGTCGTTATTTCTCAATCCTTCTTCAAACGATTCGATGCTTAGGTGCACTTCAGATTCTTCAATATATTTTTCAGTAGAGCCGCACCAAACAATCACCACGCGGTTACAATCATTTACATCGCGGAAGTTTTCGATATCATCCATTACTGCCAAAGCCAGATCATATTTGGTTGCTGCCTGTTTGATATGTTTGCCGTTGAGGTTCTTTACATACGATTTATCGAATACCGCTTTCATCGGAACAATCGCTTCCAGCTCGGGTTTGATGGATTCCAATAAACCTGGTTCCAATACTTTAGCGTTCACTGCAGCCTGGTACACATTATCGGAATACACATCCCATCCGCCGAAGGCGATATTGTCCAGTTCGGCCAACGGCACAAACTCTTTAATTAACGGGTAACGGTTTTCCGTTCGCTTACCCAAGCGAATACTACCCATTTGCGTTAAGGCACCTATGGGTTGTGAAATTCCTTTCTTCACCGCTATTACACCGGCTATCATAGTAGTGGCAACTGCGCCCAGACCCGGCAATAAAATACCCAGTTTTCCATCGGCTGGTTGAATGTGTTCTTTCATGTTGTTAGTATTTGCGTCTTAAATATATTTTTCGTTGTTTTCCTTTTCTCTAATTACTTCTCAACCCCCTGATCATAATGGCCATGATAGATGCCATTCTCGGCTCCAGTTTCGTGTATTTGCTTTCGATAAACATATCCCTTTCCAATCCCCTTAATGAGCTCACCATAACCGACGGCAGGATATCCAATTCTTTACTGATGAGTTTTGTGAACTCTCCGTTTGTTATACCGAATTTTAAAATTTCCTTTACCAGCCTGGTTTCCCGGATATCATATTCGGTATGCAGGTGTTTCATACAGCGCATGTTTTCCTGCATCTCACCTTTCACCAGTTTGTATAAGTTCGAGCGTTTTTGTACGGCTTTGATTTTGGTTAACGTAAAAGCTTTCAGTTTCTCTTCGGCACTGGTGGCTTTTTCTACTGCGGTTTTCACACAGTTAAAAACCTCTTCCATTTCTTTCAGCACCACTGCATCAAAAATTTCTTCTTTGCTGCAGTAATAATAATACAGGGTACTCTTGCCTTTGCCCATGGCTCGCGCAATATCTTCCATCGTAGTTTTTTTCAAACCAAATTGCTGGAAAAGTTTTTGCGCCTCTTTCAGAATGTCTTCTTTAACTATATCGTCTTTGGTAGCCAGCATAATTTCGACTAAAATCGTATTTTGGTCCAAAAATAGGGGAAAGTTTTTTACCCGGGTTGCCGTTTATCAAATTACCCGTTTCGAAAAGCAAAATCTTTCATGAGGTCGCAAAAAATCCGTACGCTTTCCAATGGCAATGCATTATACATACTAACCCGTACCCCGCCAATAGTACGATAGCCTTTTACACCTATCATACCTTCTTTTTTACAGAGATCGAGGAACGGCGCTTCGAGAGAGGGGTTGGTGAGAAAGAAAACAGCATTCATTTGGCTGCGGTCTTCTTTGGCAACCGTAGCTTTAAATACCGGAAGACTGTCTAATGTATTATAAAGCAGTTCAGCTTTTTCAACACTTCTTTTTCCCATTTCTGTTAACCCGCCATTGGCCAGTATCCAGCGCAAGGTGAGCATGCTTACATATACTGCGAATACGGGGGGGGTATTCATGAGCGAACCGGCCTCAATATGTTTCTGGTAGTTCATGATGGTGGGTATCTTCCGTTGTATTTTACCCAGCACTTCTTTTTTAACCACCACCAGGTTAACGCCTGCTGCACCCATATTTTTCTGCGCACCGGCATACATCAATGAAAATTTTGTAAAATCTGTTTGCCTGCTGAAAATATCACTGCTCATATCTGCCACCAGCGGGATACCCGTTTCCGGGTATTGATGCCATTGGGTACCTTCAACTGTGTTATTGGTAGTAATATGCAGGTATTTTGCATCGGCCGGAACAGTGAATTGTTTTTGAATATAGGTATGTTGTTTATCGGATGAATTGGTTACCACCTGCACGTTTCCGAATAAGGCGGCTTCTTTAGCAGCTTTGTTTCCCCAGATGCCATTATCGCAATAAGCGGCTGTTTCTCCATCACCCAGGAGGTTCATGGGAACCTGCATAAATTGTGTGGTAGCGCCGCCATGCAGGAACAATATTTCATAGGTATCGTTTAACTGCATCAATTGTTTTACGGATGAAATAGCTTCCTGCAATACATCCTGGAACCAGGTTGTGCGGTGCCCGATTTCTAATATAGATAAACCGGTATCATTAAAATTAAGGATGGCCCCTGAAGCTTCTTCCAAAACCGATTGTGGTAAGATGGATGGGCCGGAATTAAAATTGTAAAGTTTCATTTGGCAAAGTAAACCGATTTGCAGCAAATTTAACTCACCCCGACATTGCTTCGCTCGTCACCCCTCTCTGCTGGGCAAAGAGGGGGGGAGCTTTGCTACTCCAAATATATTTGACGACTCACAACTGAGGATTCACGATTCACCCCTCATGCACATCGGTAACGCCGCCCGATACAGTGTATTTCATGGCATCAGAGGCACTGAGGTTATTCAGTAACCGTATGCGCTCCCTGGGAACGATATAAGTGATACCTGATATAGCATAGGAATGGGGTACATACACAGTTACATGCGCAGGCATACCAAATTCATGCGCATTGGGTTGTGTGATAAAACCTATGCGCCATATATCTGCTGAATCTACATTGACTAGTACCGGTTTATCGAATTTCTTTTTATTTCCGGCAAATGCTTCCAGGAAATCTTTAACGGAAGAATAGATGAATTTAACACCGGGTGTTTTTTCGAGGATGGTATCCAATAGAGTTACGAGGCGGCTAAAAAAGAATAAAGAAGATATCCATCCCACAAACAATACCATGGCAATTACCACAATAAAGCCCATGCCGGGTATCTTATTAAGGTTACCCTGTGCGTCTTTCGTTAAATAAGTAGGGGCGATTGCATGAATGATATTGGGTAGTATATCATCTACAAAATTAAACAGGCCAAATACAACCCAAAGTGTAATGCCGATAGGTGCCAGCACGATCAGTCCCTGGAAAAAATATTGTACTAATTTTCCCAGGTAGGCCTGGAAACTTAGTTGGCGCTCGGCTCGGCTCATGTAGCGTTATTTGAGTGTAAAGTAAGTAAGAATCCTGCATTCCATTCCTGTATTTACCCAACTCATTTCCCTTATATGTGCTAAAACTAACAGGAGTAAGCATTATGGGACGATACGTTTATCCAAATAAATACCGTTTAACATAGAAATCATAAAAAAATTACATTGGAAACTTTGGTTACAAATAAAGTTTCCTTAGTTTCGTACCCGATATTACAAAATATGGAAACACAAGAGAGGATAGTGAACAAGGCGCACGAACTGTTTATGCGGTACGGCATACGCAGTGTAAGCATGGATGAAGTGGCCAACCACCTGGGCATGAGCAAAAAAACCATTTACCAGTTTTATGCTGATAAAGACGCATTGGTTGATGATGTGATAGATATTGAGATCAACCTGAAACAGGGCGAATGTGCCCAGCACAGGCAAAAAAGCGAAAATGCCATCCATGAAATTTTTATGGCGGTAGACATGTTGCTGGAAATACTCACCAAGATGAACCCTGCTGTGATATTTGATATGGAAAAATACCATCCCAGGGCATTTAAAAAACATAATGAGTTCAAGAACAAATTTCTCTACACCATTATCAGGGAAAACCTAGACTGGGGTAAAAAAGAAGGCTTATACCGGGAAGAAGTACAGTCCGATATCATGGCAAGGTTCAGGCTCGCTTCTACCTTTTTAATATTTAACCCCGAACTTTTTCCGTTGGGGAAACACAGTCTCGCAACAGTAGTTACAGAAATGACAGATAATTTTTTATACGGCCTCGCTTCATCAAAAGGCCAGAAATTAATTCAGAAATACAAGCAACAAAGACAAAACCCATAACCTATGAACAAAAGAAGATTAGAGAAAATGGTATGGCTGTTATGTTTGGTATTGATCGTTGGTTCGGTCGATGCGCAAAATACAACCAGGCATGAATTCACTATTCAGCAGGCAGTTGAGTATGCCCGCAAGAACAATGTGCAGGTAAAAAATGCATTACTGAACATTCAGAGCCAGCAACAGACCAACCGCGAAATTACGGCCGGCGCTTTGCCTTCCATTACCGGAAGTGTTGGCGTAACGGATTATATCAAGATCCCTACTTCGCTCTTGCCGGGTGAGATATTTGGCCAGCCTGCAGGTACTTATATTCCCGTGCAGTTCGGCACCAAGTATAACTCTACTGCCAATATCCAGTTGCAGCAGACTTTGTTTGATGGACAGGTATTTATTGGCTTAAAGGCCCGCACAACTTCCATTGAGTTTCAAACAAAAAATATGGAAGTAACGGAAGAAGCCATTAAAACCAATATCTATAAAATTTACTACCAGCTGGTAGTAAGTAAAACACAGATAGACCTGCTGGATGCGAATATTACCCGTTTGCAAAAACTAAACCATGATGCCAATGAATTATTTAAAAATGGGTTTGCTGAGAAACTGGACCTGGATAAAATCTCCGTACAACTCTCGAACCTACAAACAGAAAAAATAAAAGCACTCAACAGCATAAGCATCGGCTATCTCGGTTTAAAAACACTGATGGGCATGCCGGTAAAAGACACGTTAATACTGAGCGACAAAATCAATGAAGATCAGGTGAAGGAAGACTTTTCTAATGATACTGCTTACCTGTATGCAGACAGGAAAGATTTTCAATACCTGTCACTTGCCAAAAAACTGAACGAGTTCAACATAAAACGTTACCAGTTAAGTTATATTCCCATACTGTCGCTGAATGGTGCTTATAGTAAGAATGCCCAACGTAACACATTTGATTTTTTTGGGAAAGGGGATTGGTTTACCACCTCTTATGTAGGATTGAACCTTTCTGTACCCATCTTTAGTGGTTTTGCCAAAAGTGCCAGGATAGCAAGGTCAAGGATTGAACTGAAAGAAACCGAGAACCAGATAGAGAACCTTAAATTATCTATTGACGGTGAAATTGAACAGTCGAAAATCAATTTCAAATCTTCGCTTGCCACAATGGATTTTCAGAAGAAAAATATGCAATTGGCCGAAACGGTATATAACCAGACAAAAAAGAAGTTTGAGGCCGGTACCGGATCAAACACAGAGATCACCGCTGCACAAACAGACCTTGTAACCGCACAAACCAATTACATCAGCGCTTTATATAGCGCCATTATCGCAAAAGTGGATTATTTAAAAGCAACCGGAAAACTTTAATTCAACCAAAACTAAAAATCAGTATATGCAAAAGATAATAACCGTACTTTTTCTCACAGCTACACTTACCATGGCATCCTGCGGCAATAAAACCGAAGACGGCTCATTGGCAGGCAAAAAAGCCGAGATCGAAAAACTAAAAAAAGAGCAGGTAACCATTGGCGATAAAATCAAATTACTCGAAAAAGAAGTTGCTAAACTGGATACTTCTGCTGTAAAAGAAGACATCGCAAAACTGGTAGGAACTGCTGTCATTACCACACGGAACTTCTCACATTATATAGACTTACAGGGCAGAGTAGATGCGGAAAATATTTCGTATATCTCTCCACGTTTAGGTGGTGGGCAGGTTCGTGCAATCTATGTTAAAAGGGGTGATTATGTGAAGAAGGGGCAATTGCTTTTGAGGTTAGATGATGCCATTGTTAAACAACAGGTGGCAGCAGCGAAACAAGGCACGGAAGCTTTAAAAACACAAATAACATTTGCGAAAGATGTATATAACAGGAGGAACAATTTATGGAAACAGGGAATTGGAACCGAGATAGAACTGATTACCGCAAGAACCAATGTTGAATCGCTGGAAAAACAACTCAATGCCGCAAATGAAAATATTAAAGTCCAGCAGGAGCAGTTGAGTGGCGCGAATGTATATAGTGATGTGGATGGCATTGCAGATGAAGTGAATGTACGTATGGGTGAGATGTTCACCGGTTTTTCCGGAACCATGCCGCAGATCAAAATCGTTAATACAAGCAATTTAAAGATCATAACTGATGTACCTGAAAACTATAGCGGCAAAGTAAAACAGGGGTCAGCCTTACTGGTTACATTACCGGATATCAATAAGACATTCAATACTACAGTTTCTGTTTCCGGAAAAGTGATTGATCCCAACAACCGTTCATTCCGCGCAGAAGCTAAATTGCCGCAGGATGCTTCTATCCGCCCAAACCAGATAGCACAGGTACGAATACTTGATTACAGTGCCCCTAATGCAGTCGCTATCCCTGTAAATACAGTTAGCACCGATGATAAGGGCAAGTATGTATATATAGCCGTTACTGAAGGTAGCAAGCTGATCGCTAAAAAAAGATCCATTGTAGTGGGTGAATTATACAATGACCTGATAGAAGTAAAAAGTGGATTGACCGCGGGTGATAAACTGATCATTGATGGTTACCAGAATATTTATGACGGGCAGTTGCTGAAAACCGAGGTGAAGATGTGAGTAGTGAATAGTGAGTCGTGAGTGTTTCCTCCTCACGACTCACCACTCACGATTGACGATTCACGTTCTGAAAGTACAAGGGTGCGACGCAACAGCAGCCGCACAAAGAACCAAAGCTGACTACTAAAAAATAATAATAATGCATCCATTCATAGAAGGCATAGCCAAAAAATTTAAACAGTTT